>PBEE01000043.1:0-21427 GCA_002717605.1 Crocinitomicaceae bacterium | reverse complement strand
GTCGCCGTCGCCGTTGTTGTCCACGCCTGGGTCGTCGAAGTCGCCGTCGCCGTTGACGTCGACGCCAGCGTCGTCGAAGTCGCCGTCGCCGTTGTTGTCGGTACCAACGTCTGGTACACCGTCATTGTCATCATCACTGTCAGCGACTAGCGTAGTCGTGGTCGTGCAAGTCAGCAGTGCATCTGGGTCGCCGTCTCCATCTGTATCCGTGTCGGCACAGGCGTCGAGTGGGAATGCATCCGAGTCGTCGATTGTTCCATCGTCGTCGTCATCGTTGTCCAGGAGGGTGCCGTATGGAGTGCTCTGAGCTGGTTGGGATCCTGAGAGGTAGTCATAGGTCAGCGTCACTAGGCAGCCTGCGCAACCGTCGCCGTAGGTGTCTATGAGGTAGAGCGTGTAGTCTCCTGCTAGGGTGTAGCTCAGCGTCGAGGTTGTCCCGGCGGCGCTGTTCGAGCCCGAGAAGATCAGGTCGTATGTGGTTGCTCCCGGAGCGAGGACGTACAAGCCGGTCTCGGATGCCCAGCTGTTCCCGTATGTGAGTGACACCGTGACAGTGTTCACGTTCGAGGGGACTGTTACCGTGCAGGATATCGCCTCATAGCCGTTGAAAATTACCTCGGGCGTTGACAGGAGAGTCATCGAGCACAGTTCAACACTGGCATAGGCGTCCTCAGTGGGCAGGGCCGGGTTGAGGGTGTCGGCCTTGCCGTCGCCATCCGTGTCTACCGAGGCATCTGGATCTAGGCTGAACGCATCGTTGACATCCAATACCCCGTCGTTGTCGTCATCGTCATCGAGAGTGGCGTCACATAGGCCGTCACCGTCCGAATCGAGTGAGGCCCCTGAGTCTGTCGGGCAGCCGTCAGCGCCATCGAGGACTCCATCTCCGTCATCGTCTGTGTCGTAGTTGTCCCCTAGGCCGTCTCCATCGGTGTCGACCCACTCGTCTGGGTCACCCGGGGCCCAGTCTATGGTGTCGTTGTAGCCATCACCGTCGTCGTCAGCATCGAGGTCGTCGGTGACCCCGTCATTGTCGTCGTCGGCATCTGCGGTGTTGTTGAAGGCATCCCCGTCGGCGTTGTACTGGGCATCGCCATCAAGGGGGTAGTCGTCGTACCAGTCAGCCACGCCGTCCCCGTCGTCGTCCGTGTCGACTGAGTTGCAGATGCCGTCTCCGTCCGTGTCGTACATCTGGGTGGCGTTGCTGACGTTGCAGTCGTCCACGTTTGCGATGCCGTCGGCATCGTCGTCGTTGTCCTCGACGAGTGTCGGGGTGCAGTTGGCGATGCCAGTTCCAGCGTCTGGATACCCGTCGCCGTCAGTGTCGACTGAGTAGCAAGGGTCGTTCTCCACTTGATCGGTGTTCGCACCGATTCCATCGCCGTCAGCATCTGTGTCTTCTGTGGCGTCGAAGGGGAAGGCGTCATCCGTGTCCGGCGTGCCATCGTTGTCATCGTCAGTGTCCAGCACAGTACCATAGGGGGTGACAGTGGCTGGGACCACGATTGGGTCGTCATCGTAAGTCACGGTTGCGAACCCGTTCCCGTCATCATAGGAATCCGATATCGAAATCGTGTAGGTGCCTTCGCCGAGCGTGAAGGGAGCGTCGCCATGGTCGTAGGAGGTGGTGGTCGTTCCATCGTCAACGGTCATCGAGAACTCGCTGGTGAAGGACGTCGTGTCTCCGAAGGACACGTCGTTTGTGGTCACACCCGCCGGGACGGTGAAGGTGCAGGTCGCACCGCCGGCTCCGGAGGGGTTGGTTATGTCGCATAGCGTCACAACTGGCGTGGTCGTTGTGGTGAGGCTGCTGTGCAGAACGTCAGCCATACCGTCACCATCGTTGTCGCCCCATGCGTGCTCATCGAGCAGGAATGCGTCAACGAGCCCGTCGCCTTGGTCGGTCGCGTGATACCCATCACCGTCGACGTCCGTATCGATATCGTTGGTGATCGTGTCGCCATCCAGATCGCCTGCTGGGTTGAGGGCAAGTGCTGCGGAGCTGGATGACATCATCGTCTCCGCGGTGCCCATCAGGTCCGTCTGCGACAGCTCGACCGTGTAGGTCGTACCGATCAGGGAGAGGTTGTTGGCCTCCGGCGTGTAGGTGGCGGAGGTGGCCCCTGCAATGGCTGCGCCATCGGCGTACCACTGGTAGGCTATGGTTCCCAGGCCGTCACCGTCACTAAGTAGGTTGGTGTCAAGTGCAATTGTGGTGGGTTCTGATGTGTGTACCATGCTGTAAGTTCCCATGGAGCCGATGGTGTATCGCTCGATGAGGGTGATGGTTGCGGATTCCCCTGCAGCCAGAGTGAAGGAGCAAGTGAAATCTGAGCCTGTGTAGCCGAAGGTTGCACCCCCCGTCTGACAAATTACGGCACCTGCTCCATCTGTAATCTGAGCGGCGTCGCCTGAATACCCGAAGTACGACGTCTTCGTGAATGTGAAGACGTAGTTGCCTGCTGCATTGTATGTGTCCCCATTCGAGGGCGTTGTTGTTGTGGTGATTATTGCAGTGTTTCCGGCTTGGAGGGTCTCGCCGTCATACACGTCCCCGAATACCCCGAGGGTACCCGTGCCGACCGTGAATGCATCATTGACGTTTGTCACGTTCATGTAGAACGTCTGGGAGGTCGTTGTGTCCGATGGGTCGTCGTCAGTAGCTGTGACCGTGACTAGGTTCCCGCCAACGTCCGCCTGCAGCGGTGCCGCCGTGATGACACCAGTGGCAGCGTCGATTGTGGCGAAGCCAGCCCAACCTGGGAGGGTCCCGCCATCGACTGTGCCTATGACAGAGCCATCGGCATCCTGTCCAGTCACCAGTGCGGTGGTGGTGAAGTAGAAGTTCGTACCGCCATCCATCGTGAAGGTGACGTCGTTGGATGCAAAAGTAAGGTCCAAGGCGTGTGTGGTGACTGTGGTAACCTGCACTGAGCCTGTGTACATGGCGCTGGTGTAGTCACAGGGCCCGTAGACAGCGGTGATGCTGAGCAGGGACACGCCCCCGACTGTGATGGGGGTGTTGACGCTGCTGGCCATGCCGCACTCTGACAGTGTCCAATCCGTACCCGTTGCGGCGATGGTCGTTGACGCGGTTCCGGGGTTGGCGTTGGTCCATGTCCCAGCACCAAGGGTGCTTCCTGAAATTGTATAGGTGAGATCAGCACCAGGGTCGTCGTCGGAGAAGTACGAGGAGACGTCGATGGTTGTCGTGGCGTCCTCCAGGACAGCCTGGTTGGGGATGGCCGTGGAGGTCGGTGCGTTGTTGTCGACGTCCGTCACGACGGCGGAGGCCGCGCTGAGGACGGTCGTCTGGCGACCGGCAGTGTCGGCGTAGGTCATCGAAACTTGTATCGTCTGGGTGGCGTCATCGTTGGTTAGCGTGTATGCATCGCAGGTAGCGCCCGTTATGGCGGTTCCAGATCGGTACCACTGATAGGTGTCCATCATGCTGGAGCCCCTCTCGTACGCCGAGTAGCCGCAAGTGTCGTAGTATGCCGTGTGCGAGGTGCCGCTGTCGGTGATCGTCACCCTGTAGTAGTCCGAGGAGGAGACTGGGTCGTTTGGCACGAACCATGGCCATACTTGAATTTCTGAAACCGTGGATCCGTCGCCGAGACCTCCGGCATCGTAGTCCACCCAGGCCGTTCCGTTCCACCTGTCGGTGTCGATTGTGTAGCCGCTTGTCGAGGCGATCTCCGTGTGTGTGACCTGGATGTAGGACAGGCCGTCGTAGGTGGCGTCGCCCGTCGATCCGTCGTACACGAGGACCTCGATGTTCGTGATGATCCCGGAGGCTGCGCTCGATAGCATGATGCCATCCTCATCGGTGAGCCCGGTGAGGTCCGCCGTCAGGGTCTCGCCCTCTGTGAGCGTACCAGCGATGCCGATGGCACCCACTGGCGCCTCGTTCACGTCTGTCACGCTGACCGTAACATCCTGGGAGTCTGACTCTAGGTCGCCTGCCGTTGAGGCGGCCACCGTCAGGGTGATGGTCGGCGAGGTCTCGTGGTCGAAGCTCGCGGTCTCGCTTACGGTAATGGCGCATGTGGATGCGTTGATGTCGAAGTTTCCTGCGTCGTCACCAGCGGTGATGGCGCAGTTCGCGGTGGTGTCGTTCATCATGGTCGGGGACCATACGCTCATGTTCGCCGCTACGTCCTCGTTGATCGAGGCCGTGGCATCTCCATAGAAGCCGAATACCGTGTTCGTGACGTTGACGTAGTACGTCTCGCTCGAGGCGACGTTGCCGGGGCACACGGTCCTCACGTCGAACTCGAAGGTGTTATCCGCATCGGCATCGAGGGGGTTCTCGAAGTCGAACGCAGTAGAGGCCATGGTGGCATCGAATGATGCCATGCCATTGACGGGGGAGGTGAACAGCGCGCTGTCATCCCCTTGGCCGTCTAGGACGCTCATCTTGCATCCGTCGGCTCCACTCACGGTCGACATGAGGTCGATGACGACGTCCGACTGTGAGTTCTCCATTACCGACAGTCCGACGGTGTCGTAGGAGACGGTCTCCTGGTGGTAGGTGGAGTCTCGTATGTACTCCATCGGTGCGGTCTGTCCGATCATCAGCATTGCGACGAAGGCGAGGGTCGCGAGGCTGACCCCGCGCTTGTTGGATTGGGAGGAGGTTGCCTTCATAGTATCAGGCCCCCTCCTCTTCGTCCTCGTCTTCCTCTTCTTCGAAGTCCTCGGTCTCGTCGAGGTAGTCCTCGTCACCGCCGCCTCCTCGTGACCTCATGGCCAGTCCTAGGCCGGCGACCAAGGCGAGTGCCCCAGCGCCAGCGCCGATGAACGGCGTTGGGTCGGCGTCGAAGTCGTCCCTGAGCGTGAGTGGCACGGCGTTGTCGCCGTTGCCGTCGCAGTTCGCATCGAACTGCTCGGAGGCGTCGTCTGGGAAGGCGTCCTCCCAAGGCTGGATCTCGCAGCTAGCGATCAGTCCCTCGTCGCTGGGGTTCGGCACTCCGTCCCCGTCTCGGTCCTGGTCCAGAGCGTCGCAGACCCTGTCGTTGTCGAGGTCGGCTGGGGTCACGGCTGCCGAGTCTGGGTCGCCGAAGCCACCCATGTTGCGGCACACCGTCTCGGTGGTGTCGAGCCATCCGTCATCGTCGTCGTCCATGTCGGTGTTGTCGCCTAGACCATCGCCATCCGTGTCCTTGGACTCCGTTGGGTTGTTGGGGAAGGCGTCGTCGCCGTCTAGGACGCCGTCGTTGTCGTCGTCCGCGTCCGTGACGTCGCAGTCCCCATCAGCGTCGTTGTCGCTAGGGACTGAGAGCCTGTTCATCGGGTCGCTCCCACAGTTGGGCTCGACGATGTCGTTCCACCCGTCGTTGTCGTCGTCCTCGTCCGTGAAGTCGCCGATCCCGTCGCCGTCGGAGTCAACATACTCGTTGGCGTCGTACGGGAAGTCGTCGACGTCGTCGTTGACGCCGTCGCCGTCGTCATCCGGGTCGAGCTTGTCGCAAACCATGTTGCCGTCGTAATCAGCGGGCACGGAGCTGGCGTCCATTGGGTCGGTGTCGCAGGCGATCTCCTCGAGATCGGTCCATGCGTCGCCGTCGTCGTTCAAGTCGGCGTTGTCGCCGACACCGTCTCCGTCGTTATCGGCCCACTCTGATGCGTCGTAGGGGAACAGGTCCAGCCCATCGGCGACGAGGTCGTTGTCGTCGTCCATGTCCGCGTTGTCGCCCCTTCCATCGCCATCGAAGTCTGCCCATTCGGTGCTGTCGTCTGGGAACACGTCGACGTCGTTGTCCACTCCGTCGTTGTCCCTGTCATTGTCCAACAGGTCGCACGTTCCGTCGTTGTCGAGGTCGGTCGGGATGTCCCCGTTGGCCAACGGGTCCGATCCGCAGTCGATCTCTGTGAGGTCGGTGAAGTTGTCGTTGTCGTCGTCTGGGTCTGCGTTGTCGCCGATGTTGTCCCTGTCGTTGTCGGCCCACTCAGCGGCATCGAATGGGAATGCGTCCAAGGCATCCGTCCATGTGTCGTTGTCGTCGTCTGGGTCCAATGGGTCGCAGATCATGTCCATGTCGAAGTCGGCTGGGATGCTGGTCTCGTCCATGGCGTCGGTGCCACAGTCCCTCTCGAGTTCGTCGAGCCAGCCATCGCCATCGGTGTCGTCGTCGCTGTTGTCGCCCACTCCGTCACCATCGGTGTCATCGGTCTCGTTGGGATCGTATGGGAAGGCGTCGTCGATGTCTGCTACGCCATCCCCGTCGGAGTCAGCGTCGAGGAAGTCGCATATGCCGTCAGCATCGGTGTCGGTGGGTACTGATGCGGGGTCGTCGGCATCTGTTCCACATGCGTCCTCGTCGTCATTTAGCCATCCGTCTCCGTCCCTGTCCAGGCTGCTGAAGGTCACAGTGACGTTGTAGTCCACGTAATCAAGCATGTCTACGTTGGACGGCCAATTGACGTTCCCGGAGAAGTCGTTGATCAGGAAGTAGTTCGTTTGGCCTGAGACGTCCCCGAAGCCAGCCATGTTGTAGCTCTCTATGCAGATGGAACCCGAGGCTCCGGAGTGGGGGAAGGTGTTCCAGAACCCACTGGAGGATGGGTACTCGCCAGAACCGTCCCCATAGGCGAAGACCCGGATCATGGTGTTGGGGTCGAAGCCCCACCAGTTCTGACCGTCCCACTCGACGCATATCTCGTAGAAGTACCCCTGCGGGACGTAGAACTGGTATGCGTCGTCCTTGTCGTTTGTTGCGGAAACATAGCCGTCCCAATGCAGGGACTCTAGGTCTCCGCTGGTGGAGTTGAATGTGGCGTTCACGCCCGAGGTCGATGCTCCGATCAGGTTGGTCACGTTGATTCCGCAGAGCATTGCCGCACAGGCATCTGATCCTGAGCCCGCGTCGTCTGTCGGGAACCAGAGCTCTGATACGTTGATGAACTCAAGTGTGATCTGGTACTCGAGGTTCTCGGTCGTGGGGCCGCTTCCGAATTGACCTATGTAGGACCTCAAGTGGACGTATCCTCCGCCCAGTGGCGCTGATCCGGTGGACATGGTCGCGTTCTCACCGATGTTGTTGATGATTCCGAATCCTGAGACCTGATAGAACTCGTCCGTTCCGCACTCCGTGTCGAAGTACGGGCACGCTAGCAATGTGAAGCCAAGGAAGTCCTCCTGTATCGAGAAGCCTGTGTCCTCGTCGTTGAGGTCTGTGAGTGCCTCGATGGTCACGTTTAGGAAGTGGTTTTCAGGGATGGAGATCCTTACGTTGTCCTCGGGATCCCATGCTGCGTCCATCCATGCTGTGCATGTTCCGCCAGTGGGGCCGATGTCGGTGGTCGTCGGCGTGTCCATCCCTGTGTGGTTCACCCAGTTCGTATCCCACGGCGCCTGGGGGCCCCATGGGAAGTGGTTGAAGTCCTCGCCTATGCCGCAGTCGTTCTCGGGGTTGAGCGTGTTCTCTGGCCATAGCATCTCGACTAGCATCGAGTAGTCCCCGCTTCCGCGGATCATGTCGACGGACAGGACGAAGGTCTCCCCTCCGTCGTCAAAGAGCGAGTATGCGACCTGGGGGTACTCCCCCTCGTCATACTCCGACACGTCGTCCAAGGAGTCGTTGTCTCCGATGGTCAGCGACATGTAGGTGTCCGCAGGGTATCCCAGGGTGACTCTCAGCCCGTAGTTCTCTGGGACGTATATCTCGTACTGATCCGATGAGTCCCAGACGTCGTGGGCAGAGCCGATGTAGCTGCTGTTCATGGTCGGGAGTGTCATTCGAGTCAGGTAGTCGTCCCCTGCATCCAGGCCCATGCCAGCGTCGTCCGCTGGGTTCGTCCATGTCGCCGTCTGGCTGTAGGTGGACCAGGTGATGGTGTAATTGTACTCGAGGTCGTCTTGAGGTAGGGCCCCGCCGAGGCCGACGATGTAGGTGATCGGCGGTGGTGGACCGCCGGCGCATGTGACGATGAGGTCCTCGAGGTCCCCGTGGTTGGGGAGTCCGATGTTGTCGAAATACGATGCTGCACCTGCTGATGCACCGTCTTGGTTGAATATCTCGTACGAGACCTCGGAATCCCAAGAGCCGTTCCAGTCTATGTTGGCATCGACCACCGAGCCACAGCTTACTGGGAAGCTGAGTGAACCGAATGATCCGCTAGATAGGGTCACATCGTCAAGGACAACCACGCCATCAACGATGATGTCGATCGAGTTGCCGTTCCAACCGTCGCCGAACGAGTCGTACATCTCAAGCGTCCATGTGACGCCTGATCCTGGGTTGTAGCTCACGTTCGAGGTCACGGACCTCATGCCATCCTGGGCGTTCATCTCTTGATCGATCGAGGTCCATGTCCCGGGGGTAGCGGCTATCTCCTTAGACAGGTCGAATCCCATGTCGTAGTCATGTTCGTCATCGAAGACGAGCGTTGCGAAAATCCCAGTCTCGGGTGCGACGGTGAAGTTGTAGGCATCGGTGTCATCGTAACCACCGCATATCATGCCCCTGATGGTGCCGGAGCCTGCAGAGGTGTCGATCACCTTCGTCGATGGGATGTCCTCGTGTCCTGCATCGCCGGTGAAGACGTCGTAGTATGTGTCTGGAGATCCGCCGTCGTCTTGGTTGTAGCACGGCACGCCTGAGACTGGGATGAAGTCCACAGTCAGCGTGTAGATGGCGTCGCTCACGCCGAAGCCGGACCACCAGACGACCTCTATCCATGCTATGTCGTCCCAGTCCTGATCCGTGCTCGTGACGAGCTCTGGGTTGTTGTAGATCGAGTCGTCGATCATGTCTGTGAGTGCGTAGTCCCCATACAGCGCGAGGTCGAGGTCAGCGCTGTTGTCCCATGACAATGTCACGTCGACAAGGTATCCCTCTGGTATGAGCACGGCCCACACATCCTGCTCGTCCGCAGTGTCCGTGACCATTCCCATCGACACCGATTGCAGGTCGAATCCATCAGTCTGGAAGAGGCCTGTGACATTCCCTGCGTCTGCAGTCAGGACCGCATCGGCGCCGATTCCGCCATCGCCCCACCCTGGGTCGTCGACCGAGAGGGTGTAGGTTCCAGGTGTGGTGTAGGATGTGATGATGGTTCCAATGTCGCTGGGCTGGTATCCCAGTGGGAAGAAGACGTCGTTTATCGACCCAGGGCCTGTGATCGTGATTCTGCTCTCTGTGTCGCAGAAGCTGTCACAGTAGGAGAGCATGATGCCTACAGTCTGGCCGGAAACCACATCGAATGTCCCAGTGTCACTCGTCGCGCTTCCTTGGTAGACTGGTGCGTAGAAGCTGTCTTGGACGGTCTCTAGTAGAGTACTGGAGACGACTAGGGTCTCCTCGGTGTAGTCCCCGATGTTTCCATTGTCGCCGGGGAAGAAGAACTCGATGTCGAGCCTGTAGTCCTGGGGGTTGTTGCCCTGGCACCCACTGAAGGCGCAGTCAAGGTAGATGGCTATCGTGCTTGCTGACATAGCCCCTGCCTCGACATAGCACGTGCCAGCGCTGGCAGTGGCGGTGCACGTGTTCGATTGGATAGTTGTCAAGCCGCCTGTGCCGGAACCCGACCATCCGTCAGCATTGTAAACGGCCAGAGAGTGGTGCCTGACCGTTGAATTCCAAGCAGTGGTTATGTTTGTCTGGTATCCAGCCGGGACATCTAGTAGGTAGACATCGTCATCGTCGCAAGTGGTGGCTCCGCAGCCTGAGAATCCGTTGACGTGACCGTAGAAGGATGTGACCTGATCCGATTCGACGTAGGGCGTCAGATCCAGGGTCGGACAAGATCCTCCAGTTGCACAAATCTGGTTGTTCGCATTGTACCCCCCGGCGTCTAGACCCGTACAGGCATCATAACCCAAACATGGGTTCGGAGGGGCTTCCATAATCACTGGATCCTCCTTCATTTCCACCCGTTCGTCCACGGTGGACAAGGCGGGTGTCAATAGGGCTGCAATCATTAGCGTAGCAAGGACGATGGTTCGGCTGCGGTCGTTCGACATAGACGTCACTGGGCGTGATCACGTCCGGGGAAGGATATAACAATGTCGAATTCTTTCTTCAAGAACACTGGGGTATCTGAGGGGTTTCAGAGGTAGGTCTCAACCTGTCAGGGTCACGATTTTAGTATAAAAATAACAAATCCGTGAAACCGCTACACTGAGCCTTGGATCATTGGGGAAATACAATCATATATATGCTATGAGAAATTAATAATTGTAGAAACCGATTTTGGTTTTTCTCCCCAATTTGCCCTCGTTGACCATCGACACCAACAATGGAGATGGAGCATACTTCTCGTCGTCGAGTCCCTCGTGCAGAACCCGCATGATGTTCAACACCGTATCCAGGCCTATCAGGTCGGCCAATGCAAGGGGGCCGATGGGGTGGTTCATCCCGAGCTTCATGATTCCGTCGATGGCGTCCACTTCAGCCACACCCTCGTCCAATGTGATGATTGCCTCGTTTATCATTGGGCAGAGTATTCTGTTTGATACGAAACCCGGAGAGTCGTTGCACTGCAAGGGGGTCTTCCCCAGCGCCTCGATGACGGAGATCACCTCTGAGGTGACGAGCTCCGTTGTATGAGTGCCGTTGATGACCTCGACGAGCTTCATTATCGGGACTGGATTCATGAAATGCATTCCAATGACCCTTTCAGGCCTAGAGGTCGACTCTGCGATGGTGTTGATCGATATCGAGGATGTGTTGCTTGCCAGAATGGCGGATGGCTTGCAGATTGCATCCAGTCTGTTGAAGGTGCTGGTCTTCAGATCCAACACCTCTGGTATGGCCTCCACAACGAGATCGCATTCTGCGAGGTCCCCCAGATCCAGCGATGTTTTTATCCTGTCTAGGGCCTCATCAGAGGTTTTCTGGTCCAACCTTCCCTTGGAGACCATCCTGGTCAAAGAGGACCTGATCGAGGCAACTCCACTCTCGATCACGTCCGCCTTGATGTCTACGAGCGTCAGGGAGTAGCCCGCACATGCCGAAACCTGTGCTATTCCAGCCCCCATCTGTCCTGCACCAACCACTCCTATTGACGATACCTGCATGCCTCTCCGGCTGAGTCACCACGCATGATGGTTCCGGGGGCGGAGTCGACAAGTCCTAAACCGCGACCCCCCGCAGGTTAGCCAGAGTCCCGTAGTGTAGTGGTCCATCATCTCGGGTTTTGGTCCCGGGGACCCAGGTTCGAGTCCTGGCGGGACTACCATCGACCAGCAACAGGCGCAAGGTGCAAAAGCACCAATGCGATGCGGTGGCCATGCAACTCAGACTTTCCGGGATCAACATGATTGCAAGCAGCGACCTCCTTGCACCGAGCAACACCGAGAGGAAGACGCTTGAGATTGAATGCGAGTCGCTCACCGTTTCGATCGAGCGGAGGATACAAAGAACTGTGATACGCGGCGGAGAAGGCGATGACCTGCTCGATGAGGGTGCTGAGTCCGCGGTCTACGAGGCAGTGGCCATTGTTGGGACGACGGAATACAAGGAGGTATTGGGCCTATTCAGGGGCTCCTCCCCCATGATCGAGGATCCATTCGGCCAAGGGGATCTCAAGGTGGCCTTCAAGTCCCTCTCCTACGATGGTGAGACCTTGAGGATGACTCTCATTGAAGACATCGAATGAAGCCGAACAAAGGCTCCTGGACCGAGTTAGTGTCTCGTCAGTTGTTGATCGGACTGCCATCCTTGCCGAGATCCCTGGCTATGTTCTTCTGATGGCTCTCAAGGGTCCCTCCCCCGATCTCAAGTAGCTTGGAGTCCCGCCAGAGCCTCTCAACGACGTACTCCCCTACATAGCCATAGCCCCCTAGGACTTGGATGGCCCTGTCTGCGATATTCTTGGCGGCCGTCGTCGAGTATAGCTTGACCCCATCGCTGTCAAGCCTGTTGCCGGATTCAGACAACCTCGTGTTCAGGGCGGTGTCGTAAACATAGGCCCTCATTGCCCTGTACTCGGCCCATGACTCCGCTATGTGCCTCTGGATCTGGCCGAAATCCCTGATCCTCCTCCCGAAGGCCTCCCTCTCCGAGGCGTACTGGTTCATTATTGAGAGGCACCTTCTAGAGATCCCAACTGCCATGGCGGCGAGTGCTATCCTCTCAATCTCCAAATTTCGCATCATGTGGACGGTGGACTCCCCGGGCTTGCCTACGACATTCTCACTTGGGATCCTGACGTCGTCAAACACCAGCTCTGCCGTGTTGGAGGCCCTCATCCCTAGTTTGTCCAGTATCTTTTGGCCGACCGAATACCCCTCCATCCCCCTCTCTACGATGAAGGTGGTGATCTGTTGCCTACCATCGTCGTCTTGACCGGTCTTGGCATAGACCATGCATACGTCCGCGGGGGTGCTACCATCGTCAATGACCCCGTTCGTGATCCACATCTTCCTGCCATTCAGCAACCATGTTCCATCCTCCTGGGGACTCGCGGATGTGGTCATCCCCAAGACATCGGTCCCATGGCCTGGCTCGCTCATCCCCATGCATCCTATCCACTCCCCACTGCAAACGAGTGGTAGTATCCGACCCTTCTGGCCTTCGTCTCCGTTGAATGCCAAGTTGTTGACCATCAATTGCGCATGAGCTAGATATGCTAGGCAGAAACCAGGGTCCGAGTAGGAGAGTTCCTCGTTAACTATCGCCACTGCGGTGGCGTCCATCCCAACGCCCCCGTATTCTTCTTCTATGGTGATGCCAAGCAGACCGAGATCCCCTAATTTACGGAAGAGTTCGGCATTGAACTTCTCATGCCGATCATGCTCATGGGCTTGAGGCTCGACTTCCTCCTGAACGAAGTTTCGCACCATGTCCCTCAGCATCCTGTGCTCCTCGGTTGGGTTGGCTAGGTCAAATCCGGGATCCATGATGAGTGGACAGGGGGGGTCCGTATGAGGATTATCAGGACTCAGGGGGTGACCCTACGTGAATCACGTGGGAATGGGATCGTCTCCCGGATGTGGTCAGCACCGGCGAGCCACGCACAGACCCTGTCCACCCCCAGTCCGAAGCCCCCGTGTGGAACCCCGCCGTATCTCCTGATGTCGATGTAGAACTCGTAGGGGTCCCTAGGGGTTCCCTCATCGTCGATCCTCTTTAGGATTTCAGACTCGGACCAGGTCCTCTCACCTCCTCCAATTATTTCCCCGTAGCCCTCGGGAGCAAGGAGGTCGTGACAGAGGACGTAATCCTGGTTATCCGGGTCCTGCCTATGATAGAAGGGCTTGGCTACCTTGGGGTAGTGCGTTAGGAAGTGCGGCACATCAAAGTCCGCTGTGAGGATCTTCTCCTTGCTGTAGTCCAGGTCCTGGCCCCACTCTATCTCCACTCCCTTGGACTTAAGCCGCTCCACGGCCTCGTCATACCGGATTCTGGGGTAATCCGAATCTGCGAATCTCCTGATGACCTCGAGATCCCTTCCCAGACTTTCCAATTCAGCGGGCCTCTCAGTTAGCAGAGTCCGGGCTATGTGCCTAACAAGCGCCTCCCCGTGGTCCATTACGTCGTTGTTGTCGGCCCAGGCTATCTCCATCTCAGCGTGCCAGAACTCCGTCAGGTGCCTCCTTGTCCGACTCTTTTCGGCCCTGAATGATGGTGCGATGGTGTAGAGTCGCTCGAGTGCGGGCATGGCGGCCTCTGCATAGAGTTGCCAAGACTGAGTGAGGTAGGCCTTCCTTCCGAAATACGGGACCTCAAACAAGGTACTACCCCCCTCTACGGCCCCGGCGACGAAGTTGGGGGCTTGGTATTCGATGAAGTCACGATCCCGGAAGAACGAGTGGATCGCACCGAAAACCGATGATCTGATTTTCAACATCGTCGTCATCCTACCTGTCCTCAGGTAGAGGTGCCTGTTGTCCAGCAAGAACTCAGTCTCGCCGCCGTCAGCCTCCTCCATGGCGGACTCCGTGATTGGGAAGGGGTTCGAGGGGTCTACTGGCCCAACGACTTTGGCTTCGGTCACTTGGATCTCATACCCATGCTCTCTGTCGGTTGGTATGGCCGTTCCTTTGATCTCCAGGCTGGACTCGATAAGCGCTGAAGCGACTTCCTCGAAGGATGCATCTCCCACCTTGTCCCTCTTCACCACGCACTGAAGGGTTCCTGTAGAGTCCCGAAGTACGACAAACCTGATGGCGTTTGACCCCCTTGATCTGTGAATCCACCCCTTGAGGTGGACCTCTTTTTGGTTCAGAGAGCCACTCAAGACGTCACCAATCCACTGCGTCTTCATGGCCTCACCCTAGGCTCAGGGCGGTACATCCCGCGTTTCAACGCTGCGATTGATTTGATCTTTGGCGGGTCTGACGGGGTTCGAACCCGCGGCCTACGGGTTAAGAGCCCGTCGCTCTACCTGACTAAGCTACAGACCCAGCTACCGGTTCAGGGATTCCTCTATAACAACAGCGATTGGTTAACTTAGCCTTCCGCCCTCTTTGACGATGGTCTGAACCTCGCCCTCTCCTGCTAGGATAACCACATCGCACATGTCGCAGAAAAGGCCGACTTCTACGACCCCCGCTATCGAAAGGATCTCTGACTCCAGTGACTTTGGGTTGGTAATCGATTCGCCAAAATTGCAATCGAGTATGAACCCCCCGTTGTCGGTGACGAATGGTCGCTCGCCCCCCCGGATAGAGACCGTCCCTGGGCATAGAGCAGACAACAGGCCTCTGGTGGCCTCCCACTCGAACTGCAGTACCTCCACGGGGAGGTGGAACTTCCCCAGTACGTCAACTTGCTTCCTCTCGTCGGCGACGACGATCATGGCATTCGAGGACTGAGCGACTATCTTCTCCCTGGTGAGAGCACCCCCTCCGCCTTTGATGAGTGAGAATTCTGGATCGAACTCATCCGTTCCATCGATAACCAAGTCGAGTACCCCGACCTCGGACAGGCTAACCAAGGGTATGCCAACACTCATTGCCAGTTCGCGGGTTGCTAGGCTGGTTGGTACCCCAACGACGGAGATTGAGCCCCCCGAGATCAACCTCCCTATCTCGAGGACCGTGTGGGACACCGTGGATCCCGTGCCAAGACCCAGTGACATTCCATCCCGCACCCACTTGCATGCCTCTATGCCTGCCAGCCTCTTCCTCTCTTCGGTGTCCATATACCAGCGGCATCGACTCGAAATGAAAAGTTTCTCAGGCTCACAGCGTTGACCGAACGTTTGATGTCCATCGACGTGTTCCGCGGCATGAGGGAGCAGGAGGGTTGCTGACAGTGTTCGACACTGAGGAAAGTCCCCTCTCCAAGATGCGAGCGGCCTGGTTAACGCCAGGGGCCCGGGAGGGTCGGCTCTGGAACAGAAACGAACCGTGTGGCGAGTTAACGGTGAATCCTGAAGGAGGAGGTTTCGCCAACATGGATGAAACGGCCACCCCCGCTGGAGCAAGTCCAAGCAGGCCCGTCAAGCAGCATCTGCTAGGGCCGGGTAGGATGCTAAGTTGAATGCAACCAGCCGTAAGGTGAACAGAAAGGGGCTTACTCCCTGCACCCTCACAAATTTGTCATTGTGGTCTGGATCAATTCGACTTGAATCCGGAGGATAGTGAGCCGGATTCCTCATAGTCCAGCCACGGGCCTCTACCCATGAGCCTTGAGGTCAATTCACGATATGCCACCACTATTGTTGGTAAGACTATGGAACTCGCTACCAGTGCTAGGAAAAGCAATGCCATCATCAAAACGAAGAAGTTTCGCAGCCCCGGGATGGCCACGAACAAACCTGCTGCCAATCCAGCGCACGTGGTAGCAGTGGTCTCGAAAACTGTCTGGCCGCATCTCGCGACTGACTTCGCAATGCCAGCTGGGCTCTCACCCTCGTCTTTTATCCTGTCAACGATGTGAATAGAATCATCGACACCGATCCCAAATACGATCGTACCAATCATCGCAGTGAAAACATTGACGTTGACTCCCCCAAACCTCATCAGGATGGGTTGCCAGAGGACAACGACCCCTACGGCAGCCATAGTGAAGACGGCCATCCTAGGGGACCTGAAGAGTATTGACATTACTACTAGAAGTATGAGGATCGTGGATAGGGTGGTATCCCTTTGGGCGTCGTGGATTCCCTCGTTTATGTCCAGAGAGACCGGCAGGCCCCCTGTGAGCAAGCTGTTTACCGCACCATCTAGGCCAAGCGCTGAACACGAAAGTGGCCCATTACAGCTTGACTCGCCCCTGAGATGGTCATCAATAGCCTCCCTCAGTACCTTGGCCTCCTTCAGTGCTATGTACGGCTGGTTGACATACACCAGTGTCTTTGTCTCACAAGGCGAGGGCTGCTGGCACACACCGGCCTGATCGGCATTCATCAACATAGATCGTATCTCTGGGGAGAGTGTGTCAAAAGCAACGTTCACCATAGCCTCTCTGGATGTGATTGCGTAGGGCAGGCAGTCTGGACGGAAGGGATTCTGCGATTCATCCCAGCACTCATCATGTATGAGGTCCCAAAGGCTGGTCGAGACCAGATTGACTCCCAATGATTGGGAGTCGACGTGTATGGCCTTCAGGATGTCCACGAGTGAGATTGATGTGGTGTTTGGTACATTATTGACCTCGATCTGCATCCTCTCAATCGCGTCCAGTATGGGGAGGTCCCTGATTGGTGCAGTGCCATTCAATTCGCCCCTGGCTTCGGCGTCAACGATGAACATGTTCGTCTGCCCTCCTTGGAATTCTATGCTGTACTCCCTCAGTGCCTCATAGGATGCTAATCCCGGGGGCACCTCATCTGCAGAACCGGTTATCTCCTTACCCAACTCATCATCGAGAATCATCACCCCATAGGCGGTGAAGGCGCCCGCGATGATCAATACCAACAAGTACACTCGTACAGGCACCTCGCCTATCTTGTCCCAGAGGGAGTCGAATGCGGCGGAGGGGGTTTTCCGATATCTGAGAAGTTGTACCAACGCCGGCACCATGACCATTGATACTATGAAAGTCGTGAATATGCCCAATAGAAGCGTCAGGCCCACCGTCCTCATTGGTGCTATTGGGACGATCGACGGCCACATCAAAACGCTGAAGCCGATTATTGTCGTCAGGGCCGACAAAAGTATTGCATGACCTGTTGTCAATGCTGCGGAGACCGTCGCACCGAGGCTTATGGACGGGTCCCACGGATCAAGATCATGCTCTGGTTGACCGTCCCTTCGAAGAGCCCAATTTCGCTCGGCCCTCTGTTCCAATATCCTGACCCTGTTCTCTTCTATCCTATTGGTCAAGTGGAGTGCATAGTCCACTCCCAAGCCGACCAATATCGGTCCAGCGGAGATGATCATAGGAGTTAGCATCCTATCTGTTATGACAATGGTGCCGAATGTGATGAACAGTGTCATGATAATCGGTGTGCCACAGATGAGGATGACCTTGGCGTTCCTATGCAGGGCAAACATCATTATTCCGACGAAGAGCAAACTCAATGGGAGCATGACGTCCATCAATTCATCGTAAATTGCGTCCGAGACGTCATGCAGAACAGGAGTCAAGCCAGTGATTGTCACCGCCTCTCTATTCGGTATCACATCAGCCCTTTCCAAGTCCCATGAATGGGTGGGAGACTCATACACCCTGTGACACAACTCGCAGTCTTCTGGCCTTGACTCTTCATGGATCAATAAGTCAGCGTAGGTTAGGAATGCCTTGTGGTCCTTAATCTGGCCAGAAGGGTTATCCTCAGTTATTCCCTTAGGATCGTCACGAGGAGGTATCTCCGTATCGGACATATCGAATGTTATGCCCATTATCACAACCCCTGTATCCCAAATTCCATCCCCATCGGTGTCCCTGACGAAGGATTCCATCAGTGAGCCGGCATTCTCAACGTACTGGTCAATTCTTTCTTGGGCTCCTGACCCTTGCGGTATCGAGTATCCGGTGTAAGGATTCAACGATGCAACAGCGCAGTTTTCTTGTTGGCCTGTGGGAAGAGCGTAGCGCTCCAGTGCACAATTAAAACGATAAGAAGAGGAATTCGCTTCTTTGATTATTTGAGCCGGAGAGAGGACCCATACCACTCCATCCCTAGTGCCACGGTCGTCTTTGTACCTGTCAAGCCCGGACCTGTAGCCTCCAAGGTCGAAAGTGAGGTCGTCCCCCTCGATCCATGATATTTGTCTCAGGATATCCTGATCGGTAATGTTCTCGGTCCCCCTTTCTCCGGACGCGGTCGCGGCGTTGTTGGTCTGCACATAGAGGATCACAATGTCCGTAGCCCATTGTTCTCTAACCTGCTTCAACAATTCTGTTGAATCGGCACCATCCGGAAGGTAGATCTCGACATCCCCGTTTATCTGGTGCTCGAACTCCAGTGCATCTCTGCCGATAAGAGCGGTAGTCAGGAGCAATAGTGCGACAACTATGCCCGGAGACCTGAGTATCGCTGCATAGCTATACTCCGAAATTCTCTTACCAACATTGCCAGCCTTCTCAGTACCCGCCTCAATTACGGTCATCGTTTTCCTGATTACCTTGACAGGTGGCGTGTCGGCTAGATTTGAAAGCGTACCAGATATGGCTATCCTGAACGGTTGGATGGACTCAAAAAACCTCTTCCAGAATTCCGCTTCATCGTCTATGGGCTCTTCCACGATCTCACTTGAGGGGGAGGTGCCAATGAAGCGTTCGGATCAATGTGGGTGGAATGGTGGAAATATTGGCATTCAAACTGTCTCCAGACACCCGAAGGTGTCAAACAAAGAATCCCCGTCGCGTGGGCATGCACCTAGTCACAGGAGGAGCTGGTTTCATTGGGAGTCACTTGGTTGACGCACTTGTCTCAAGGGGCGAGACAGTCAGAGTGTTGGACAATCTGTCTTCTGGGCGCATTGAATTCCTGAAACACCATTCTGATAGCAACGTTGAGATCGTACTGGGGGACTTGCTGGACTTAGATTTAGTCAGCAGTGCAATGGCCGGAGTAGATGTTGTACACCATTTGGCGGCAAACCCGGATATCCGTTTGGGTATCGAAGTCACAGACACAGACCTCAAACAAGGAACCTTAGCGACTTACAACGTTCTCGAGGGGATGAGGAAATCGGGCGTCTCCAAAATTTCCTTCTCCAGTTCGAGCGCGGTGTACGGCGAGGCTGGTGAAATGCCAACTCCAGAGTGCTACGGTCCAACATTGCCGATATCATTGTATGGTGCTTCGAAGTTAGCCTCAGAGGCACTAATCTCAGCTTGGGCGGGCACATTTGGAGCTGTAGCTTGGATACACAGATTTGCCAACATCGTGGGCCCTAGAGGGACGCACGGGGTAATCTACGATTTCATCCACAAATTGCAAAAGAACCCGTCTGCATTAGAAGTACTCGGGGACGGTAGACAGGAAAAGTCCTACATGGGCGTAGTAGACACAGTCGAAGCAATGCTTCATGTCATCGGCCTCGATCACGGGAAAACGGCTCTGTACAACCTTGGAACAGATCAAACAGTTTCCGTATCAAGAATAGCGGAAATAGTCATAGAAGCCACAGGCCTCAAAGATGTAGCAATAAACTACACGGGTGGCGACAGGGGCTGGGCTGGAGATGTGCCCAAGACCTGGCTCAATGTGGACAAATTGTACTCCTCTGGCTTCCAACCAGAAATGAATTCTGAAGAGGCCGTGAGATGGTGTGCTGAATCCCTCATTTCCGAGATTGGATTATGAACGCCATCGTTGACACCACTCCGATGCCAAGGACAAGTACCAACGGGGTCATTTTGGATTCACCCCCAGTTTCCTCTGAAAGACGGACTATTGTTGAGGAGAGAATCTTGTTTGGCCCCTCTTCCCGGGATTCCACAGCCAACACCACATCGAAAGAGAGTGGGTCATCATCATCGCTTAGTAGAAATCTAACGCTGTGATTTACGTTTTGAGGCACTGATGCATTCCATCTGTCTGGGATGAATTCGGCCTTTACATTATTTTCATCATCAATCGAGATCATCCCTCTAGCGACGTCATGGTTCTGATCTAGGCCATTGGGACTTATCCCATGATCATGGACAACTACCCTCTCAACAATGAATATCGTCAGTGTCTGATTCTGCTCTAAATCTAGGCTTGGATATGTCACTTGAATAGCATTCCCTGAAATCAATACTTCAGCCTCCAATGACAATATGCCTCTTTTGTCGAGCTCCGCTGATCGCAGGTTCAGTTGCAAGTCCGTTCTATCCACGTATCCCCGTGAAACAATATCGCCATCCATAACAAATGTCGGCGTGACAGATAAATTGTCTTCCGAGAGGGAGAGCCTGTGGGTTGAGATCTCAGTTCCCAAGAGGTCGTCGGCCGGTGGGTGGAGTGCTACTCTGATCGCTCGATTGCCATTATCTCGCAAGAAATCAAGAACCATGGGGTCAATTTGTGCGCATGTCTGGCAATATGTGGCCGTGTGCTCCTCAATCAGGACCGTTGCACCGGACCCATTAGAATGAAATCTTGATTCTGATTCTGTGCTTGCCAGCGAGGGTAGTCCAACTAGGGTGGCGATCAAGACAGCCATCAAAAATCGTCGCATCTAACTTTCCGAAGCGTCGACCCTTCATAACGGAGTGCATGGGTCCAAGTCCATGGCAAAGCGATGGTACCAAGAACATCAACGCGATCCTTGGAGGCGCCAAGCCAAAAACAGCGGGTACAGGGCGAGGTCTGCTTTCAAGCTCAAACAAATACAAGACAAATACAACCTCATGCGACAAGGGGACTCTGTACTGGACATAGGCTGCCACCCCGGCGGGTGGACACAAGTGGCAATAGAGGTCGTGGGGATGGACGGCAAGGTAGTAGGAGTAGACTTGCGCACAACCGAGCCCTTGCCCGGGGCTACACTTTTGGTTGGGGACATCATGGACCCATTGATATTGGACAAAGTCTTGGATGAAAATGAAGGCAATGCCTTCAATTCTGTGATCTCGGACATATCACCTAACCTGACTGGAAGGTACGATACAGACCAGGCCATCTCTTTGGAACTCTCTGCGATGGCACTGGATGTGGCTGTCAAGATTCTCGCGCCCGGGGGGTCATTCGTGACGAAGGCGTTCCAAGGTACTGGAATTGAATTATTGGTAAAGGCATGTAGGGGTCGTTTCTCATTCGTTAGGAGGTTCTCCCCAATAGCAAGTCGTAATGCATCATCTGAAGTTTATCTGGTCTGCAAGAACAAAAAGCCGAACGGAAGCATCGGCGGGTCGTCCCCAATTGCTGAGATTACCACTGGGCTAGAGGAAATTGGAGTTTTACCTACAGAACAAGAAGATCCGGAGGAAACAGTAGTCGGTTTCCGGAGACTGTAGCATCAGTTATCGAGATCCTCAGCCTGCTTCGCCCACTTGTCCCTGCGGACCCTGCCCGGGAAGAACTCGATGGCCGTGTTGACCTGGTCCTCGAGCTCCGGGGTCATGTTGGCGACCTGCCTGAAGGTGGTGATGCC
>PBEE01000042.1:0-19393 GCA_002717605.1 Crocinitomicaceae bacterium | reverse complement strand
CATCATAAACATTTTTTTGCTTGGCAAGATCTAACATTTTACTTGATAAATCAATGCCTTCAAGTTGAGCACAGTGCTCTCTAATCTCTTGTCCTAATAAGCCAGAACCACAGCCTAAATCTAGAACTGATCCCAGTGATTCCTCACCGTTTGGTTTAATTAAAATATCTTTAATTAATTTTGGAACTTTGTATCCTAATTTATCAACGAGAGAAGCTTCAAATTTTCTAGAGTATCCGTCAAATAAGTTTTCAACATATTCCCTTGGTGCAGTTTTATTTTTATTACCAGTTAGTGCAGCTAGCATATGCTTCGCATGAGCGTAATCCGGCTGGATGGAGAGTGCTTTGTTGTAAACCTCAATAGCCTCTTCTAGCTTGCCTTGCTTTTGGAAAACACCACCCATGTTGTTATAAGCCTCAGCATAATCAGGCTGGATGGAGAGTGCTTTATTGTAGGCTTTAATTGCTTCGTCGAGCTTACTTTGTTCTTGGAGAGCATTGCCCATGTTAGAGTATGCCTCATGATACCTTGGGTTTATCAATATTGCTTTATTGTAGGCCGCAATTGCTTCTTCGAGCTTGCCTTGCTTTTGGAACACATTACCCTTGTTGTAGTAGGCTTCAACATAATCAGGCTGGATGGAGAGTGCTTTGTTGTAAGCCTCAATTGATTCTTCGAGTCTGCCTAAGCTTTTATTTGCAACACCGATAAGATTGTATAAAGACACTGATCTCGGAAAGTCTTCAAGTAATAACGAAACCGATTCTAATGTTTCTTTTAATTTACCTTGAGTAAAGAGATCAATGAGAGGCTGTACTTGTTCCTTTGGTGGGTCTTGAGAACGTCCCATTTTTGAAAGGGTCCTGATCCGTTGCTCCAGTTTATCAAATTTATCGCCTTTAGCTCCATTTTCCTTAGCTTGATAAAAGATCACTTTTGCATCTGTTAGTCGATCAAGTTTGATAAGAGCATCAATATAACTCAGCCAGAACTGAGCAGTGCTCGGTTTAACTTCCAGTGCTGTTTTAAAAAATGGCAGTGCTTGCTCAACCTTGCCAATACCAAGAGCAAGAACACCCATATTATGATTAGCATCAGGATTTTTGGGATTAGATTTTAGTATAGCCGTATAATACCGATCAGCTTCCTGAACCTTGCCAGCCTTTTGAGCCTCAACGCCCCTCTGTAGCGCTTGATCTAGTGTAAGTTCCATTAGACTTATTTTGTAAAGTTTTTATTTAAATACCTTACTCTTGCAAGGAAGTATATTATAAAAGACTAATTAACCAGTAACTCCCCAAAGCAAAAACGCAATCTATGACAAAGGCTGCAATGCCAGATATACCTAACGTATCCTGTCGAGTTTTGGGAAGTGGTGGGTGATGAGAGACTCGAACTCCCGACATCTTCGGTGTAAACGAAGCGCTCTACCAACTGAGCTAATCACCCCTTCACGCGTCATATATAATGCCAGAATTATGTGCAATACATTTTTATATTTTTTCTACCTATCTGCGATAAGCAAATCAGTAAATTAAGGGTGAGCCAAATCAATGCGTAACCGCACCGGGAGATCCGTTGTTTTCTGTCAAAGATGGACTTTTTTGTTCATCATCCTGATTTGGATCCCAGTCTATTGGTTCTGGTTCTTCAACTAGGGCATGTTTTAATACTTCATCAACATGTGATACTGCTACAATATCGAGACCTTCTTTTACATTGTCTGGTATCTCAACCAAATCTTTCTCATTATCTTGCGGAATGAGAACGGTTTTAATTCCGCCTCTAAGCGCCGCGAGCAGCTTCTCTTTCAGACCGCCGATGGGCAAGGCATTGCCTCGTAGAGTGACCTCACCAGTCATTGCTATATCTTTTCTTATTGGGATTCCACTTAATACGGATACTATTGAAGTCACCATTGCAAGTCCGGCACTGGGTCCATCTTTAGGCGTAGCGCCTTCTGGAACATGAACGTGAATATCTAACTTGTCAAAACGGGTCGGTTTAACTCCAATCTTTGGACTGATAGATCTTACATAAGAACTAGCGGCATCAATAGATTCCTTCATGACATCACCAAGCTTCCCAGTTGTTTTCATTCTGCCTTTACCTGGTAACTTCAATGCCTCTATTTGCAATAAATCGCCACCTGCGGAAGTATAAGCAAGCCCAGTAACTACTCCTATTTGATCTTGCAGTTCGGCCAAGCCGTATTTAAATTTCTTTACTCCCAAGAAATCAGATAAATTTTCCGGAGTAATTGTAAACGATTTGCTTTCTCGTTTTACAATTTTTGTAACAACTTTCCGAGCTAGCCGCGCTATTTCACGCTCTAAGTTTCGCACCCCGGCTTCACGAGTGTAAAATTGAATAATCGCAGTCAACGCTTCATCTGAAAGAGAAAATTCATCCTTTTTCAATCCATTGTTTTTAAGTGATTTTTCCAGTAAATGCCTGATAGCAATCTCTCTTTTCTCATCTTCGGTATAGCCAGCTAAAGGAACAATTTCCATTCGGTCAAGTAATGGATCAGGCATATTATAGCTATTTGCCGTGGTAAGAAACATCACGTTAGAAAGGTCATATTCAACCTCTAAGTAGTGATCTGCAAATGTACTATTCTGTTCTGGGTCAAGAACTTCGAGCATTGCCGACGCTGGATCTCCACGAAAATCTTGTCCCATCTTATCAATTTCATCAAGCAAAATTAACGGGTTAGTCGTTTTTGCTTTCTTGAGTGCTTGTATAATTTTTCCAGGCATTGATCCAATATATGTTCGTCTATGACCACGTATCTCGCTTTCGTCGCGGACCCCACCCAAGGAAATTCTGATAAATTCACGCCCAGTAGCTTTTGCTACTGATTTACCGAGTGAAGTTTTGCCAACGCCCGGCGGTCCAACTAAGCACATAATTGGCCCCTTTATCTTTTTACTGCGTTGTTGAACAGCAAGATATTCTATAATTCGCTCTTTAACCTTCTCTAAACTATAGTGATCATCATCTAAGATTTTTTGAGCGCGGTTGAGATCTTTCTTAACTCTTGATTTTACTCCCCAAGGAAGACACAAAAGCCAATCCAAATAGTTTCTTACAACAGTTGCTTCTGCGGACATTGGCGACATGGATTTGAGTTTTTTTATCTCAGCTTCTGCTTTTTCTTTTGCTTCTTTACTGAGCTTTATGGATTTTACTCTTGCTTCCAGCTCAGCAACTTCGTTCTGACCATCTTCACCGTCACCGAGTTCTTTTTGTATGGCTTTCATTTGCTCATTGAGATAATACTCCCGTTGTGTTCGCTCCATCTGCGATTTTACTCGAGTTTTTATCTTTTTCTCTACTTGCAAAACGCTTACTTCACTTTGCATGTGTGAGTAAGCCTGCTCCAGGCGTTCGCTAATTACTAAATTTTCTAATAACTTTTGTTTTTCTTCAACTTCAATTCCAAGATGTCCAGCTATCAAATCAACCAATTGACGCGGGTCTTCCGCATTAGCTACAGATGTTAGCGCCTCCTCAGGAATATTTTTCTTTATTTTAGCATATTTTTCAAATTCTGAAGCAATTGTTTTTTGTAGAGCCTTGATCGTCTCAGCATCTCCCTCATCTTCTATCAGCTCTTCTGCATAGGCCTCAAAAAATTCATCATTTTCGATAAATTCTGAAATCTTTACACGTTTATTACCCTCAACTAGTACTTTAACGGTTCCGTCTGGGAGTTTTAAAAGTTGTAGCACATTAGCTAAAACGCCAACATTATATATACCTACACTCGTTGGTTCATCGTCGGTAGCATCTATTTGACTGGATAAAAGGATTTCTTTGTCCTCGGCCATGACCACCTCGAGTGCTTTCACAGATTTCTCTCTACCCACAAACAATGGAACAACCATATTGGGAAAGACCACGATGTCGCGAAGAGGAAGCACGGGATATAAAGTTGATTCATTAGCCATTTTGTTCACCATTTTTGCTGCTCGATAGTTAGTTGCTGTAAGCCTAAGTAAGCCTATTAACTTATTACATAAAATGGTGTTTTATTCGTTTTATTCAACCTGTGTTTTCTTTTATTTTAGTTTTTTCCAGAAAAACTTTGGATAAACATACTCTTTAATAAAAAATATCATTAAAGATAGTTTTGTTATCATTTGAGTAATACGCCGGTGCGCCCAATAGAAAAGCATAATAATCCTACTAGAAAGAAAAAAACATATTTGCCTAATTGAGCGCTTGACGAGAGTCAGCCATATGAATAAAAAACAACTTACGCGGTTGTAGCTCAGTTGGTTAGAGTACCGGCCTGTCACGCCGGGGGTCGCGGGTTCGAGCCCCGTCAACCGCGCCACTACTTTCCTATATAAATCAATAACTTAACCCATTTTGGGGGTGTCCGTGTGCCAAGCTGTGTGCCAAAATGTTAAGGGGGGCGAGCGGGTTTTTCTTGTAAAATATATAAAAAAGTGTGTCTGATTAGATATCACCGAGGACCATTATTGGGCTATATAAAATTATGAAGATTAAGATCACACTTCAAATTTTTCTTCTCATCTTTTTCATGTTTTCACCTAGCTGGAGTGAAACTATGACCATGGACGATTTAGTCGAGAGAAATGACCTTTATTATAAAAGGTTTAGCTTTGTCCCCTACACAGGTGGAATATCTGGTTATAGGGTTGAAGGGGGTGAAGAGCTATCGGAGAAGGGAAGTTTCAGAAAGGGGAAAAAGAATGGTGAGTGGTTAACATTTCATGAAAATGGCGAGTTACATTCAAAAGGAAAATTCAAAGATGGGAAAATAACGGGTCTTTGGGAGTGGTATCTTGAAAATGGCCAGATATCCTTCAAAGGAAATTTCAAAGATGGCAGAGAAGAGGGTTGTTGGGAACACTACCATGACAATGGTCAAGTATCTTTGAAAGGAAAGTTTAAAGATGGAAAAGAAGAGGGTGTGTGGGAATACTATCATTACAACGGAGAGTTATATTCAAAAGGAAACTTCAAAAATGGAAAACAAGAGGGTCTTTGGGAAAACTATCACGAAAATGGAGAGTTATATTCAAATGGAAACTTCAAAGATGGAAATGAAGAGGGTGTGTGGAAATACTATCATGAAAATGGCATAGTTTACTCAAAGGGAAACTTTAAAGGCGGAAAACTGGAGGGTCTTTGGAAATACTATCACGATAACGGGAAGTTAAAGGAGAAAGGAAATTTCAAAGACGGAAAACAAGAGGGTCTTTGGGATTATTATCATTACAATGGCGAGGTTAGTAAAAAAGAAAACTTCAAAGACGGCTATGAAATCTTTGAATAATTTGTAATATCCATAAGCAGATTAAAATTCATTTCACGGCAACTCAACAATCGGCGTAGTAGATTAGTTTTATCAAAATCTTGAAGAAATATGCAAAATTGGCAAAACTAGTATATAGTCTTTGTAGTTTTTATGACCATCCATATTTGGAGAATATAAAATGCAAAAATTATTCAAATTTGTTCTATCATTTATGGCTTTTACTTGGTTTGGATTTGCGGCACTTGCAGTGGAAGTCAGCTCAATGAGAGCCTACGATATTACGGGATATGGAGATTTCTTATTTCAAGTTGAACCATTAAAATTTGGAGAATTTTCTGAATCTGGGACAGCAGCGGCTTGGTACGTTAGATATGAGAATGAAGTTTATTACTGCGAGTTCGTTACCGGTCCATGGGCTGTAGATGGTGAACCAATGGTGCAGCGAGCCTGCTATGATGGATACCCAGATTAACATCTGTTTAGAAGTCAACTTTAAGATATAACGCTCTTGTATGGGTTTTGGTACGTTAGCCAGCGAATATGAATTTTTGCTAGGGTACTAAAAGTTTTAAAAACTACTAAAAATATGTTATTATTTGGTTATGTTGCGCGGAATAATTACTATTTTCACGGTATTTGTGCTACTACTATCTGCCGTCAAAGCTAGCGAAGATTACTATCTCGGTAAGCTTGGAAAGCCGGTCGAGGAGGTTCCTTTTGATGGTGGAAAATATTATTTGATAGGGTATCCGCCTCTTATCGAGGGACTTGATGGTATTACTCTGTATGCAACGCCAATATCCTCAACTCTCTATGGTATTACCTTATACGTCGACAATATTTCTAAAAAAAAATGTATGGATCAGCTTTCAACTTCATACCGGGAACTTGCGATAAAGCATTTTGGTAATGACCCTAAGATTATACTTAATTGGGAAGAGCAAATGGTGGATGGACGGCTCTATCCTTCGGTGCATGTAACAGATTTCAACCGTTCTAGCGTGTTTCTAGGATCAAAGGAAATAGATGTTGGTTCAAGTCATCAGTTATCAGATCTCAGTGGGCAGCGAGTAATCGTGATATGTCATTCCGATTGGGCGACGATAAAATTTATTGATTTTAAAGCTATTAAAAGACGAGTGGCGGAAGTTTATAAAAACAATCCAGTTTTACAAAATTTGTTGCGTGGAAATTATGCTCCGTCGGAAAATAATGACTCACCCATTCAATCTCCCTTTGGAATAACCTTGGGCAAGGCTTTAGCCTCTGGCTCTGATGATCGCATGATTAAAAATGACCTTTATAAAATTGAGCCACCTGTCTCTCACGATATCTTCTCTGACTATTATGTATGGACGACATCTCTTTCTAATACGGTATATGAAGTTATGGGGGTAAAATTATTTACCGATCAGTTGCAATGCAGAAAAGTGATGAATTCAATCACTGAGTCATTGCATAGAAAACTTGGCGGAAAACTTCGGCCGTGGATGACGCGTGATGACATTACGCACGACCAAGTATTGGAAAACGTTGCGAACGATAAAATCAAAATTGAAGCTGCATGTACGCCATCATCAAAATTTGGTTTTTTAATTCGGACCCTGGTGCGGGGTGGACAAAATGAATTTGTTGGAAGTTTAAGATTTTATTTAAAAGATTATCACAATTTTTGGAATACCGAATTATGTGTAATTAATCCTGTTGCCAGTTTTGGATGTATGTAACAGATGAGATTTTTTTTAACTATATCAATGATAGTTTTCTTACAAACGACCCACGTTGTAAGTTCTGGGCTGGATGATATTGAAAGGGCCTTAGAAGTTTATAATAAAGAAAAAGATCTATTATCGCCCGAAGCCAAAGAAGCTGCAGATCTTTTCCAATCGGCGCTTGACAGTAACGATCTGCCGCTGGAGCTACAGATAGAGTCTTTAAAGTATATTGCTAACTTTCTTTCGGTGGGTGATCATCGAAATCATGAAAGGGCGATAGTGCTATTACAGCGTGCTCTCGCTTTGAGTAGTGGAACAGATAAATTTTCTCACAAGTTACTTGCAAGAATTTTATTTGATGAGGGAGATATTGAGGGTTCAATAAAACACGCTCTTCATGCAGATCCTAGTGATTACGACAACAACTTAGTTCTGGGAAGAGCGTATTTTGCGAATTCAGATTTTTCGGATGCCGAGGAGGCTCTTTTAAATGCATGGGGGATTGCTTCCGAGCAAGAGTTACCTTGGGGTGTGCGAGACCAAGCGCTTTTGATAGCGTGCATGGCTTACAAGCAGAATTTTGAAGACCACGCCTTAGCAAATCTCTCGGATGGCTTGGCAGAGGACTATCTTAGAAAAGAAACAAGCGATTCTGATAATTTTCAAAACATAGAGTATGTAAAAATACTTAAAGGCGAGGCAACGGGGTATGAGTCGCTAAAGTCTTTTTACGGAAAAGATTTGGCCCGAGCTCATTTTTATGCGGGCATCCGTTTTAGTATTTTAGGTAACAATAAATTAGCATTGTCTCACTTTAAAAAAGCCGATGATATTGGTTGGCAATATCATATCGAAAGTGGATCCTTCCTGCCCGAGATGATTATGGCAAGGGGAGAAATTAGGCGGTTATCGGGAGATTCTTGGTTGCTTAGATTCGCGGATGGTAAAATATCCGAAAGATCCTCAGATGAAGAGCTTTTAATGGAGCAAGTACGGGAAGAAGATAGCCTAACTGCACGTGCCCTGCTTGCAAATATTAGGTTTGAAATAGCTTTAGAAAGTTTTTCATTTTATTTAGATGAGATCAGACTTTTTCGTAATAGATTTGATAAAAAATCAGTAGCAAATCGTTTATACCACGCGGTAATGTATGCTCAGTCTGCAACAGAGCTAGATCCAAACGATTATCGTTATTGGCGTTTGCTAGGTGAAATATCTTACAGAATGCGCGATAGTATGATGTTTCGGTCAATGGCTATACAGTCATACCGCCAAATAATAGGCACTCAGGCTGATGATTTAAGTGTCATAGAAAACTTGCTCGAACTTTACAATGACATGGGTGCATTTTCAGAGGCTCTTGAAATCTACGATTATGCATTTCGAAATTATCCTGATGAAATGTCATCTGGGCGATTTATAACGCCTATGATCAATGCTTGTATCCAGACCAAGCAGATCAGGAGCTGCTTGCATAAGCTTTATCTTGGCACAGAAGCTGTAGGCGAAAATGCTGAGATACAAGCCCGCTTTGCAATCGCTAAAGCGATGTTGTACCGATATCTTTCTCTTGGAGGTAGTTTTAATGTGGTCGAGGGCCAAAATAAACTAGCAATCGATGCTGCTCAATTCGCAAAAGAAAACGCACTAGACGAGAAAACACGCAATTTCGCGATTTCACTACTGGACGAGTGGGGTGAGAATTGAGGGAGTTAGGAGCATCAATATTACGAATTGCCGTTATTTTGGTAATCTCGACCCTACTGACACCGTTAATTTTGTTCGCGCAGTCAAACGAAGAATTTCAAACCAAATATTTCGACTCGAATACTGATACTGAAGACCTTGAAGACTTAGTTAAGAATTACAGGGAAAATTTTAATAAAAATGAGAATATACTCAGAGGACAACGCAATGCATCTATTGATCGAATTTGGAATAATCCAGGATTAAGTGATGAGTTGAAGAAGAGGGCAATTTATGAAGCTCATGAGAAATATAAGGTAAAAAGTCGGCAAAATGTAGCAAAATATAGGGAGCCATTAGTAAGTTTTTTAGCTTACGATGCTAATAAAAGGACTAAAGGTTTAAAAAACCAGGGGCGTATGAAACAAGCCGCTGGGACTGGTCTTTATATTCGCGATGAAAGCGGAGCTCAGGTCGGATATGTCACAAAAAATCAGGGTGGTCGAAGTGATCATGATTTTCAGGCAGATCCAGAAGTCATGGAAGCTGTAAATAAGCGCTTAGAGAGTCTAGGGTTTAAGCCGCAACGAAATGGTACGACGAGCGACACACCAGAATTAGAGTTTACAGTAAATCGAAATATTTCAAGTTTTGGTGATCCAGGAACAGATGATCATCGCCAGAATATAAGAGCCGCCGCCTCGAATCCAGAAACCTCTCTGCATATAAGTATGAAAGAAAAGCAGGTTGGCAAGCAATCTGTTGCTTTGTTGGATAATCTCGATAAGGCAAAAGAAGGGCGTGGAATGGATGATCCAAAAGCGTTGCTGGAGATAGAAAATGAACGCAAATTGCAAGGGTACGCCAAGGGTACATATAAAGCCTTAGGCCAAGCGAAATTATATGATGAAGTTATCGAGGGTGTATTAAAAAAGAACGGCTTAAATGTTTCCGCTCGCGACTATTCCGATGGTTTGTTAGATTTAAAGAGTGGGCATGACCCTCGCTCTTTAGGTTTGACTGAAGAAGAGTTTGTAAAATTCAAGAAAGCAACCGATGAAATTCAGGATAAAATTAAGAGTAAGGCTGAATCTGATCTTCAAAAAGATATCAAATCGGAAAGAAAAAGAATTGATGAGCTTCGAAAAAATGGAGCTGATACGGCAACTATTAGGTCGGCAGAACGTGATTTACTTGATACTGAAGTACGATATGAAGAGGCTCAAAAATCTTTAGAGGGCAGTACTCAGTCCAAATCTCGAGCGGTCTCCTCGTCAAGCGATAAAAATCCAGGCACTCAGTCCGCCCGCCCTGTTAACGAGCTTCCAACACAGAAAAAAAATATGGCTGACCAAATAATACCCGGTAAGTCTAAAATCATGAAGGGTATGGCCGGAATGGGTGCCGTTGGTGATCTAATTACCGTGTATACGGTTGGGAGTGAGGCAACATCACATCTCCAAACCGGAAATTTCAAAAAAGCGGGAGAAGTGATATATCAGGCGGCAAAGGAAGAGATCACTGAGCAGGTCAAGGGCGAAGTTTTAACAAAAATACACCCGACGTTAGCTATGGCGGATGCAGCTTTCGAAGTTGGTTATGCCGTGGGTGAACAAGTAGGTCAGATCGATATAGGAGACGGTGCTACAGTAAATTCCGCTGTAGAAGACGGTTTTGGTGTTTTTCTTGATAAATTTAACGGTACTCTAGAGGAAGAACGATACAACATCGCCCAAGAACTGATGATGTTTGAGGTAAAGCATGGAGCAAAATTATCAGACGGCATGACGTTTGCCGAAGCGGCAACAAAAATTCGGGAAAATTTAGCGGCTGGTAAAATACCATTAAAAGGCGTTTTGATGTCCCCTAAACCACCAGAAGAAATTTTAAAAGAGGAAATGGCGGGACTTGAAGAGGCCAAAGATGAGGTGGAAATTCCACCAATATTCCTTACTGCTGAAGAAAAAGAAAAGGTAGCCGAATTATTTCAAATAAAGTTTGCGTCTTCAAAAAGTGAAGAGACTGAACAAGATACAAATATGGTAACTGAGGCAGAGGAAGAGCAGGAACCTGTAGAAGATAATCAGAGCGTTGAGGTCTCCCAAACCGAGCAAACAGATGCGGAATTTGAGAAAGAATTTGAGGAATTTGCACAGATTTTAGAAAAACGAAGAAGCGAAAAGAGTGATCCAGTCGTGGTTGTTGGATCTGGTCTTGATGAGAGCTTTGATACCGGTCTACGGGTTTTGGCCGGAATTACAAAACCTCGATCCGCGCAGTCTTCGCCACGGCCTGAGAAACCTGAGAAGAAGGGCTTTGGGGATTGGCTTCTTGATGATGTGCTTGCTCCTGGTTTTGAAGGGATGGCAGACGGGATAGATGATGTGGTTGAAGGAGTGGGATCAATACCGAGGGAGGATTTAGCTAAAATTGCTGAAGCCACCAGAAAAACTATTGATGACCAAAGGCGGATCCAGGAGTTGTTGAATGTTCCAGAAGAAGAGGAAAGTGTAAGCGAAGAACAGTCTCTTCCAGTTTATGACCAATGTGCTAGGTACAGTGGTTCTGATTATGAGCGGTGTGTTAATGACCCATGTTCTTACTTTCTTTATGACATGCGTCTTTTCCATTCTTGTAAAGGGCGACAATCTGCTACTCAGACTTCAGGTGTTGACGAAGTTCCCGTTGTAAAAAGTGAGCACATGCATAAAGGAAAATGTAGTACGCGGTATGAAGAAGGTGCCGAAGCTCCGGAGCAATATTCGATACCAATTGAACCTGGCTTTTCTCAACTTTACACACTAGACTATGAGCATTTCGGCCTCAAAGACCGTACTCGCCTTTATTTTAACGGGCGACTGATTAAAGACACTCAGTGTTCACCGGATGGTGGCAAATTGGAACTACCCAATTTATCAGCTGGTGGACAAATTAAGATAATAATTGACCCTCATTGCGATCCTACGGACACTGGTACAACCCGTTGGTGGTTTGAATTGAACTGTCCCAGCACTCAATGAATGCGGTCTCGCACGAGAGCGCTCGAGGCAAGCCAGAACACGCACTCTTACCACAGTAGACAACGTATATTTTGTTATTATAATCAGTAGCTTATAGACTGCCAGAACATCTCACTATAATTTTTGTGTACCATTTTTATTTGTTTTGAGTACCAGAAATACTGCGCAGAGCCAGATGTACTAAGTGTGGCTAGCAAGGGTATAACCAGATGCGTCTAGGCAATGTTGGCAATAGTTCTTTTGCGCAGACATAAAGTGCTGTAAACAAAGATAGTCTTAAAGATATAGAGGTATATTGGTGATGTTAAAGTTTATAAAGATATTAGCACTGATCTCCTTTAGCTTAGTTATACCTAAGTCTCTAAATGCTAATGAGATGATTAACGATATAACCGATGAATTAGGAGCAACTATTAAGCTATTGGAAGAGTTTACTGATGCGTTAACTAAGGATGGGGTTTGCACGGGACAAGACTCATCTGTTGATATCCAAGAACTGCAGCGCTTGGTTGAGAAAATGCCAAGAAACTCTCTAAATATTCCAATGCAATGGTTTGAAATGGATTGCACGTATGGGTGGGGAAAGATGATGTTAATAATGGGGTATGAGGATAATAGAAAAGCTTGCTTAAGTATTTTGGAGGCTACTGTTGCATAGGATCCGTTTACAACGTTCCGTTGCTCAGCAGCAAACTAAGGTCTAACAAATGAAAAAACTATTAGCCATCCGGAGCTTTTAAATTCATGCACGTTAAAGTTAAGCGCTGATCCCCCATTTCCACACTATAAAATATTTGTTCTTCGCCATCGAGCCCATACATTATTGAAATCTCGTAATCAGGATCACGTTCTAGTTCATTGAGTTCTCTTTCACATGCTGCTCTTGATCTAAAAACTTCAGTATTATAACTCGCATTTACGGCAGAAATATCCCCGTTGGGATAGCTTAACAACATTATTATTATGAAGCCTTCAAGCATAGCTCAGATCCTCATGTCTTTTACTCAAATGAGCACCGTGTTTGATTTAGTCGTTTTATTAACTATGGCATAGTATGCCACAACCATCCTCAACTATATTTATAAATTTGGGTCCGACGCAAATAAATTTATAAATATCTTTTGTTTACTTACTTCTTGGCCCATTATGTTCTTCATATTTGTAATAGGTGTAGTCAATGACTAAGAAATTCAGTTTGTATTTTGCGCTATTGTTTATGTCAGCCTGCAGCAATGGTATTTGTGAGAAAAAGTTTTACTTACTCGAATACTGCCAAGAATGGTTAGATGGACCATTAATTGTAGATGAAAGAGTAATATTGAAATGAACGGATACGCTGTACTTTTAGTTTATATAGCGATAGTCATCTTAAGTATAATAATTGGTATTTTCATTTCGCATAAAATTGTAAAGAAATTCGCCAAGTTTCATTTTACGTGGATCATAATTATTGGAATTTTTGTTGGTTTGTTTATTTTATTTCCAGCAGTTTTAATTTTATTAGGCTTTTTATAAATTCATTATTCCGTATTTTGTGACCGCATGTGTTGAAAACAAGCACTCATTCCGTCTGAGTCTTTACCATACCCCCAACCTTGACATATCTTTTCAAAATATTCTCTTTTCTGATGACTATCATTATTTGTAGGCCAGATAGTTTTTTCATGTTTAAATTTACCCTCGCAAGCCAGGCAAACTATGAAAGAAAATAAGACTATAAAATTTTTCATTTCTGTATCCGCATGTAAATTTAGCATTGATTAAATATATAAAGCTTACCCAAATTTTGCCGCTTGGTATAGGTAAAGTGTACGTGATGAACTTGGCATTTATGCTGCTTGTGTGGCTGTTACGCAGACTGATTTGCGTGACGTTATGCAAGAGCGCTACGGTGTCCTTTTGATGCGGTGTAAACAGACACATCGAGTGTCAAGTACGCCTAAACCAAAGCCTGATTTTGACTCGTAATTAGTGGCGCGACATCATTTTCACGCCACTGACGCAGACGAACGCATGTGGAAAGTGGTGCAAGATAGCGCAAAAACTGTAGAAAAATACAATATAAACTGTTATTTATCGGGTTACTGCACCGTCATAAAAGTAGATTTTTCTCTAATTCTTTTAAGTAGACTCTTTATTTCTATTATCTACTGAAAATCTACCGGCTCCATGTGCAAAAACATATAAAAGCCCTCCCGACAATGCTATATTTTTCATAAAAGAGATCTGCTGCATTGGATCTAAAAAATTCATATGAAATAATACAGCAGTTAGAAAGCAATAACCACAGAGTAAAATAGCACACACTCGAGTTTTCCAGCCAAGAATTAGGCCAAGACTGCCAAAAATCTCTACAAAGATGACGAGTGGCAATAAAGAGCCGGATATTCCCATACTCTCCATCCAACCAACTGTTTCATCGTAGTAGATAACCTTTCGATATCCAAGTATTAAGAAAACTTGAGCGACCAGTAATCGACCAAGCGGTTTCGAAATCTCATCCACAAAAGAACGATATTCATGTAATTTACTCAAAGTGATCTTCCTCTATATTTTGTATGAAGTTGTTACTAATTAGGATAGCTCAAAGTCCCGGTATAAATGAGCATGTTTTACTAATTCGGACTTGTATTCGTCCGGCGATACACAGGTTTTTGTAAATTTTGCAAAATACAACGCACCATCCGACTGAATGTAATAACCATCAACTTCTAAGTTGTCCATTTTTGCATTTTTGTCTTTTATTCCATGTTGTCCATATAATGTTGAAGCAATACAGTTTGGATGATCTTCATTCATATGTTTAATTATTCTTGGCGCTGCTTCAATAAGCCAAGTTGGGTATCTTGCATTTGAAAGATGTTTAGCCATAACGGTCCGTGCTTTCCGAAATAGTAAATTATGGCCTTATTTTTTCCATAAAAACTTTTCTTATCATTCGGCAGGTGTACAATCCGGCCGAAAAAGAGACTGCTACTACTAAAATTAAACTTAGTGAATGGGATAAATAGAAAGCGTCCATTATTATCACCCTTGTTTTAAATGAATTGGTCAAGGCTGACTAAAAAATACAACGCTGGCATTAACGAATAAACAGTATCACATAATTAAGATGTGTCTATTGATTTTTTTGAAAACTACTAAGTTTGATCCAATGCCGCTATAAAAGGGTTTGTAGTAGACTATTGTAACAAAACCGTCATGAATACTCAGTCGATATGTAAAATACTTTCTATATTGTGTTATCTAATAGTTGGGTAACTTGGCCATTTTTGCGAAAGTCTAATTACTTTTCAAAGATGATCATCCGCTTCGGATTCCCCTAATATGGTTACGATGCCGTGTAGTGCTAGCATAAAACCTTCGACATTCGGCCCTTCGCAGACCAGTAAAGCATTTGCACGAGCAAGGCTTTTCTTTCTTTCTCTGATAAACTTGAATGTCTTTAAGAAATATCTTTCTTCGTCTGAAATTAAGCTATTCTTAACTTTCTCATTGGCTTTATAGTACTCGAAAGGCCTAATTCGACTAGCACATATCTCGTCGATGGATAGTGATAAGGCATGTGCTATCGATGCTCCAAATGGAGGTGGAAATAATTTTTCTGCTAGCAAAAAGGCATTTTTCCATGCTTTGGAGCTTGGTTCATCATTGGCTTGAAAGAAAAATCGTGCAATCAATAAAATTGAACTCTCCAATTTATCAAAAGTTTCAATATCAGTTTTTGTGTAAGTATTAAGTTCTAAAAGACAGTTAGTTTTTGAACTTTTAGTCGGTTTATTCAAAGCTGTGGCACCTTTCAATAAAGAACCTGGCTTTGATTAAGCTGGGAATTAATTTTGATAGAGTTTTAAATTTTAAATCATAATTGTAAATAACTTGCATAAGTTGAGAAATTTGTCTTAATTAAGTTGCAAGGTTTACCCAGCGCTCTTTTGAAAACCGTTTGGATAAACACTTATGGCAAAACCAAATCATATTCTTGAAATAAATAATCTTTCTATTGGTTTGCCGAAAAGAGCTGATCGAAAATATGCAGTAGAAAAAGCAAATATAAAAGTTCGTCGGGGCGAGGTTTTATGTATCGTTGGAGAAAGCGGATCTGGAAAATCCGTAATGACCAGTGCTATTGTAAACGATATAGCTCCTGTCCTCTCATTGATTGATGGGGAAGTTTTATTTAGAGGCGAAGATATCCTGAAATTAAGCAACCGAGAGCTCAATAAACTGCGCGGTTCAAGAATTTCAATGATTTATCAAGAACCGATGGCTGCTCTCAACCCTTCTGTAAGGATAGGGAAACAAGTCGAAGAAGTTTTTAAGCTACACAGATCTGAAGTCGATAAAAAAAAACGCTACGAAGAGATTATAAAACTTTTTAAGCAAATGAAGTTACCCAGTCCAGAGAGAATTTATAAGAGTTACGCTCATCAGGTTTCAGGAGGACAATGTCAACGCATTGTAATCGCCATGGCTCTTGCATGTAAGCCAGATGTTCTGATTGCGGATGAGCCAACTACTGCATTAGATGTAACCACCCAAGCTGAAATTTTAAATTTAATCAATGATTTGAGAGACATTTATGATAACGCGACGATATTTATAACGCACGATTTTGGAGTTGTTGCTGATATTGCTGACAGAGTTGTTGTGATGTGTCAGGGGAGAATAATTGAGCAAGGTAGTAAGGCAGAGGTACTATTAAAACCTAAGGAGCCATATACAAAATTACTTGTTGATGCTATGCCTTTACTCGAAACTAAAAGGGATGCCAAGGAAGCATCATTCGATGATCCAGTAGTAAAAGTTGCTTCTCTAAATAAGGTTTATCGTACGGGTCCGCAAATTGTGAATGCACTTGTAGATGCAAACTTTTCATTGCAGAAAGGAGAAACTTTAGGCGTTGTTGGTGAGAGTGGTTCAGGAAAATCAACACTTGCCAAAACAATCATCAGATTAATTGAGCCAACGTCAGGTTCTGTGATTATTAATAATGAGGATTTTCTCTCTCTAACTAGAGAACAATTGGTTTTTGCACGAAAAAATATTCAAATGATTTTTCAGGATCCATTCGGTTCTTTAAATCCCTGCCAAACTGTTGGTTATATGATTACGCGAGGTTTGTTGCTGCAAGGTCTGCCATCCAATAAAGCTTGGCCTAAAGCAAAAGAATTATTGGAACAAGTAGGCTTGGGAGAAGCCTCAATGAAAAGAAAACCTATAAGTTTTTCGGGTGGTCAACGACAGCGAATTGGAATTGCCCGAGCGCTTAGTATGAAGCCTGATGTTGTGGTGGCAGACGAGAGTGTTTCTGCACTTGATTTATCCGTTCAAAAACAAGTTCTAAGGTTAATGAATGACCTACAGCGTAAATATGAAATGGCCATGATTTTTATTACACATGATTTAAGAGTGGCAGCACAGATCTCGGATTATATCGCAGTGATGGAGAAAGGGGCGATTGTGGAGTATGGAACAGCAAGAAGTATTTTTGAGACCCCTCAACATAACTATACAAAAAAGTTGATAGAAGCAGCTCCTGGACGAACCTGGAGTCCTCCAAGGCTTAACCAAGAAGAGGCTTTGAAAATCACAAAAGAATTAGAGTTATTGGAAATTAAAAACTAAAACAAGCGTGTTGACGTTAAAGAAATCCAAAGCACTTTAATCTTTTAGATAGCAGAAAGGGATGAAATGTTTATCGCAATGAATAGATTTAAAATAGTTTTAGGAGCTGAAAGTACCTTTGAAGATATCTGGCGTTCCCGCGATAGTAACCTCAAGAATGTGCCAGGTTTCTTGAATTTCAACTTAATAAAGGGAAAATCAAATGATGACTATACCTTGTATGCGTCTCACACTACCTGGAAGTCAGAATTAGATTTTACGAACTGGACAAAATCTGAAGCATTCAGAAAAGCTCATAAGGGCGCCGGTAGTCATTCTGAAATTTACCTTGGTCATCCCGTTTTTGAGGGCTTTGAGACAGTAATTTAAACAATACGTGAAAAAAATTGATAAAAAAGTTACTAATCGCTCTAATGGTTGGCATAACAATTGGATTATTTTTTGAGCAATTTTAGGAGCTTTATTTAAAGGAAGGTTACTTTGATAGAAAGTTTTTTACTTGTTGCAGCGGGCGGTGCTCTGGGTTCAATGTTACGTTTTGGTATAGGTAACCTGGTTAGTTTCCCTTATGGCACAATGGCTGTAAACATTTTAGGTGCTTTTTTTGCTGGAGCCGTGATTGCTTTTTTCATTAATAAATTAGATGCCAGATTTTATTTTCTTCTAATGCCAGGGTTCTTAGGTGGTTTTACAACCTTTTCAGCATTTTCAGTAGATGTTTTAAAACTATGGGACCAACAAAATTTAAATGTTCTATTTTTTTACGTTTTTGGAACGTTGATTTTTTCACTATTGTGCGTTTGGGCAAGTTATAAAGTTACGTTATGGTACTTTAGCTAGTTGCGCAGCTTTTCGGTCTAAATTGAGAAAATTGGATTTGTTGCTGCAAATGCAAATGTAAGAAAAATTCCATTTGCGGCCCCCGTTGTAAATGACCCCATTCTATTTCGTTGGAATTTTGCAATGTAACCAAAGACAAGAAAATAGAAAATATAAATTGGGACTGTAGTAAACATAACGCCATATTTTTCTGGGAAAATTGCTAATAGAATGGAAAACCCTATTACTGGCATAATTCTTATGAAAATTGCTATAGCAGTAGATGATAGCGCAATAAGATTTTCAATTGCTACACAAAAAATAGTAAGTGGTATTATCATTATTAGAAATGCAAATAATCTATGATTATAGATAGAGTAAGAGCCTATAAAGTGATTAATCAAAATAGTTAAAAAAGAGAAAGCCACCACGAGTTTAAGAAATGAGTAAAAGTTGAAATTTTCTAAATTATCTCGCGTCTCCCTACATAATATTAATATTGCAAGGCCATTTAATCCGAAATAAGCTGCTATGCTACCAAATCCAAAGACGGAAAAAAGTTCATAGTTAAGTAGGCTAGAAAATAAAGCGATTGTTAGTGATGAAATGCTAACAATGGTTAACCTGATGGAGCTATGTCGCTGCTTCTGAGTGAACGTTATATTTGAGACTTTTAGTCGCGACAATCCATAAGTTATCAATGTTAAGCCGAGCAGGACCCAAATTATATGAGTTGCCCAAATAGATCGCTCATAATTTTCAAGGTCAAACCATTCAATAATTTCACTGCTTGTGTTTGGCGAGTAGATAACGCTTACATGCCCTGTGTTCTTTGTATATGATGCCTTTCTTCTTATAGTTCCAGTGGAATATTCAATATTTTCAACTGCAACTGGATCAACTAACTGAGTAAATTTGAGTGAATGTTTACGTAGATGTCTTTCAAACTGGCCAGATGTAAGTAAAAGATCCCTAGGAAAGCTCGATGTTACTTTACTCGAATAGGGAGAAATCGCGGCTATCGATGATATATTTTGGTTTTCGCTGGCACGAATAACGATATCGGATGCCATAGAATGGCCAATCAAATTTATCTTAATTTCACTACCGTATTTTGTCTTTAAAAAATCTATTATACCAATCAACTGATCAACAAGCTGTTGGGTAGTACCTGAAAGCTCTGTAGGATTATTTATCAATTTTTGAGCGTTGAAACCGTGGCCAAT
>PBEE01000041.1:0-14541 GCA_002717605.1 Crocinitomicaceae bacterium | reverse complement strand
GTTTGACCCTCAATATGAATTTGGTTTTGGTTTAAATTATAGTCCAGTAAAAACAAATTCATTAAAGCTAATTGATGGAAACGAATATTATTTAGGAGACAGTATAAGGGTGGAAGTTGAGTTAGAAAACATAGGCGATAGAACCTCAACTGAGGTTGTTATGCTATACAGTCAGGATCTTGTAGCCAGCATTACTCCTAGTGTCGACAAATTAAAAGCTTATAAAAGATTAAGTCTTGAGCCAGGTGAAATTAAACGTGTAATTTTAAGTTTTTCTTCCAATGATTTAGGATTTATAGACCAAAATTTGAACTACATAGTTGAGCCTGGATTATTTAATCTTCGAGTAAAGGACCAAATAGCTAGCATGTCAATAGTACATTAATTTTAATATGAAGAATTTTTTAATATTGGGTTTACTGAGCACCTTTTCGCTAGCTACTTTTGCTCAAGTAGAATGCGATTATAATCCAGATATTGAATCAGATTATCTGATAGGCGTATCTGACGTTCTTGCAGTTTTAGGTTTATTTGGTGAAGTTGATCTTGACCAAGATGGAATTTGGGATAGTGAAGATTTATGTACCGATTTAGAGGCCTGTAATTTTGATTTATACCCATCAGAAGAATGCCAGTATTTTGACATGAATGGTAACTGTGGTGGAGATACTTTTATTCCTGATAATCTGATAGGTTCTTGGACTTTTAGCACAATAGAAGGTGCAATTACAGTTGGATCGAATCCATATGGCTCAAACTGGCACGTTAGTCCACCTAATAGTCTTAATCCGGTACAGTATGATGATGTGTACACCTTTAATGAAGATGGCACTCTAAGCATGAATTACAATGGATTAATATTAGATGCATTTTTAGACTATAGTGTTCAACCGTATGATTGTGATGGAGTAGATGTTATTTACAATTTTGGTGGAGGAACCTCAGGAGAAGATGTATTTACTCTAGTGCCAAGCAATAACAATTGTTCTTGTCCATTTTTTGGCACAACTGATGCGTCAATGACATATGAAATAGTTGAATTAACTTCAACAACATTAGTCCTACACAGTCAAATAGACAACAGTTCTTGTGATATTGAAAATGGTTATTTCACGTTCACCTTTGTTAAAATAAATGAAGGAGTAAACAATGACTACCAAGGTGCAGACAGCTATCCAAATATGGACTTAATATGGTCTGATGAATTTGAAGGAAGTAGCATAAATACTCAGAACTGGACTTACGATATTGGAGCATCTGGTTGGGGAAATAATGAGTTGCAGGATTACACAAGCTCTTCAAGTAACAGTTTTGTGTCTAATGGGTATTTAAATATCGTAGCTACAGAAGAGAATGGAGGTTATACTTCAGCAAGGTTGAAATCTATTGACCTTCAAGAATTTCAATTTGGTAGAATTGATGTAAGTGCAAAGTTGCCAGAAGGTCAAGGAATTTGGCCGGCAATATGGATGTTAGGTCATAATTACCCAACAACAGGATGGCCTGCATGTGGTGAAATTGATATAATGGAATTAATTGGACATGAGCCTTCAACTGTTCATGGTACAGCTCATTGGGGAACAAGCTGGAATGTTCATCAATACTCTGGTGGTGAGATTTCTCTCCTAGCAGGACAAAAGTTCAGCGACGCATTTCATTTATTTTCAATTATTTGGACTGAAAACAGCATAACATGGTTAATGGATGATCAGCCATATTATTCACTTGATAACACTCAAATGAATGGACAACCATATCCATTTAACAATTCATTCTTTTTTATCATGAATATTGCTGTAGGTGGGAATTGGCCAGGCTATCCAAATAGTTCAACGATATTCCCTCAAACTATGCAGGTTGATTATGTTAGAGTATTCCAATAATGTTTTTATGAAAAAGATTTTTCTTTTCACGCTCTTACATATAGTAGTTTTTAAGTTAGATTATGCTCAAAACGATGAGTGTGATGGAGCTGCAATTCGTACACATGAAGCTTATTTGTATGGGAGGTTCGAAACAAAAATGAAATCAACCCAAGGAAGTGGAATTGTAAGTTCTTTTTTCCTTTACAATTGGGATATAGGGTGTAATTGGCCAGAGGAAAATAATGAAATAGATATTGAAATGACTGGAAATTTAGATGCTTCAGTCCAGTTTACAACTCATCATCCCTATCAAACAAGTGTAACAGAAATAGTTCCAACTTCATTTAATCCCCATGAAGTTATGATTGATTATGCAATTGAATGGGAGCCAAACATAGTTCGATGGTTTATTGATGGTGAATTAGTACTTGAACAGACTCATAATTTTATTACTCAACTTGAATTTCCAATGAGAATTTTTATGAATCTATGGGCAGTTAGCCTACCTACATGGACTGGAGAATGGGATCCATCAGCTTTACCTGGGATGTCTAAATATGATTATGTGAAGTACTATGAGTATACCCCAGGATTAGGAGATTATGGAACAAATAATAATTATAGCTTAGTATGGGAAGATGATTTTGATGATATAGATTATGATAGATGGGATATTGATGAAGGAGGGAACGTAGGCCCTTTGTGTACTTTCAGAGCCCAAAACATTAACGTAGTTGATGGAGAATTAATCTTATCAATTACTGAATTCTCTGATGATCAAATTACAAAACCAGTAAACTTTGGAGTTGATGTAAGTGCATTGGATTTACAACAAAATGATGTAGTATATATAAATGGTGGATTTAATTCTTGGTGTGGGACTTGCATGCCATTGTCAGACGATGATGGTGATGAAATTTGGACTTTAGAGTATGATCTGCCGTTAGGAGAACATCAATATCAATATGCAATTAATGGTTGGGGGGGGCAAATATTTCATCCTGAATTAGGATCTTCTTGTGATTATAATCCTTGTGATGAATGGACAAATTTTGCTGTTTTAATCGAGGAGAATGAGGATGTAATCTATGCTCCAATTTATTGCTGGGGATCTTGTGAATCTTGCTCAAATTGGTCAAATGATGAAGCATGTTTAGCAGATTTCGATGGAGACACAGTTGTAGGAATTAGCGATGTACTTTATCTATTATCTCAATTCGGATGTATTGGTGATTGCGATTTAGATATCACAAATGATTTAAATGTAAATGTTAATGATGTTCTACAAATGCTTCAGGCTTTTGGAACATCATGTATTTAATTTCTTCTGATTTTCAGTATTTTTATAGCTTACTTAAAAAATAATGTCTGCTCTTAGAATTGGATTAATTAAAGTATTTATCTGCTTACTTACTTCTTCAATTTTTTCACAAACAAGTGTTGTACAGGTTGTTGAGAATTCTCCAAAAAATTGGGAGTTGCATGTAGATGGAGAACCTTTTTACATTAAAGGGGCTGGTGGTGAAACTGAGTTGATAAAAGTTGTTGAAGCAGGGGGTAATACAATAAGAACCTGGGGGACTGAAAATGCTCAATCAGTATTAGATAATGCTCATGAACTTGGAATTAAAGTGATGCTAGGGCTTTGGGTTCAACACGAAAGGCATGGCTTTGATTACAATCATGTAGCTAAGGTCAATATGCAACTTGAACGTTTTAGAAATGAAGTTATCAAATACAAAGACCATCCAGCGCTTTTAATTTGGTGCGTAGGTAATGAGTACGAGCTAAATTATTCTAATGAAAAGGTTTGGGGTGCAGTAAATGACATTGCAAAAATGATTCAACATGAAGATGCAAACCATCCAGTAGCAACTGTTACAGCAGGAACCAATTCTGACAAACTGAAGTTCGTAATGGATGAGTTGACTGATATTGATATATATGGTATTAATACTTATGCTGATGTAGTAAATGTAAAAAGCATTCTTGATAAAGGTGGGTATGACAAACCTTATATGATTACTGAGTGGGGGCCAACTGGTCATTGGGAAATAGAAAAAACAATTTGGGGATCTTCGATTGAACAAAATAGTACCGAAAAGGCAGCTTCATACCTTAATAGATATTCTGAAAACATTGGTCCATACAAATCAACTTGCATTGGTTCATTTGCTTTTTTATGGGGCCAAAAACAAGAGTATACTAGTACATGGTATGGACTATTTGGTGAGAATGGAATGCCAACAGAAGCTATAGATGTTTTGCAATATTGTTGGACTAATGAATATCCAGAAAATAGAGCTCCTACAATTGAAAAAATATTATTTAGAAAATCAGAAGACATTAAAAATTTGATTTTAGCTCCAGCAACTTTTTATGATGTTGAAGTAATTGCAAATGATTTAAATGGAGATGTTTTAAATATTAAATGGGAGCTGTATCCTGAAAGCACCGATTTAAAAACAGGTGGCGATGTTGAGGGTAAACCTCCAATTATTCCAGGAAAAATCAAAGGTGTTAATTCATCATCAATAAAATTAAAAACTCCTAAAAGTGAAGGAAGATACAGGTTGTTTGTATTTATAGATGATGGTGAAAAATTGGCTTACGCTAATATCCCATTTTATGTTGACCCATCTTTAGACTCAACGCAATCAGTGAAGTTTAAAAAACAAAAATTAAAGCCTTATGAAAACTAAAATCATAGCCTTTATTTCTTGTATTTTATTAATAAATATTCTAAGTGCTCAGTCTTATTCTGACTCTTTGATGTTTAAGCCATCAAATGGCGGCCTTTATCCAAAAAACTATGAATATGGGTTATCGAATATTTCTATTTCAGGCTTTTATAGGTTCCTAGCTTGTTATACATCAATGGACCCATCTGTAACACATTATCCTATTATGGATTCTGTGTTTAATAGAGTATTTATTGGTGATGACAGTCAACTTCCTCAGTTAAGTCTAAACATTGGGGTAAGTCCAAACAAAAACACATCCATATCGACAGACTTGTATTTGTGGCAACAAATGACTGGAAGTGAAAATGATGATTTCGTTAAAGGATTATTATTAGGTGTTAACCTATACGGAACTCATTCTACAAATTTTGGAACATTTGCTGTAAAAACAGGAGGAATTCATTGGCATAAACAAAGCCCATTAACATTTGCAGCAAACACTGGATACAATAGATTTAGCCTTTTTGAAAGAAATCCATGGGACCCAAACACTTCTAATATCTATGATAGATATGATGATTTCTATCAAAATGGAGCATTAACACAAGATGAAAGATGGGGTCAACAAGCCTTTCAAGGATTAATAGTTGAGGCTAGTGATCTTCCATCAGGATATTCGGGCTCTTTTATGCGCGGAAAGTCACAACTTAATGGTGGTTCTTCTATAATTCCAAATCATTTGACTGGTGGAAGGATACAAAAAAGCTTTACAAGAAGTTTCATCAGTATAAATGGAATACACAATCAAACATATACAGACGAGAGCACAACAGGCTTACTAGGATTTAATCTATTTACAACAGAGTTTGAGTTTAGATCAAAAAAGAATGTTACGCTATATGGTGAAATCGGTAAGGGTAATTATTTCTCTCCAAATTATGATGCAGGATGGGGAAATGCATTGGATATAAAATTAAATTTCAATAAAACTCGATTTTATAAGTTTCCATTAGAGTTAAGGTATTTCAGTATAAGTCCAAACGTCATTAATAATAATGGAATTTTTTGGAACACTTCCATTTTAGAATACTCTCAAGACAATTCACAACTTGACCCTGGCCAAGCTCCTATCCTTTTTCCTTTTGCAAGTTCATTGACGCAAATAGGCCAGATGACCAACAATCGAAGAGGATTGATTTTAAATACTGATTTAAATTTTAAAAACACCAAGCTTACGGTTGGATATAGTGCTGCTAAAGAAATTGATGCAATATCAAATCAAATAACGTATGGCCATCCTTCCAATTCATTACAACTTTCTAGATTTTGGAGATGGGGATTCCCTACTAATGTTGGGCCGTATGAAAACATAAATAAAGTTTATAGATCTGTGTTTGAGACAATGGATATTGATGATCCAGATGGGATATCAGCAAAAGGATTTAATTCATTAGAAATAAGTTGTAAAATTAAAACACAGATTAACGATAGAAAACTTATGCTATTCTATCTAGGTGGATTTCATAGTATTCAAAGAGACTTTCATTTTCTTCCAACTTATGATAGTACTGCATACTTACAGAGTTACAACCATCAGCTTGATGCATACTATGCTTTAACTAATAAATTAACCTTGTGTGGATACTATGGTTACGATATAATTAAGGGGGGTATGAATACCGAGACCAATGAAGTATCGGGTGGCTATAAAGACCAGGAAGGCAAAAGTTTTGCTCTAGGTCTTGATATTCAACTTGAAAGAAATACAGGTCTTTATATAAGACATAGATGGATGGATTATATCGATCATAATTTCGCTCTTGATAGATATAAAGGCACAGAAACAACAGTAGAACTCAAAATATTTTTCTGATATGAGATATTTTTTAATAATTCTTTTTTCATTATACAGTTCTGGTTTTGCATTTTCTCAGAATGGAAAAAAAGTTCAGTTTGTTGGTGGATCTAGATCATTAAATACACTTGCAGAATTAGATTCTGCATCAATTCCAAAACGATCAGGTGGATATGCTTTACTTGATTTAGGAATTAAGATTAATCCCAACTCAAATACTGAGGTGATGGGTATGTTTAGGATAAATAATGAGTATGGCGGATTTTGGGGTGGAGGAGTGAATTTTGATGTTAGACAATTATATGTTAGAGGAGTTGCAAACGATATTTTCAGATATCAACTTGGCAACATAGACTATAAACTAACTCCTTATACATTTTACAATCATAATCAAGACATACTTACATCTTCTATTGGAACACTTGGAATAAGAGAAGATGTTTTTAATTATGAAACGTTTTATAGTGACAATACATGGAGGCAACAAGGAGCTTCTTTAAACTTTGGTATAGAGTTACCTAAATTAATTAAAGACATAGAAGTAAATAGCTTTATTTCTAGGCTAAACAGATCGGATTTTAATTTTGTACCAGATAGGTTTTTTGGTGGTGGAAATGCTGTTATTAACATAGACGACACTTTAGAAATTGGGTTAAATCACGTTTCTATTTTTGATTTGGTAGGAACAGCAAAAACAGATAATATTTATAACAATAATGTAAGCTCTTTAACTTTTGATTACAGTTTGGTAAAAAACAATTTTGCTTATGGAATTAGTGGTGAATACGGTATTAGTTCTTTATCACAGAGTGAATCTCCAGAAGATTCTTTAACTGATTTTTTCTTACATGTAAGAGGTTACCTGAATTTTACTTCAGGCCTCGAATTGTTTATTGGAATTTTAGATAATGGTGCAGATTACAGAAGTTTTGGAGCTCAATCAAGAAGAGTTTCTTTTGATCAAGAAAACAACTTCTTTAATAGATATATGTCAACTGAAGTGTTAAGGCCCGTATCATTATTTGATATGTATAATGACCCACAATTATACAATCAGGGAATATCAGTTGGATTAATGGAGAACAATCCAATTATAAATTCAGTTCTTCCTTATGGAATTGCATCATTTAATAGACAGGGTGGGTATTTTGGAATACAATATGATGACCCTAAAGAATTGTTTGATTTTAATAGTAGAGTGTTCCTGCTCTCTGAGTCAAGAGGACAAGGAACACTAGCTCTAAAATCGTTTTTCATGAGTGAGTTGGTTGCAACTTTGCATGCAGAGAAACTATGGAAAGGGAAGAAGGAGTTTAATATCCAGTTATCACAAAATTTTCAAGAAACCACTCGAGAAGGAGAGTTTGACTTTGAATCAGTAGACTTCACTACTAAACAACTAAACATAGGTATGGAATATGAAGTGTTTAAGGATGTTCACCTCATGGGTAATTATCTCAAGTTAAATGCATCTGGAAATGATCAAATGCCAATTAGAAATACTGAAGATGAAATCATGAATTATGAGAATTTCTCAGTTGATGGTCAAGAGTCTTTGATTTCATCAGGACTTAAAATTTCTTTTTCTAAGAAATCTTATATAGCAATTATTCATGATAGATACAAGTATCGATTCAGTCAGATTTCACATGAATATGCCTTTAATCAATCATCTGTTATTTATATCTTAAAATTTTAAGTAATGAAAAAATTAATATACCTAACATTAATTTTTAGTGTAATAATTTCTTCTTGTAGAAAGCCTGATGAATTTTCCGATGGTCCAGATTTGTATGATGTTTATGGCCCTTTTGAAATTATTACACCTTTAGAAGCAAGCCAAATAAATGTTGATTTCGCAGCAGGAGAAACTGTATTCTTTAATTGTGGGTTGAGTAAAGTTGTTGATTGGCAGTTAAAAATTACGGGGTCAAATAGTGGTGCAGAGAAAATCATTAATGGTACAAGTAAATATCTAAATGAAGAAGTGGCGCTGTGGGATGGAACAACAACAAGTCTTCCGATCTTCAGCCGTTACGAAAACTGTAATGTTGAGTTATCGTTTTTAACAGATGAGACTGATACAATACTATCTACGAGTGTATATGTCTTAGAACCCAAACTAAATGCTGGCTTCGTAATTACTGATTTCGAAGCTGGCTGGGATCCAAATTGGTCAACGTTTGTTCAATCTGGAACATCTATGGCCTTTGGCATAAGGCCAGTCGATCCAAATATAGAAGCAGACCCAGCTAAAGCCCCACAACTTGCTCGATACTACAACATGGCAGGAGCTGTTGATTGGGACTGGTTAACGGGAATGATTGATTTTAATGCATCAGCATTTGGGGAGACTGTAATGCCATTGTCTAGTAATGGTGATAATCTATACTTTAATGCTTTCGTGTATGGAGATCCACTTTATCCAAATAGTAGAGTTTTATTTAGATTCGATGAAGATGAAAATATAGATGGCACATTTGATGTAACTAGCGAAGATTCATTTGGATATGAAATAATTATTGACTGGTCAGGTTGGAGGCATATAAGCGTAAAATATTCTGATATTTTAAGTGCGAATAATTCAAGTGGCGGAGGAGTTCACAATCCTGATAAATTAAATCGTGTAAGTGTCTTACATCTAGCTGATCCAAACTCTGGGTATGCTCACTCTGCAATCGACTATTTAATATTTACTGAAAATGAACCTCTGCGTCCATAAAACATTTTCATTTCTATTAGTAATCTTAATTACTTTATGTTCATTCGCACAGGATACATTGCGGATAGATGAAGCAGTTATAAAATCTAAAAAATTACAACTCAAGAAAAAGGGGTTGTACGATGGTGAGTATGTTGAAGATTATAGTATCAGAGGATTTACCCAAGACGTTCTATTTGAAAATGAATTACTGGATTTTTGGGCAACAGAAGATTTAAAATGTATAGATGCTCAAACCTTAAATTACGGGAAAGAGAATGTATTAAACATTAAATGGAATAAAGATCAGGATGGTTGTGATTGGGTTGGTATTGGTATAGGTTGGGATGGTTGGAAAAGTAAAGACTTTGCATATGTAGTAGACACATTAGCTTTAGAATTAGTTGTAAGATCAACGGGTGAAAACTTCACAAATATTCCTTGGGCTTTTTGCTTTGAAGATTATAAAGGATCGCAAGCATGGTTAGGGTATAATACCTCTTTCCTGAAAGGAGATGTTATATCAAAAGAATGGACTCAAGTAGTTTTACCTCTTTCTCTTTTTCCATTTGATGAATTTGATACCGATGCTGCCAACATCAAGCAGTTGTTAGTACAACTTTTTTCTGAAGGTGAAATTGAAATTCTGTCAGTCAAACTTGTGCCTTTTGCAGGAAAGCTTAAAAATGAATTTTTAGCAAAAAAACAATCAATAATTATTGATGGAGATTTCTCAGATTGGGAAAGTAGTTTTGAGCTATTCAATGGTCAACAATTTTGCGTTTCATATTCTGACGAATATTTATATTTAGCATACATAATTAATGATAGCACTCCTTTGCAAAACACTAAAATTGAAGGAGAGCTTTGGAATGGAGACGCAGTTGAATTTGCGTTTTCAACTAACCCAAATGCCAATGATAAAAGAAGCTTCCTTTTGTTAAGCGATCAGCACATTGGAATTAATTGTGGTGATTCGCCATATGTATGGGACTTTAAAAGAAGTCAATTGATTCCTAATTCTAAACTTGAGATCATAGAGGTTAATACAGGATACATAGTTGAATCTTCTATTCCTTTAAATTATTTTAAAAATTTCGAATTTAAGTCAGGAATAAATTTAGACATGGAGGTGGCAATTGACTTAGGAAATAACGAAACTCGACATAATCAAATTCGCTGGAACAGTAGCAATAAAGATGGATTTCATCAAAACCCGTCAATGTGGGGGAACTTGCTTATTCAGTAAGATTATATTTTCATAAATGATTCTCTGGCTATTTGCCCATTTGTCATTGACACGTATATAATATACAATCCCGAATCAAATCTGGATGCATCAACCAATGATGTGTTTTGAGCTTCAAAAACTACTCTTCCAGATAGGTCAACCACTTTGTATTCTTTGACTTTTTGATTAGAAGTTATCTGTGCAATATCATTTATTGGATTAGGTTGAATTGAAATCTTTACAAGATCCAAATCGTCTACCTTTGAAACATCTTGGTAAACTCTAACATAATCTACATACATGTTAGCAGGGAAAACAGTTTCATCATTTGGTGATCCAGGCCAAACTCCCCCTACAGCTAAATTTAAAAGAAAAAAGAAAGGGTTGTGGAATTCTTCTTTAGAAATTGCACTAGGTCCAATATCTGTTGAATAGTAAGTATTCCCATTTAATGACCAAATAATATGATTTGGAGTCCATTCGATACTATATACATTGAATTGTTCAGCTGCACAAATTGTTGATCCTCCTTGGTAAACATGTCCATTATTGTTGTAATGATGAGTTCCATGAATTACAGGATCTAAATTAACGTGCTCCATAATGTCAATTTCACCACATTGTGGCCAGCTTACTTGATCGATATTAGCCCCTAACATCCAAAATGCTGGCCATAGTCCTTGACCAACAGGTACACTTATTCGAGCATGAACCTTCCCATATTGAAAATCATATCGATCTTTAGTTTTTATCCTAGTAGAAGTGTAGTTAGCATTTGCATATTGCTCCTCTTGAGCAGTGATATTCAGCATTCCATCTTGAACTTTGATATTAGATGAATTAGAAGTATAGTATTGTAACTCATTATTACCCCAACCCCAAGATCCTTGTCCAATATCGAACGTCCATTTTTCTTGGTCTAATTCTTCACCGTCAAATTCGTCTGACCAAACGAGTTCGTATTGGGAATAAACAAAAGATTGAAAAACTGCAAACGTGATAAATAAAAACTGTTTTATCATATTTACTCTTTTACAAATGGAACTTGACCCATGTCACCTTCGGCTTGTATAACAAGAAAATAGAATCCTGGCATAAGTAGAGAAACATCAATAGAATTGTTGTTTGTACCAACTGCAATTTTTTGGCCTAGAGAAGAAAAAATAGAGTAGTCAAAGTTTGATGGTGCATCTATAATAGTTATATGATCAGATGATGGATTAGGATAAATGCCAAACTGCAAATTCACTTCAGACACGTTTTCTGTGCCATCACAATTTAAACAAGTGTTGTAAGTCACAAAAATTTCTTCTCCGTCACTAATTATCCACTGACGATTTGCATATTCATATAAATCTGTAAGAGGTGCACATGTAGCTCCTTCAATCATTTCTTGTATTAGATCTTCTCCAACATCATCAACGAATACTTGATACTCAATAGATTCTGAAGGCACAGGTTCGTAATTAAATGTCCATGTACCATTACCATTGTTAACTCCTATCTTACCGTTATTCCAATCCCAATTTGGAGGGCCTACAAGTTTAACTTCAGAAACATTGTCAGGTTCACATATTTCAGCTGTGATTGATAAATTCGGAAAACTACATGGTACACATCTGTCGTAATTTATGTAAATGTCATAGGGATCGCTAGTATTCCATATCCTATTTGCATAAGCCCAATAGTCTGTAATAGGTGCACACGTTCCACCCTCTACCATGTCTTGTATTAAACTTTCCTGAACCCCATCTGCAACAACTAAGAATTCCATATTTGAATCAGGTACCGGTAGCGTAACAGTCCATGTACCGTCACCATTATTATATCCAATTACACCATTATTAACATCCCAACCCCAAGTTGGACCGGTAATTCTTACTTCATTTGCTTCGTATCCGCATAAGTCAATATGAATATTCAAGCCATTTTCTAAACCACACTCAACACATTGTCCAAATATGTTCGAAATGCTACCTTGATTGGTTTCCCAATATCTGTTTGCGTACGTACTGTAATCTGTTATTGGAGCACAATCACCTCCTTCAATCATTACCTGAATTAAATCCTCTACTTCTCCATCTACAACTAATAGATATTCCATATCATCGGATGGAGCAGGGTCAAAAGTGAAAGTCCACGTGCCATCTCCATTATCTGTAGCCTCTGGACCTCCTAAAGGATCCCACTCCCACAATGGTCCTGTCATTCTAACATTGTTTGCTAAGTCACAAACAGTAGTTGTGATAGTAATGGAAGAGAAATAACATGAGCCATCATCAATCGTTGCTTCTGGATCATAATTCTCAGCTAATTGATTTGTACATCCAACCACAGCATTTGGGTCACATTCTCCACAAGTACCATAAACATTCTGTACATTTCCTGAACCAGGTAACCATAATCTATTTGCATAAGCCCAATAGTCTGTTATTGGAGCACAAGTGCCACCATTAACCATTTCCTCAACAAGGTTTTCTTGTACACCATCCATTACTAACAGGTATTCTAGGTCATCATTTGGTGCTGGATCAAATGTAAATGTCCAAGTATTATCTCCGTTATCAACAGCAATTGGCCCACCCATAGGATCCCAATTCCACCATGGGCCTGTTAATCTTACTTCTTCAGCTTCATAACACACAGTAGTTGTTATATAAAGAACTGTTTCTTCATACTCACATGAACCATCGTCTTCTGTAGCATTTGGATTGTAGTTTAATGCATTTGGATCAGTACATCCATAAACTGCATTTGGATCACATTCAGAGCAAGAACCATATGTTACATTCATATTGCCAGAACCTACTATCCACAATCTATTTGCATAAGAGAAATAATCAGTAACAGGAGCACATGTTCCTCCATTTACCATTTCTTCAATTAGATTTTCTTGTTCGCCATCAACAACTAAAAGAAATTCAAAGTTTGATGTAGGGTAAGGTATACCAAACGTCCATGTTCCATCTCCATTGTTTGTAGCAGATGGACCAGCAGTTGGATTCCAACCATAGCTTGGTCCTGTTAACTTAACTTCATTAGCTTCGAAACAAACCTGTGCGGTAATATCTAAAGTTTGTGCTTTTGAAGAACTACTTGTAAATGCAAGTAATGAAAATGAAAGAAAACTTACGTATATATATTTCATATTTGTTGATTTTTGGAACAATAAATTTAACACAAATATTTACACGACTACCTTTTATTTTCTTATTAGATTCTTAACATCAAAATAAATTTTGAGAAACTATTTGGATTTTTTTAAAATTGATTTAATCTAACTTATTTTAGCTAGATTAATTGTTTTTTTCTATCGACGAAATCAGCTTTTATAACTTTGAAAATCAATTTAAAGATATTATGAAAATTAAATTTTATTCGTTCATAACAATGATGCTAATTGGATCATTTGCTTTTGGACAAACTGCAATTTCAAATTGTGGTGACTTTACTGCTGGATCTGCTGAAGCATGGCCAGAGATTCTAACTGCTGCTCTTAATACTGATGGTGCATCAAGTCAAGAAGCACAATCTTTCTCTATGAATGTTACTTCTTTACCAGATGGTGGAGCTAATTTTAGAGTATTTAAAACTACTGCGAATGGTGGTAATTTTTTCGGTAATCCACAAGCACTTGTCTTGGGTGAAAATGGCATAACTGTTGCTGCTGTTGGATTCGACCGTACCGTAAAATTCCAATTTTCAACTGGAGATGTAGAGTTTGATTTCTTATCAGTAAATTCTAATGAGTCTGCATGTACAGCTACTTCTGCGGAGCCATCTACTGCCGTTTCTGATTGCGATGCATTTGATGATGGTCCAAACACTACATGGACTGACGTTTTAACTGCTGCTCTTGATACTGATGGTGCATCAAGTCAAGAAGCACAATCTTTCACTATGAATGTTACTTCTTTACCAGATGGTGGAGCAAATTATCGAGTAGTAAAAACTGTTGCAAACGGAAACTGGAATAATGGACCTGCTACAGCTTTAAATCTTGGGACTAACACAAAGACCGTTCCAGGTGTTGCATTTGATCGTACAGTTAAGTTTCAATTTTCTAGTGGTGATGTAGAGTTTAGTACATTGACATTAAATGGTGAAGATGTTTCTTGTGAAGCTGCTGCAGTTGAAACATTAACTGTTACTACAACAGCTTGTTCTTCGGCTTCTTCAGTTGCAATGACTGGCCCTTGGTGGGG
>PBEE01000040.1:0-17763 GCA_002717605.1 Crocinitomicaceae bacterium | reverse complement strand
CAAAGAAGGATTGGCGCTCATAAACGGTACTCAGCTCATGCTTGGCTATGGAGTTATGGCGATTCGAAGAATTGAACGTCTTATGAATTGGGCTGATGCAATTGGTGCGATGTCACTTGAATCGTGGAGTGGTTTGGCTTCTCCTTTTGACGATGATGTTCATAGAATTAGAAATCAAGAGGGAGCAAGAGAAGTTGCATTTTCAATTAGAAGGTGGTTAGAAGGATCTGAGCGCATGAAAACGCCTCGGGACTATGTTCAAGATCCGTATTCTTTCCGTTGTATTCCTCAAGTGCACGGAGCATCTAGAGATGTACTTAAGGCAGCAGTTGAACTTTTTGAAAATGAGGTTAATGCTGTGACAGATAACCCTCTTGTATTCCCCGATTCTGATAAGGTTATTTCTGGAGGAAACTTTCACGGACAACCGCTAGCTCTTGCATTGGATAGACTTGCGCTTGCAACTCATGAATGGGCGTCAATTTCTGAGCGCAGAACATTCAAATTAATGGGAGGTACTAGAGGATTGCCTGCATTCCTTGCAGAAAACCCTGGGTTGAATTCGGGATTCATGATAGCCCAATACACAGCGGCATCCTTAGTTTCCCTAAATAAACAGCTAGTAACTCCAAGTTCTGCCGATAATGCAGATAGCTCAAATGGTCAAGAAGATCACGTAAGTATGGGTGCAAACGCTGCTATTAAACTATGGGATGTAATAGCCCAATCAGAACAAGTACTCGCTATAGAAGCTCTCTGCTCAGCCCAAGCCTCAGACCTATTAGATGACGCTGCAATGTCACCTAGACTAAACGCACTTAAATCTAGCCTAAGACAATCTGCTCCTTATATAAGTGAAGACGTATACATGAAACCTATGTTGGACAAGGTGCTCAACTGGATGAGAAACAGCACTCCTGAATCTATTTCTACATGCCACTAACAGAGAATCTTGAAAAGAGGGGGGAGTGGCTTTTTAGATGGCGTTCATTTTTGCCTCTTGTAATAGTTCCTTTTGCGATTTGGGTTACTGTAAATGGCGATTCTTACCCACCTTTTGACGACTTAAATTGGTTAGCTACTTGTTTTTCTATCAGTCTTTTAGGTCAAATCATTCGCACACTTACCATTGGCTACGTACCCAAAGGAACTTCAGGAAGAAATACTAGTGAAGGTCAGGTGGCATTGACATTAAATACCAAGGGGATGTACAGTTTAGTTAGGCATCCGCTCTATTTAGGAAACTACTTTATGTGGCATGGGATAATGCTCTACGCTGGATCTTATGAATTTGTAATCTATTTTACAATTGTCTTTTTGCTGTACTATTCCCTAATAGCAATGGCTGAAGAGAAATTCTTAAAAGGCAAATTTGGTGAGGAGTATATCGATTGGGCTGATAGAATACCTGCTTTTATTCCTAGGAAATTGATTTGGACTCATCCAGGAGTGTTTTTCTCTTTTAAAAACGTGCTGAAAAGAGAGTACAACGGAGCATTTGCAGTTTTTATTTCATTCGTAACACTTGACATTGCTCACAATTACAGAGAATTAAAGCGCCTAGAAATGAGCGACTACATGCAGTATGTCCTTGGAGTGAGCACAGTGTGTTTTCTCATAATGAGAACTATAAAGAAAAGGACTACATGGTTTGACGTAGAGGGAAGAGAGTTCATTAAAAGCTGATCAGGTAACAGCTGTTTTTCTAATAATTCTTCTTAGAAGATTTGGAAAGAATCTCTTTAGGTAAACCGCAAGTATTTCACTTCTTCCAATTAGAATTTCGGGTTTCTTTTTATCGACTCCTCGTGCAAGTTTTTTGGCGCATTCTAAAGGGGTCATTCCAGCACCTGTTTTTGCATCCATGGTTCCTTGTTTACTACCATCTCCGACAACAGCATTAATGCTAATGTCAGTTGCAATAAAACCAGGTAGCACCATAGAGATACTAATTCCTTGGTCATACACTTCTGCTCTAAGCGCTTCAAAGAAGCCGTGTAGGGCGTGTTTTGCTCCACAGTACCCAGAGCGTAGTGGAGATGAGAACACTCCCATTAAACTCGTAATAACAACGAATTGACCATTTTTATTGGCAATGAAGTGGGGAAGAAGAGCCTTAGTTAAAGCAATTGTTCCAAAATAATCGATTTCCATGACACGCCTATCTACATTAATAGAAGTGTCAACTGCAAGTGATCTTTGACTTATCCCACCAGCATGGAGCATAATGTCTATAACACCAACTTTTTTAATAACGTCTCTAACTAAGCTATTAAAGTTTAAACTGTCTGATAAATCAAGGGGAACAATAAACAAATCATCTCTATTGACTTTTTCAGCTTTGCTAAGCTCTGTTGCGACATCTTCTAAGGCACTATTTCTCCTTGATGAAAGAATTACCCTATAGCCTCTATTTGCATAAACATCAGCACAAGCTTTGCCTATTCCGCTGCTTGCACCAGTAATCCAAATAGTTTTAGGCGTCGATATTGGCATACTTTGCGTTCTCTTCGATAAATGCTCTTCTAGGTGGAACCTCATCACCCATTAACATTGAGAATACGTGGTCAGCGCCCATCGCATTTTCAATTGTTACTTGACGAAGAGTCCTATGCTCAGGATTAAGAGTTGTATCCCATAGCTGCTCAGCATTCATCTCTCCAAGACCCTTGTATCTCTGAACGTTAACATTAGCATCAGACGATCCCTTAAGTTCTGCGATTATAGCATCTCTTTCTTCATCATTCCATGCATATTTCTGCTTACTTCCTCTCTTTACCAAGTAGAGTGGAGGAGTAGCAATGTAAACGAATCCTCTTTCAATCAGGTCTTTCATGTGACGGAAGAAGAATGTCAGAATAAGTGTTTCAATGTGTGAACCATCTACATCGGCGTCACACATAATTACAATCTTATGATATCTGAGCTTTTCTAGGTTAAGAGCTCTCTCGTCTTCTTCTGTACCAAGTCTAACACCAAGAGCAGTGTATATGTTCTTAATCTCTTCGTTTTCGAAAACCTTGTGATGCATAGCTTTCTCAACGTTAAGAATCTTACCTCTTAGTGGCATGATAGCTTGGAATTTTCTGTCGCGACCCTGCTTTGCAGTTCCACCAGCTGAATCACCCTCCACTAGGAAGATTTCACATAGTTGTGGATCTTTTTCAGAACAGTCAGCAAGTTTTCCTGGAAGTCCAGAACCACTCATTACTGTTTTCCTCTGAACCATCTCACGGGCCTTTCGGGCTGCGTGTCTTGCTTGTGCAGCAAGAATTACCTTTTGAACAATAGACTTAGCGTCGTTTGGGTGTTCTTCAAGGTATGCTTCAAGCATTTCACTTACAGATTGCGAAACAGGGGCGCTTACTTCAGCATTACCAAGCTTTGTTTTTGTTTGGCCTTGGAATTGAGGCTCTGCAACTTTTACACTTACAACTGCTGTAAGACCTTCTCTAAAGTCATCTCCACTAATGTCAAACTTTAATTTGTTGAGCATGCCGCTGTTATCAGCATATTTCTTTAGTGTATTAGTAAGACCTCTTCTGAAACCAGTTAGGTGAGTACCACCTTCGTGAGTGTTAATGTTATTTACGTATGAGAATAGATTTTCAGAGAATGAAGTATTGTAAGTCATAGCAACTTCTACGGGAACCCCGCTCTTTTCGCCATTCATGTGAATCACGTCAGCTATAAGAGTGTCTCTATTTTCGTCTAGGTAGCTTACAAAATCTCTTAAACCATTTTCTGAGAAGAATGTGTCGCTTTTAAATATGTTTTCTTGTGGCTCTGTCCCATCTTCAGGTATAGCAAGCTCTCGTTCATCTGTAAGAGTCACTGTAATGCCTTGATTTAGGAAACTAAGCTCACGCATTCTGTCAGCAAGAGTTTCGTAATTGTATACAAGGACTTCAAATATCTCTGGATCTGGGTTGAATTCAACAATAGTTCCAGTATCAGTAGCAGTTCCGCACTCTCTTACTATGTATTGTTCTTTTCCCCGGTGATATTCTTGTTCATAAGCTTTACCGTCTCTGTGAACCTCTGCTCTTAGATATGTAGATAGAGCGTTAACACACGACACACCTACACCGTGTAATCCACCACTTACTTTATAAGAATCTTTATCGAACTTACCACCAGCACCAATTTTAGTCATTACAACTTGAAGAGCACTTACGCCTTCTTTTTCATGCATTCCTACAGGAATACCACGGCCGTTGTCCTGAACTCTAATTCCGTTCTCTTTTGTTATTGTAACATCAATCTTGTTACAGTGTCCAGCTAGTGCCTCATCTATAGAGTTGTCTACTACCTCATAAACTAAGTGGTGTAGACCTCTTACATTTACGTCACCGATGTACATCGATGGACGCATACGCACGTGTTCCATCCCCTCTAAAGCCTGAATTTGTTCGGCTCCATATGCTGGTTTCTTCTGCTCTTCTGACATTATAATTTTAGTCTTTTGTATAGACCTTAAAAATACTGAAATATCAAGTAAAAACAGGTAAATTTAGAGGATGTAAAAAGTGCGTTTTATTCACAAAAAACGCACTTAATACACAATGAGATATGTTAGTTGATTTTAGAAGGCGTAACTAGCTCCAAATAAGGCTTGGAATCCTTGAACTCTGTACCCAGCCCAATGGCTATATCTGTTGTTTGTAATGTTGTTCATTGTCACCCAAACAGATGTCCTTTCATTATACCTGTATTCAAAATTCAAATTCAAATCTACATAGCCTGGAAGTTCAATGTTGTAATAATTACCGTTGTTAAAAGTGATCAATTCAGATGATTCTTCATTCTCTGGTGCAATGGTAGATAAAGATGATCTCGCACCAACAATAGTAGTTGTACAACCAATTGTAAATTTTTCAAGAAGAGTGTATCTCAGGTCTATAGATGAGTTATATTTTGGTAAATTCCAGAAATTACTCAAGGCATCTCCACTTAAAGAGTATCTAAAGAATTCGCCATTGATTCCTAAGCTAAAGTTGTCTGAAACTTCAACGCTAATATTACCTCCTAGTGAACTGACTCTTATATCATCATAGAGTACATTAAACCTATTGCCACCAATTAAAGTGTAATTATCAGGGTCGATTTGTAATGTGTCAGATGTATTCATAAAGAACATGTAATCAACGTATTTGACAGTTCGTCCAAATACATTAAAACTTACCTCATCAGTAATTGTCCCTCTCATTCCTAGATGCATATCGTTTCTTCTCCAGGTGTTATTAAGTGGACAAATTCTTGTAGTATCGAGTGAAACATCATCTATTGTTTCTATTTGAGAGTATTCATAAAATGGATTCTCATTTAGCACAGACTGTAATCTGTTTTGTTGTATTCCAGCGTTATATCGGAAATAGGGTATAAATAAATTTCTCATTAAGCTGTATGATGCTTCCACTTTAGGGTAGACAAATAATTTATCTCTTATCTCATCAGAATTATAACTTTCATCGTCTCTGTCAATTCCTAAACCACCGCCAACTGTTAATGTTAAATAACCTCTATAAGATGTTATAGTTGGTTCTAAGCTAACTAATGCAGTGTTAATCTTAGTTTCACCAATGTTGAGGTTATCAAAATTAAAACTAGAATTTAAAGAGTATTTTTTAGATCCAACAAATTTCCCAAACTCAATTCCGCCATTGTAATTGTTTTCTAGAAGGTTTTCTCCAGCTCTTAATTGAACCCAATCAAACCTCAATTTGTGATTAAACATAGTAGAATCTCTGTGATGAGATTTAAAAGCTAATGACGTACCATAGTTTAGAAAATTATTAGTTATGTCTCCTTTTTGCGATGGCATTAATGAGTCATCATTTGGGTTGCCGTAATAGACAATATTGTTACTTTTGATAAACACAGTAGCATCAACTTTTTCCTTTCCTATAAATCTACTAGTCCAAAAACTAACACCACTATTACTAAACCTGTTAGTTATACTGTCAATAGGTGTTTTTGTAGAAAAATGATCAGCTTTAATTCCCCATGTTCCCTCTCTTGACCTTAAATCAGTTAAACTAATGTCAAGTATTGGTGTATTGTAATTACCAAAACCAGCTCGAACATATCCTCTATATAATCTAGCAAGCGGCGCATCTACCTTCAATCTAACAGGCTTCACATGCGTCCACTCAGGAGTGATATTCATTCTCTTTGAAAGCAATTTATATGAGAAATCACGGTTTCCACCATCAAGTCGCATGGCTTCAGGCCAGCTTTGTAGCTTAATAGCGTCTTTTACTACCATTTCTCTTTCACCGACAAAAGTGACGTCCATACTTAAAGAGTCTGTGTTTTCTTGTGCGAAAGAATTAATAGTCCTCAATACAACAAAGCATATGGTAGTAGCCCAAAATTTAGTCTTGTACATCATCGTTAATTTCTGCTTCATTTTCAATATCGATATTTAACTCCGCCGTTTCCAATTCTTCAATAGTCATCATTAGGTCGGAGCAAGCATTCTGTATCCATTCTACTTCTACATTTTCCATTATGCTTTCAGCAGTAGCTCTAGCTTGGAACAAATCCTCTAAACCTATGTAAGTGTTAACTAACAGCAAGAATGCTTTGTGTTTCCATTCTTCGTAATTCGGATATTCACTAACAAGTGAGAAAATGCTTTGCTCAGCACTTGAGTAATCCTTTAAATCGTATTGGACTTGGGCTATCATAAATTGGCTTTCAGCGCCAACAGATCCTCCGTATTTAATAAGGGAATTGAATTTAGCTAAAGCATCATCTGTGTTGCCAGAATCGTAGTTAATTCTTCCAATCCATAGAGCAGCAGTTCTCTTAATAGACTCAGGAGTCGATTCGTCATTATATACTTCGTTGGCAAATCGAAACGCCTCTTGTGACTGATCTAACAAGTAATAACATCTCATTGAACCAATAGAAGCTTCTAGTCTATTTGATTGAAGTGTAGCAACTTCTCCAAGTAATCTGTAGTGATCGAGTGCTCTAGGGTAATTACCAGCATTCCAGCTCAATGTGGCTGCGCAAAGAGCAGACGCCTCAGTAAATTCAGAAGGAGGTAGATTGAGTACTTTTTCATATAATAAAAGAGCGCCAGAATAATCCTCTGCGTCGTTTAAGCAAGTTGCTAAATAGAAGTTTGCTTCACCTACATGATTGCCATTTTCGTATTGCTTTATGTATTCTTCTAAGCGAGGTAGTGCTAGAGTATAATTGCCGTCTATAGCAAGGTTAACTGCGGCTTTGAACAAGCGTTCTTCTATCTCTTGGCCTGATAGTCCCACAGCTGGAGGTAGGTTGTTTAAGAGCCCTCTTTCAATTAATAATGGTTCTACAATGTTGTAAGCGTCAGAAGCTACTGGGTCATTGCCATATGATGTTCTAATCTGATCCCAAATCAATAATACATCTTCTGGCTTGTTTTGTTTGATACCTATCAAACAAAGGTCAACAAGAGCTTCTTTAGTTCTGGGGTTTCTAGGGTGTGATTCTAGCAGGATTTTGATTCTGCTTTTTGCGTCTTCAAGCTGGTTTAACTCAATTTGGGTTCTTGCACTCTCATAGAGTGCTTCCACAACAAATCTGCTTTTAGGAAACTCTTCAAGTAGACTGTCTAAGTCTGCAATTTGAGATTCCAATGCTCCATCAAGCTCACTTAGACTGTATGCCATTCCTCTTTGGAATAAAATGTAATCTATACGGCCTACGTCTCTCTCAAGACACCTGCTATAATAGTTGACCGCCCTACTAAATTCTTTTTTAGCGTAAAAACAGTCCGCAGTTCTCAATTCAGCATCATTGTATTGGCGCTTATTTTCCTCAGGGTATGCGTCTAGGTAAGATCTAAATGCAGAAAGTGCATCTACATACATCTTTCTTTTGAATAGAGCATATCCTCTAGCATAATCAGCATCAGGATAGTATTCACTTAAGTATCCTCCAGGTGAGCGAGAGAATTCAACATAACATTCAGTTGCATTCTTGTAATCCTTTTGGGCGAAATAAGATTCACCTTCCCAATAATGTGATTCTGCAGCAAGCTTTGGATTAATAGTAAATTTCCTAACTTTTCTGAAGTATATGATAGCATTTGAATATTCTCCGGCTTGGTATAGTTCTACTCCTCTGTTATATGAAAGAAGTTGGTATGAGCTTTGAACAGTAGGATCCTTCTCTTGGATTTGGTCTAATGCCTCAAGAGCTCTATCATAATCTCTACTGGTCAAGTATACTTGAAGTAAGAAGCGGTAAGCATCATCGTGTCTAATCGAATTAGGGTACTTTTCTATGTACGTCTTAAATGCTGTGATTGCATCGTCAAATGGATTGTAAGACAATTCGAAAGCTAGTTTAGCATAGCTAAAAAGAGCGTCCTCCATAATGTCCAAGTCGTAATTTTTTGCAGCACAACGGCCAAAAGCATTACGTGCTTTGTCTTTTTGGCCTAGTTGAATGTAGCAATCTGCCATGTGGTAGATTGCGTTTTGGCCTAGCTTATTATCCTCTCTTGCTGTCAAAGCCAAACAATCAAGAGATGATCTCCATTTCCCCATCCTATATCGAGTATATCCCACCTGGTATGCAAATTCTGCTTTGCGTCCTGGGCCTCTAGTTCCCTTCCAAGCTACTTCTAGATATGGAGAAGCTTTTTCGAATTCTTGGTCTTTATAGAAAGCGTCGCCCACAAGACGAGCAATTTCTGTTCTCATATCCTCTTCTAGAATGCTGTTGTTTTCTAGAAGATCTACCCCATAAGTTTTTAGACGTGAGTATTGTTCAGTTGCGTGAAGGGTTTGGGCTATGTAAACGGGAACCAAATCTACAAAGTCTGGATGATCAGCTATGTCTTCAAATCCATCAAGTGCAACCTGTGGCTTATTGTTTATGTATGCAATGTGGCTGAAGTAATAAGTCGAAGGTGCAAGGAAGGTGCCAGGGTTTTTCATTACTTCAAATAGGTCGTACCTAGCTTTTTCGTAGTTCTCTTCCTCAAAGAGACTATGGCCACGCTTGAATCGCAACTCCCTTTGTTTGTCTTTGGAAAGCTTACGAATATTTACTTGGTCAAATGCAGATACAGCTTTTTTGAAATGTCTCCTCTTGTAGTGATGATTTGCTATAGCCCAATAAGCATCTTGAACGTAAGCCGATTCGGGATATCTTTTAATGAAAGCATCAATCCTAAACTCTGCATCCTTATGATAAAGATTTAATGCGCAAATAGCTGACAGGTATTCAGCTTTCACATGTCTTTCGGAATTGGTATTGTTAGATTGTGAGATGTAATCTTCCAAAATGTTCATTGCTAATGAGAATTGTTTTTTCTCATAAGCGTCAGATGCTTTATCCCAATTCCTTTCTACAGCACTCTGTTCAAGAGATAGCTGAGCTTTAATTAAAATAGGGGCTGAAGATAGAGAAGCGGCCAATGCCAGAAGAGGGAATGTTTTGAGGAAATGTGGTTTGTGCATGTTGAGGTATTTGCGCTCCATATCCTACGAAAATACCCTGATAATAGATTGGTTTTCACGGAGTCAGAACTATGTTCTTAACGCTCCTTTGTGTGCTAATCTTATACTTAATCCCAAACCGTAAACTCTGTTCTTCTGTTTTGAGATCTGCCTTCTGGAGTTTGGTTTGACGCCTTTGGTTTTTCTTGTCCAAACCCTGTTGAATGTAATCTTTTAGAATTCACTCCCTTATTGGTGAGATATGCAGCAACTACTTCAGCTCTTCTCTTGCTCAAATCTAAATTTTCATTTGCTCTACCTACATTATCAGTATGCCCCTCTATGTCTACTTGATACTTTCTGTGCTCATTCAAATAACTTGCAAATGCATCAAGCACCAATTTTGCTGCGTCACTCATCTTTGTTGAGTTTGTAGCGAATTTTACATCTCTGAGCTCAAACGCACTTTCTTCTGATGCTTTGTTAGCCCTGAGCTTTATTTCTGGAGTGGGATTTCCTGTAGGTACTTCGTGAGCCTGATGAACGACAATTGCCTCGAATGCTACGTTTTCGCCCTTAACTTGAAGAATGACATCTTCGTTTAATTCTGTTCGAATAATTGCAGCAAAAGTTCCATCGTCCTTGTTGAGCTTAATCTCTTCTACTTGCTTGCTTTGAACGTAGTTGATGGTCAATCTAACATTGTCTTTAGGCGGGATAGGGTCTACTGCTCCATGTATGACTTTTACAGCATCTGGTCTCAGGGCTTCTGGAACTGGGAACCTTAATATGTCTAAACCCTTTGTTCCTGATCTCCTACTGGCAAAAAACGCTTCGTCACCAGTTGAGCTTACGACTAAGCCATGCTCATCACCATTTGTGTTTACAGGAGTCCCCATGTTTGTTGGCTCGCTCCAATTCCCATCTTCATCTCTCCTAGTAACCCAAAGATCATAGCCACCGCCACTGGGCGTTCTGTTGCTAGAAAAATAGAGAGTTTTGCCGTCAGGGTGGAGGAATGGAGCTTTTTCTTGGGCTTCAGTAGAAATGGGTTCGGGGAGAATCTCGGCAACTCCCCAAGCACCAGTGCTATCCTTTTTGCTCAAGTAGATGTCCATGGTTGGATTTCCATCCTTGTCCGGTGTAGATGTTGCTCTTGCAGAAGCAAAAAACAATTCCATCCCATCAGAGCTAAGAGTTGGCTGAGATTCCCAGCCCATTACTGTGTTAATCTGCGGCCCTAATAATTCCAAATCATCCCAGTAGTATATAAAATTACCATCGTCATCCTTTCCATCTACCTTGTAGGTCGTCTGGAATAGGTCAATATTTTGCTCATTGCGAATATCAGGATTTGTGGCTGCAATAATTAATACTTTGTTGTCTATCGAAAGGCAAACTCCACCGTAATTATCGCCATCATTAAAGGGGTAGTCCAAAACTTCTCCTACGTCAAATGGAGTGTCTGAACTATTTCTTTTGGCCCAAACAAGTTCTTCAATTCGTTTTGTTACTATATCTCCACGAGCTTTTGAGTTCGAAGCTCTAGTAAAGAATAATATGCTGCCATCAGGTGAAAGAGCAGGCAGGTATTCGTCATTGATGAGTGATGTCAAAAGAAGTGGGGTAGGAGAATATGTTCCTTCATTTGCATAGAAGTCTATTTCAAATTTTAATTCAGGTATTAGGTTCAAAACTTCGTTTCTTCTTCTATTAATCTTAGAACTTTCATCATCTTCAGATTTTTCAAGAAAAGATTCGAAGTATTTTAGGGCTTCCTGGGTTTTTGATTCCATGTATGCTAATGCTCCCAACATGTAATAGGCTTCACTACCATGAGCATCACAAACTTCCATCCATTTTGATGTGGTTGCTCTACATTCGGAGATTAACTCAGGATTTTTTTTAGATTGTTTAAATAGGAGAGATGCTAATAGTTCATACGCTTGACCGTAATCGTCTTGACGATCTATGACTTCTCTTAAAAATACAATCCTTTCTGAAATTGTTGTTTTCTTTTTTGGGCTATCTGCTTTTTCGAACAATTTTAAAGCTTTGTTACCCATGTCTTTAGGAGTAGGGCATGGGGTTTGGGATGCAATAATATTGCAGTAAAAGATTGCTAAAAAAAGTGCGCCCCTAATCTTCATTAAACTTCACTTAATTCACCCTCACTTGCTGCAACTAAAGTACTGACTGTGCTGTCTCCTGTAACGTTTACTACTGTCCTGCACATGTCAAGTATTCTGTCAATTGGGAATATCAATGCAATCCAGGCTGGATTTAGGCCAACGCTTTCTAATACAATAATCATTAAAACAAGTCCAGCACTTTGGATTGCTGCAGCACCAATTGATGCTAGAGTAGCAGTAAGTACAATTATTGCTTGTTGCGAAAAGCTTAGGTCAACCATGTGGAATTGAGCAAGGGCTACTACAGCTATTGCTTGATATAGACTAGTACCATCCATATTTACAGTTGCTCCAATTGGTAGTACAAAACTTGTTGTTCTTTCTGAAACCCCTAGTTTCTCTTCAACGCATTTCATAGTTACAGGAAGTGTTGCAACTGAAGAAGAGGTTGAAAATGCTGTGATTTGTGCGTCTCTCATCCCAGAAAGGAATTTCTTCCAAGTCATGTTCTTTATGAAAAGAGTGATGAGTAAAGGGTAAATAACGAATGCCATTATTGCGAGACCTAAAACTACCACAAGCCCATATCGAAGAAGAAAGGAGAGGAGTTGGCTGAAATTTTCTGGATCTGTGCCTGCTGCTTTTACAATTTGGCCTGCCATAAGAGCAAAAACAAATACTGGCATAGCTTTCATCACAACCCAAACCATTTGAACAAAGACTTCGTTTACTGCCTCGACAAAATCAACCACGACCTTTTTGCGCACTTCATTTAATCCAGTAGCTACAATTCCAAAGAATATAGCAAAGAAGATTATCTGCAGCATCTTCATATCGTTTAGAGCAGTGAAAATATTTTTAGGTACTACGTCAACAAGTGGCTGTAAAGGCCCGCTATTCTTTGTGTTTTCTGCTTTGTTGAGTTTGTCGCTAACCCAATCATTGTGATTATTTTCTGTGCTTTGAATTTCTTCTACAATTTCTGGATTTTGCTCTGCGTAGTTGAGCTCGTCTAGTTTTTCAACTCCACCTGCATCCCTCCACAACTCGTAGCTTACTCTGTTTTTAACTTTTAGTTCATCTGAAGCTTTTGCTCCGGGCTGAAATATGTTCACTAGTGTGAGTCCCACCAAAACAGAAAACATTGTTGTCGCAAGGTATACTCCAAGAGTTTTGGCTCCGATTCGACCTAGTTTATTAATATCGCCTAAGCTCGCAACTCCACTGATTATGCTGAATAAAACTAGAGGCACAGCAATTAGCTTAAGTAAGTTGATAAAAATGTCACCAATGGGCTGAATCCAGTCCATAGTGAATTGATTCCATCCGAATTTTATACTAAGCCAAGCGTAACCTGCTCCTAGCAAAAGGCCAATTATTACTTGCCAATGAAGCGCAAGTCCTTTCTTTTCGTTTACTGACATCTTAAATTTTTGATGTGTGATTTCTCAAATAGTGATCGGCAAGTGTTATTGCAACCATTGCCTCAACAATGGGAACTGCTCTTGGAAGAACGCATGGGTCATGTCTTCCAACGCCCTTAAGTACAATTTCGTTGCTATCTGAATCAACTGAGTTTTGGTCTTGTAAAATTGTCGATGTAGGCTTGAACCATAGTCTAATTACAATGTCTTCGCCATTTGATATTCCTCCTTGGATTCCTCCAGATCTATTTGTCTTTGTCCTGATTTCTCCATTTGATGAAGTGAATTCGTCATTGTGTTCAGACCCTTTTAATAGAGTCCCACTTAACCTCGATCCAAACTCAAGTCCCTTTGTTGCTGGTAGGCTCATCAAAGCTTTTGATAAATCTGCATTAAGCTTGTCAAACACTGGTTCGCCAAGTCCTTCTTTTACTCCTTTTGCGACAATAACTATCGCACCACCAACCGAATCCCCTTCATTCTTCACCTCTGAAATCCTTTGTTCCATTCTTGACGCAATTTCAGGATTAGGGCATCGCACTGCCCTTGCATCAATTTGACTCTTCTCATAGAATTGAGGAGGGTTTGGCATGCTAATATCATGGACTCTTTCAACGTACGCGCTTATTTGAGTTCCACATTCATTTTTTAATAATTGCTGAGCAAATGCTCCAGCTACTACCCTAGAAAGAGTTTCTCTAGCAGATGATCTTCCTCCACCTCGGTGGTCTCTAACACCGTACTTTATGTTGTATGTGTAATCTGCGTGAGAAGGTCTAAAGGCTTTTTCAAGATGATTGTAGTCTGAACTATTGGAATCATTGTTAGATGCAATAAATCCAATAGGGGACCCAAGAGTTATGGTTTGGCCATCTTTTTCAATAAGCCCAGAGAGAAATTTTACTTCGTCATTTTCTTTTCTATGCGTTGTCAAATTTGATTGACCTGGCTTTCTTCTTGAAAGTTCGTTGTAAACCTTCTGTAAATCAACGTTTAAGCCAGCTGGAATACCTTCAATAATTCCGCCTATTGCCTCTCCATGAGATTCTCCAAATGTCATTATTTGAAAGTGCTTGCCAAATGAGTTGCCTGCCATAAGCTGCAAGGTATAACTTGCGGCCTATGCAATCACTCTTTAAAGACATTAAAGGCTTAGTTGGCGCATATGAAAATTGCCCCAAATTTTTATCTGGTAAACAGATGAGGGAGCTTGTTGTTTTGGAAAATGCCTGGTTCTCAGTTGATAACGGACTTATCAAAGGGTTTGGAACGATGGATAGTTGTCCAGAATTAGAAAATGTGAATGTCGTTGATTGCTCTGGAAGGTATGTGATTCCATCATGGTGTGATAGTCACACACATTTGGTCTATGCAAATGATAGAGCTGGTGAATTTTTAGATAGGCTGAGGGGATTGTCATATGCAGAAATAGCTGCAAAAGGTGGTGGAATTCTCAATTCAGCTAAGGCTTTGAGAAATATGTCTGAGGATGAATTGTACACTCGCTCTTTAGATAGGCTAAACGAAACCATTGCCCTAGGTGTAGGAGCAATAGAGATAAAATCCGGATATGGTCTATCGCTTGAAGGTGAGGAGAAAATCCTAAGAGTAATAGCTAGACTAAAGGAAACTAGCCCAATCCCAATTAAAGCAACATTCCTTGGATGCCATGCAATTCCGGTAGGGTTTGAGTCGTCAAGCGAGTACACTGATCATGTTGTAAACGAAATGTTGCCCAAATTCGTCGCTGAGGGATTAGTAGATTACGTGGATGCATTTTGCGAAACGGGATATTTTTCAGTTGACGATACGGCTAAATTAATCGATGCTGCAAGTGCTTTGGGTGTTAAATCTAAAATACATGTAAATCAGTTTACTAAACTTGGTGGAATAGAGCTATGCGTTAATAAAAATGTACTCTCTGTAGATCATTTAGAAGTTGTAGATGATAAGGATGTCGAAGCACTAAAATTGGGACTCAAAAACGATATTCCAACTTTCCCTGTTGCATTGCCAATTTGTTCTCATTTCTTAGGAATACCATATACGCCTTCTCGTAGTTTAATTGATGCTGGACTACCTCTAGTAATTGCTACAGACCACAATCCTGGAACAGCTCCATCTGGAGATATGTTAGAAGCAATTAGGCTGGGCTCTGTTAAGATGGGATTAGAGCCCGTTGAGTCTATTGCAGCTGGAACAATTAATGGTGCTGCTGCTATGGAGCTTGAAGGTTATGTTGGTTCATTAACACCTGGGAAACGTGCAAACTTCTTAATAACAGGTCAGATATCTGGGTTAGAGGTAATTCCTTACAGACTGAATGATTCAGTTGTTGATAAGGTGTACGTTAATGGCGAGCAATGGCTTGGGTAAAAACCCCTACATAGGTACTTTTACGGCTAGTGAAAATTCACAGCCATGCAAAGATTAATTGAATGTGTGCCAAACATCTCAGAGGGTAGACGCCCAGAGATTATTGATGCAGTAACATCTGTTGTTGAGACAGTAGAGGGGTGTAGACTTCTAGACGTAGATCCAGGAAAGAGTACCAATAGAACAGTAATTACATTCGTGGGGCCACCTGAAACAATAGGTGAAGCGGCCTTTAGGGTTATTAAAAAAGCATCAGAATTAATTGATATGTCTAAACACTCAGGCGAACATCCGAGGATGGGTGCTACTGATGTATGTCCATTTGTGCCAGTAGCTGGAGTAGTGATGGATGATTGCATTGAGGTTGCAAGAGCTCTAGGAGAAAGGGTGGGGAAAGAACTGGGAATTCCAGGTTATTTCTACGAAAGTGCAGCTAAAAGACCAGAGAGAAAGAACCTAGCAGTTTGCAGGAAAGGTGAGTATGAAGGTTTGGCAAAGCTTGGAACAGAGGATGGCGCACCGGATTTTGGCCCAAAAGAATTTAACGATTCGGTAAAACGCACAGGAGCAACAGCAATTGGAGCAAGGGATTTCCTAATTGCATACAACATCAATTTGAATTCAACTTCTTCGAGAAGAGCAAATGCAGTTGCTTTTGACATTAGAGAAGCAGGCCGCATCAAAAGAGAAGGCGGTGTTATTTCTGGAAAAGTCATAAAGGACGAGAACGGAGAGCCAGTAAGGGAACCAGGCTCATTGAAGTCGGTTAAAGGTATCGGTTGGTATATTGAAGAATACGGTATAGCTCAACTCTCGCTCAATCTCACAGACATCAACGTTACCCCAACTCACATTGCATTTGATGAAGCTTGTGAGAAAGCTAGGCTAAGAGGGATTCGCGTTACTGGATCTGGATTGGTGGGTCTAGTTCCATTAAAGGTTATGATTGATGCTGCAGATTACTTCTTAAAAAAGCAACATAGGTCTACAGGAATAAGTGAGTCTGAGAAAATAAAGATTGCTGTAAAGTCATTAGGACTTGACGATTTGGCTCCATTTAAGCCAGAGGAAAGGATTATAGAGTATTTGATTAGAGAGAAGGGACAATATCCTCTTCTTGCGAATAACCTAAAGGAATTTGCAGAGGATACTGCTTCTGAATCTCCGGCTCCAGGTGGTGGTTCTATTTCTGCTTATGCTGGATCATTGGGAGCTGCACTTTCAACCATGGTTGCAAATTTGAGTGCTAATAAAAGAGGTTGGGATGATCGTTGGGAAGAATTTAGTAATTGGGCTGATAAAGGCCAAACCTTCCTAGCGAAGTTGCTAGCCCTCGTAGATGCAGATACAGCTGCATTTAATGGAATCATGGACGCTTATGGAATGCCTAAGTCTTCGGATTTTCAGAAGGCAGCCAGATCAGCAGCTATTCAGGCTGCGACTAAGCACGCTATTGAAATTCCTATGCAAGTTGCTGAAATAGCATATGAGGCTATGGACGTAGCTGAAGCTATGGCACAAATAGGAAACCCAAATTCAATTACAGATTCTGGAGTAGGGGCAATGTGTTTAAGATCCGCAGTAATGGGAGCTGTACTTAATGCTAGAGTAAATACTGGCGATCTTGAAGATTCAGAATACGTTACCAAAATTTTGGCTCGCTGTGAGGAGTTGGTTTCAAATTCTCAAAAGAAGGAAGCCGAGATTTTGTCAAGAGTTGATGAAGTACTTGGCGCGTAACTAAGTGCTTTTACAAAAAGCTTATGCAATAAAAAAGCCGGTCCACTTTGGCGCCGGCTTTTTTATTTGAACTGTTATTAAGCTTATGCCTTAACATTACGACGTTCTTTAATACGAGCTGACTTACCAGTTAGTTCACGTAGATAGAAGATGCGTGCTCTTCTAACTGAACCACGCTTGTTTACTATGATGCTGTCGATGTTAGGCATGTTTAGAGGGAAAATTCTCTCTACACCAATGCCGCTTGACATTTTACGGATTGTAAAAGTTTCAGTTGCACCAGCTCCACGACGTTGAAGAACAACACCTTGGAATGCTTGAAGACGCTCCTTAGAACCCTCCTTAATTTTAACTGTTACAGTGATTGTGTCACCCGCACCAAACTCTGGCCATTCGTGTGACTCAACTAATTTGTTTGTAATCTCCTTAATACGCTCCATAGTATAAAACTTTGTCCCAGTAAATTTAGGGGTGCAATATTACGAATAAAATTGACGTAATTCGCAGAAAATTTCACTTTATCCATCCAGAAGGTCAGGTCTTCGATCTTTTGTTCTTTTGAGAGCTTGCTCTTCTTCCCACTTGCGGATTTTTTCGTGGTTACCACTTAGTAGCACTTCTGGGACTTTCCATCCATTGTATTCT
>PBEE01000005.1:0-19656 GCA_002717605.1 Crocinitomicaceae bacterium | reverse complement strand
CGAATTGACATAGATTATCCTGCGCCGATAGTTGATGAAAAAGCGGCTAGAAAAGCGGGAATAAGTAAATCATACAAAGCAAAAGGGGACGCTGCAGTTAGGCGCAGGGCGAAGATTGTTTTCGATATTCATGGTAGCCGCAGTCGGCAATCTTTGCCTAGAAAAGGNTAGGNNTATTGCTCAATCGTTATTCACTTCGATTAGTTTACANTTAGTCTTGCTTTTGTNGCTGAATTTNAATATTTTGACTTTGACGGTCTTACCAATTGAGTAGAATTGATCNATCAAATCAACATGGACATCGAGGCTATTTTTAGACAGTAGGCCTGAGACAACTTTTTCCTTTAGGACAATGAGGAATGAATGATCTAAGTCTTTTGCAATCCTTCCGATATAAACGCCGCCGACCTCGAACTCATTCTTGTCACTGTGGTGCTGTTTTGAATTAGACTTTGCAGAAAATTTTTCCCAATCGAAAANCTCACTACCACCAAATTGAANTGATTCTATGGCTGTAATTGGCAATTCACGATATTCAGAAGCAACAGTTGGTCTACGAAGGGTTATTGTCTCCTTATTTGGCTTGATTAGTTCCTCAACTGTATCACCGTCATGTAATATTGTTGCGATTTTAATCNGGGGNCCAAACAAAATTGTCGCAAATAGCCCTCTTGGTATCGAGACATTGATGGCTGAATATTTTGACCTGTCCCAATCAAACGGCATGCTGTTTTCGACAATATCGCCGATTTCTTCCTGCGAGTTGGCTAATGAAATAGTGTCCCAGGTTGGGAACTTATCAAGCATCATTATCAACTCGTCAGTAGTTGAGGTTGCATAATCATCGAGCTTGTTAACGGCCGTTTTGATTTCATCATTCAACTGTGAAATTTTAATCACCATTGGATGATTTTCAACAGCCTCAGTAAATTTGCAATTTTTATTTGTCATCACAATTAGTGGTTTTACTTCAAACAACTCTTCTCCGAACTCAGATAAATACACGAATTTTATGTTATCTGCCTTAGTAGAAATGTGATCAAACACATTGTTTTTACTTGGTTTCCGATTNGTTTGAACTAGATTNCCATCGACGATATCAATTTCACCAGTCCAATTTTTGACTTCTACAGCAAAAACTGCTTTCTTGGTTACGGCGATGACATCAACCTCACCAAAGCCGCGNCTTTTGTTGACATCAGGAATTCGTTTTTGGTGNAACGTTGCGATAGTCAAGTTATTTTTCTTGACTTTCTGCAGCACCCTGAGTTCTGCTTTTTTAGCCGCTTCATCTTGCCCGTTAGTTGGAACCAATTTGCGACTTTTTGTGATTTTTTTGTACCATTTTATTCGCTCAAACATTTTTATCATCCAATACTTAATNTTCTTTTATCNCGCTGGGGGTTTAACATTCTTCGTAGGTTAAAAGGCCTAAGCCAGATGGATATAGAATGTTTTGGCGAGTTATAATTTTCACATGGTCTAGATTATCCAATTACTAATACATTAAGGCAAGAGTTGGAATCGAACCCGCAATGGTCAGTAAACAGAGTTCTAAAATAAGTGCTAATTCTAACCTCTTTGCCTCAGCAATTAGCTTTGATTGAGGCTCCTCTAAGATTTGATTTGGTATTGAAAAGCCCCTATTATGATACTCCATGGCGATTCTGTGTAATTTTATTTTGTCGGCCTCAATAAGTTTGAATTGAGCGATTTTGGGTTTGAATCTATTTTCAATAAATGCCCAGATATAGATAAAGATTTGAATTAACAGAATCAAACCAAGTATTGATTGAACTGACTGATTCATTCTTCTTCCTCCGTGTAAATTGAAAGATTAAATGAATTATTTTTGTCAATTAAACCTAAGTCAATTTTGCCCANAAGATACTTATCCAGATGTTTTTTTATTCTCTGCTTTATTTTCGCCTTCAATTTAGGTTCAGTCTCTGTGTCAGCATAAAATATAGATGTATCAAAATTATCTTCTTGAATGTCAGTACTTGATGAGACAACAGGTGGGTTGATTTGTTTTCTTTGGAGACGCTTTACGTGAAGTCGGAAGTATGAAGAGTGTTCATTAAGATCCGAAGTCGCAGTTTTTTCCGATAAAGCATTTATTGTTGACTCTAATTTAACTTGGTCTTCTACTTCTTTTGTCACAGCCCTTAACCCGTAATATAATGTATACAGTAGGCTAGAAATTGGATATTGTATTGGAAATAATACGATGAGTTGTTTTAGTTTTATCTGGTATTCTTCAAATAATAACTGCCATTCTTGCCATTTTCCAAGGTCATCTAATTCTTGACCTTCATCTAGTATCTGAATTATTTTGGTTGCTATTTTTGGAAATATTACCCCTTCGACAGGTCTACCAAATTTCCCATCTTGAAGTGATGCATCGACTAGTGATAATTCGTCGATTAGTTTTACCGAAACATCCTCATCTATGAGTTTAGGATTTCGAATTAATTTCTGTGCGACAAATTGCAATCTTTCATTGTGGTATCTAGCAATCGCTAAATTAGACGATAGCTGATCTATTGCGGTTCTTTGCAAAAAAAATTGGTTGTTGAAACAACCATCAATAATCAAGAAATTTTCACGAATATCGTTTACCGATNAATTCAGCGATAGTATAGCTTTGTTCGATAGAACCAAACTTTCTCTGATATTCTTAATTTGTTCAATCATGATTAAACCTCTAGTGATTCGAGTGAAGAGATTATTTCAATATCTTCTAACCATTCAATTTTCATTTCATCTGGGATATTATCAATCCCAATATCGCTAATGATGTCTATCATCGCTATAGCACGTCTAATTGGGTTGATTATTTCGCGATTGATCGATGATTTGAGATAGAGTATACTACTTTCTAATTCATTATTATCAATAGAATCTAAACTGGAAATATTGCTGTTGTGATAATTTAGCATTGTTGTAAGCTTATCTTTGATGTAATCAAAATCCAACACTTTCCTTCACCTTTTGANTATCATTGGTCAATTTGTTCAATGAGTTTTGATTTTGGAGTAATTTTTGTTCCAATGGCGCGATTGCGTTGTTTAAATCATTAATCTTGGTTGACAAATCGGTAATTTCAGTAAATGATTTCTGCGTATCATATTGTAGCTTAGCATTGGTATCTTCAACAGTGTTTGACATTGATTTTACCAGTTGATCGAGTTGCCTTAATTTACGATTGTTGCCTTGGCAAATTCCTTCGTATGATTCCTCGATTTTTTGCATGGTATCTGGTATTTCAGAAATTATGTTGTCCATGGTTGATTTGTAAGCATTTAATCGTCTACTTTGGCTTTCCTCTCTAGCACTAGGCTTCTTTAGGCGCTTCAGAAAATTCATAGATTCATTCATTTGATCAGATTGATTAATTTCTACCTTTGATACAGCAGGTCTTTCAAGATTCACCGCACCCCATACAAAAGCTAGGGCAAGTATTAGCAATATTCCGTTTATTATTTCCATATTTTCACCTCAGTTGTCTACTTTATTTCGAACTCTATTTTCTCCACCAGGAAGTAGATTTGGCCTGTGGCCAAAACGACCACCGTAGTAATGTCTGTGGAATGCTCGAATTAGCAAACCATCTTCGACGCAGTGATGATAACCACTTTCTAAGTGAGCTGTCACCATCCTTCCAAGTAACCTTCCAAATGAGTAAACTGAAGATACAGTTGTGTCTGAAATTGAAGGTAGTGACGGATTCTGAAGAATTACTCTCTTATCGTGAGTATTTATTTCCTCAGTAGAAACCATTAGAACGTTAGTTCCGGGCTGATCTTCAGTAATCTGAACCACAACCTCGCCATTGTTTCTAGTAAATTCGGATGGTATGTTGTATAAGTTGATTAGAATCTTTTCAGAGCCATGCTTTTCAAGTCCTTTAGCAAACAATTCGAGTGCTCTGTTAATGGTTTCCTTGGCTATTCCAGAATCTCCAGAAACAAGATTTTCTGGAATCAGAGCATCGAGAATCATGAAACCACCTGCAGGTAGTGCACTATCATTACTGGTTGCTAGACCTCTGATATCTGCAATAATCATTTCAGCATCATCGATTACGGCTTGGGCATTTTCACCTCTCGACATTTGTAACAGTTTTCCTCTATGGATGAAGTAACTAGTACTCATTCTTATACGACGGTGTTGTTGCCAAGGGCCGTCTTTTTCGGAGTTTGTAGTGTTGTATATTGTGAAGTATTCATTATCAGTAATCGCTTCTTCTCTTTGCTTGGCAATTCTCTCATCGGAGATATCACCTCTTAGAAGATCAAGCTTTGGGTTTCCCAGGAAAAGGTGACGTAGAATAGCTATTGTAGATCTCTGACGGTGAACATTCCTCATAGTGTTGTCATGTCTGTTAACAATGGTAACCGGAATGCCCTTCAATCTTTTACCGACATTACCCCAAACCGCTCTAAGTAAGGTTGTAGCATAACTCGCCCGGTATTCTTGTGCTTGTGATTCCAGGTTTTCTTTGATATAATCTGCTTTATCAACATTGATGATCTCTGTTGCATCTGAAGAAAATAGAGTCCTTGGAATTCTTGCTGATAAAAGAGCATAACGGCCTAATCTTGCTGTACCACCAAGGGTCGATTCTAGAGAACCAATTTTACCATCGCCGTATTCAAGAGCAGATTTCCACCATTCGAATTGCCTACCTAAGCTTGCTGATTGGAATGACAAGCGCCCATCCATCAGACTCTCATCAGACTTTCCACCACCGATATCATTGGCAGGATGGAGAAATAGTAGATGCCTACCTTTGCCAAATACTTCAGGATTTCCTAAGTTGACCTCAAAAGCGAATAAATCGCCCATTTCATTGTAGAGGGCAGCTCTGAGGCTGGCGTTAGGGGCTCCGGCAGCCCTGAAAGCTTCGGAGAATGACTTATTATTTTCAAATAATTGTGCTTCACGCAGGATTGACTTGTGATCTTGCCCCCCAAGAACTGCAATAATACCAAATTGTAGTGGACGGCCTTCTTGATCTAGCTTGTTTGGTGAACAGTTTCTCGCCGTGATAGTCATCTCGGTAAGTTCCTTGATTGCATTAGCAATTAGTCCATTTACTCCAGTAGCAGGGTTGTTACCAGTTAGCTCAGTTGCATTGGATGCGGAAGTTCCCATCCAAATCTTTGCACCGTTGAGGTGCCAGCCAGCATAACCGATAAATTGAGATACTGCTCCATCGACCTGTAGAAGTTCGTATTGACCTGGACTTTTCCAGTNTAGCATACGACATTGGCCACCTTGGTGCATTCTACTTCTAGGGAATTTGAAAAATCGNGTGCCACTAGTAGAGTTTGACTTAGAATCNTTAGTGGATTCATTATCTGAAACCTTANTNTCNTCTTTAGGTGCANCNANNTTAGAATANTTNTCNNTGATGTTAANTTCTGCTGNATGCNNCTTTATGCTTNAATCGGTTATCGACTGCATTAATTTCTTATATTCTTCAGTAAAGTTATACATCTTCATATTTTCACTCTCTTTATTTTCTTTAGGTTGCAATATTTTTGCGACATTTTCTTTGTCATTATCTTGTGGAGACAAATCCCTTAATTTCATCTTTGATCTATTATTTTCTAAATCNGAATCNGTTTTTGGTATCATCCTTCTACGCTTAATTATTCTTTTATTTGAGTTGTCTTCATTTGTCATAGTATCACTTCCTAACTTTACTTATCATTCTAGTCCATGCCCTCTCTTTATCAAAGCAAAGTCATTGGACAANTCGTTGATCACATCAGATTGAATCATACAACTAGTGGTAACTCTTTCCAAGTTAACCATCGCTGTAGATAGATTGTTATTCAAAATAGATAATGGCGTTGATAGGTCTTGAGTTTCACAATCTCTTGACTTTTTGTGTATTGATGAGATTCCCAACTCTAACTGTTCGAGTATTTTTTGCATCTTTTGGGAGTAATTGGACATAGTTTTTTGGAAATCCGCCATCTTAGGTTGTAGGTTCAGGTTGCCCATTTCAATTTCAACCAATTCTCTTTCAATACTGTCTTGAATATTGACATATTCATATTTTAAATCATCAATAATATCATTCATTCTATTNAGGTCACGCTGCAGAGATTGTCGATTAGAATCCTCAGATTCTTCGTATATTGCAATCCTTCTCTTCAATAGTTTTATCCTCTGATATAAGAAAAAGAAAAATGCTGTTGAAAANACTACTAGTGAAATCAATGTATCTTCNGANGCTAAATTAAAAACTTCAATCTTCATAGTTATCCATAGACTGGCAAATTAAAAGTCCCAAAAACTTTCTAGAACGGAAAGAAAACTTTCGAAATCCAAAAAATATTAGTGCATACTCTGAATGTGTCGTATAATGAAGTTAACAGTTGACTCGATTGCCAGTGNCGGATTGGTTTATTGTAAGGATCCCTCTGATATTGAAACAACATTAGAGGGGGAAGCCAAAATAAACCGAGCTATTCATAATATCTTGAAGAGTCAGAAGTTTGACTGTATTCCATTGCGGAATGACAAAGGTCAGGTAATGAGGGTGGCTCGTAGNCGNCTTCATGATGGTGATTTAGANCAAGAGATTTTNATTTTAGATATTGAAGAATGCGCTACAGTTAATTCTAGAACTTCTATTCTTGATGCTATATTCGCAGTTTTNTCAAANGAACATCANATTCTTTTTGTTATGGATAACAATAANCANCCAACTGATGTCCTAACTATGAGTATGTTAAAAGAAACAATTGTNAGNGATTATCTTAATCTNAANGTTGCNAATNTNGTTGCAACTGGTTGGCANTGGAATANTGATAANATTGANTTTACTCCNAGTATANATTATGGTCAACAAATTCATTCTGAAATTATCANGTTAGCCAANCTTGTTGATGATGACAATGAAGNATTGCATTCAGATAAGGAAGTATCAGGCCAGATAGTCAAGATTCTTTCAATGTTACAACCCCTCAAGGACGTAAAAGAAGAAATGAAACCAGAAAAATTTGGGGTTATGAAACGTGAGAGACAAGTCGAATCACTTAATGTGGAGACAATGATGTCGCATCCGATTGCTTGTTTCACAGAAGATGAAGATGATATTTTAGTTATGGCGTACAGGTTATTTGCTAGAGAGAATAATTGGGATAATATTCTTTTGAAGTCAGATAATTCTAGAGATTACCGAATTATTACTGGTGTGAAAGGGTCAGAAGTTTCAATTGAACCAATACAGTATATTAAGCGAGGCAAGGAACCCAATGCCATAATCAANAAATTTTTGCAGAATGGCTGTAAGCCATTACAATCCGTGAAAGATGGCAGTCAATATCCGGGGATATTAACTATAGATGATTTAGCATTAAATAAAAAATNCCTGATGGAATTAATTGTGGATATATCCGATATTGAGGATCGATGCNGATCATTTTTGTTAGAAAAGGGTCAACTATATATCCCAACGAGAAAAAGTGATATGCTTTTCATTACATTGGCTAATTGGAGTGATGTCATACGGGTCATGGGAAATCATAAGATGAAAGGTGTGTTAACTACAAAAGGCATTAACAACTTAACCAAACTCAGAAAGTTTAGGAATACAGTTATTCATGAATATTTACCATTGCTTAAGGATAATGAAAAAGACTTTCCGAAATGGTATCATAACGATTATTTGTCTGGTGTCATAAACCTAAATTCGTGCAAAAGTTCACTTGAAAAAATTGAACCGAATGCACTTCTTTTTGATGCCATTATCGGATTAAACAAACTATTGGAAGTAAATCAGTATAGTAATTTTAAGTATTCAAAATGCGGATTGCTAAGTTGTAAAATCAAAGGTAGTGGTTCAAATCAATCTTTACAGATAAAATTCAATAAAAAAGACGTTAATAAGTGGCAATCAGTAATTGATAGTTTAGACGACAACGATATTTTTTCTTGGACAAAGTGTAACAAAATAGAGGTTATTTCAGATTGATTGACAATGGTTCAACCAACTTGCTTCCAAGCAGAGATTGTAGCACCCTAAGAGCACAAGTTTCTGGATCTCTCAAGCGCAGATTAAGAGTAACACATCCTTGCTTGGCCCTTTCCAACTCTAATGCTTCTCTGTATTCATGATTATCTCTAAGTTTTTCATCACGTTTTGACAATTCTTCACCACGAACTTCAACTCTTCTGTTTCTTTCCTCTTCTGGTATGATTACTTGAAAAATAATGACTGGCTTCACTACTCCATCGGGGAAATAACCAGCCTTGTAGCTTGGTTTATTGTTTTCTAAACTATCTTTGACGTTTTCTTCAACAGAGTGTGAAACAAATGTTCGGTCAAAAATAATAATATCTTTATCACCTAATTCAGATTCAAATCGTTCACTCTCTAAGCGGTATATTTCTTCGACAGCATTCAATTGTTGTTTTACGGACAACGATTTATCTTTGTAAACTGCTTGTCGCCTTTTCTTCGTTTCATCATCTGAAAAGAATACATCGCCGCCGAGTAATTTGGCTACCTCTTTTGCAGTAGCGCTTTTACCAGTTCCATCATGACCTTCTAATCCGATAATTAATCTTGACATACATTTCACCTTAAATTATTCATTGAATTTACATTGTGTATGGTTCAGCGTTCTTCTGACTTATTTTAAGTGAAAGACTGGTTGTTGGCTGATAGGCCATATCTCTCCGTTTAAGTACGTCCTTGAGAGCGGAAATTAAATCTTCCTTGCCAATCTCTTGTCGACCATTATACATTGCTTCAATAAGTGCTGTTTGCGCAATCTCTCTAACCCAAGCCCCGGATAATCCGTCAGTTGATCTGGCGACTTTTGCGACAGTTTCCTCAATCCCTTCCTCACAGTCTAATTTTTGCAAGTAATTGAGTAATACCTTCTTTCTTTGATTTGCCCCCGGTAGCGGGATTTCAATAATTCTGTCAAACCGACCAGGGCGATCCGAAATAGCAGGATCAATATTTTCAGTATGGTTGGTTGTTGCTACAATTACAATCCCATCGTTTGGTTCCATGCCGTCCATTGCCTGCAGATATTCACCGAGAATTGGATGATCAGTAAATCTTCTACTGACAGTTCCAGCGGTATCAATATCTTCGATAATCATCAAGGTTGGAGATAATTTTCTGGCAACCTCAAAAGCTTTTTTCACTTGATTTTTCGCATAAATCATTTCAGCAGAAATTAACATAGTACTAATTTGGGTTTGGTTAGCCAATGACTTAGCCATCATGGTTTTTCCAGTACCTGGCGGCCCTGACAGAATTATACCTCTTGAATTTGGTAATCCTCTTGCCTTAAGTTCTGGTATTATTGATAAGAATTGAATAACATCCTTATTCAATTGTTCTTGTATATCATGATTCCATGCAATAAGATCATTTATCCTGCCATCGCGCTCAAGAATATTAAANGACATATCAAAAAATCGGTTTTTCAACGGCCCAGACTCATAGAACCTCTCCTCCAATTCATTGAGCATCTCCAAACCTCTACTGAATTCAGTAGTCATTATTGAGATTTTTTCATCTTTATCATATTGGTCAACAGAAAACTGTATGACAAATTTAAAATTATCATTTTGGTAAAATCGCCAACCACTTTGAACAAATTTTTGTGTGTTATTTTTACCTAGCTGAATTTGGCCATAAGTCGGCTCTAATTTCATGCCTTTTACATAGTTGAACTCCTTAACCAATTCAAAATTGCTGAAGTGCTTATCAGTATAGAATTTGATTAGCCCACCAAGTTTTGGTCCCCAATATACAGTATCAACATGTTCTTCTCCTCCTAAAAACTCTTGAACGAGCTTTCCCATTTCATTTAGTCCGGGCGGATTTGCTATTTTCTTGGCCTTTTTCTTGGCTTTTTCAAAAGAAAGTAAATCGATATTTACCTCGCCCCACGGCGTCAGGATTGGAAATTCACAAACTGTAAAATCCTCACTCTGTTCGCTCATTATTTGGTCTTTGTTTACACTAATTTCATCGTTTTGTTCTTCCATTTAATCACATCCTCTTTATTCAAGTTTGGACAATGTCAATTCTTCTAACATCTCTTGGGTTAATTTACCATTTCTAAGCAGAATACTTGCGATGCCTGTAAAGTCTGCTTTTACTTTGCCAGATTTATCAAAGATACTAGTGAATGGGATGGAAAAGATAGGTTTACCATCACANTTATGTTCCATAGCTAAGATATCTGCAAGACAGATTTGGTGATCTGGAATAACGTCACCGGATAGTGTAGTTTGTTTGAATTTTGAGTTTTGTTTGACGGCCTTACTATTTTTTTCGATATACTTCGACAAGCGACAAGCGTCATGTAGTTTTGCAGCCTTTGGGAAATCATTACTATCAATGATTGAGTCTAGTTGTTCAATTACTTCGATAGTTGCTAAGAAATAATTTGTGTAACGAGTATTTTTTTCCCGGCCTTCGGATGCTAAATCATCTAGACAATTATACAAGCGTGTAACTATTGATTTAATTAATGAGTTTAAACAGATATTATTTGGCAAGCTAAATTCATCTTGCTTTTCTAGCATTTTACTTGCCGAATATTCGATCTCTTCAGAGTGCTGTAAAACGTGCGCATTGATCATTCTGATTGCTAGTTCTTTGGGTGCAGGTTTACTTGTCATGGTAATCTAACACATTAGAATTGTGAAAAGAACTAAAATTTTCCGTTGAGTTTTGAAAATTTTCATTGCGGGAAAAAATCTAGTCTATGGATGAAGACCGCAACAAATATAGAACAAACAGTTAACCAAGAAACGATGAACGAAGCAATTATTCAGCAATTGAAGAGGGAACAGTATCTCGATGAGTTACGCTATTCAATTGGGCATGTTTCGGAGAAAAATGAGTCCCAAGGCAACGCACAGTCTAATCAATTTGAGCAATTTTTTGAAGAGCAAGGATTAATTGAAAAAGTCGATAGGCAAAAAACCTTCGAGGAGAATTTCGATATACTGACTAAGAATATAATATTGGACTTGCAAGATGAACTAGTAAACTCATGGAGAGAAACCCGCCCTATTGAATGGGAGGTAGATGACTCTAATGCCCAATCCTGGAACGAATTACGAAAGTGGGACACTATGGTCCAATGCAATGGAATAGGTTGCAATACCATGGTAAGCAAAAGTCCGGTATCTAACGATAGGAAACTTTGGCAAACAACCAAATCTCTACTCAGTGAGTATGATTCAGAGATAGCAAATTCAGTATTTATTTTCAAAAAACCTTCAACTGGTGGTAATTTTGATCAGTCAGTTCTCAGGCTGCGCCTGAGCCAGGATTACCCTTTTGTTAATTATACAAAATCTAATGAAAACCTTGAAGAAAATTTTGAAAAGTTCACTCATGACGAATTAGAGGCAATGCGAAAAGCCGATTTATCGGTTTACAGGTTAATGCTACATGCAAACCTATGCTTATCTGATGACGACAAATGTCCAAATTGTGGATCAGACTTGTGGGCATATACTCCGAATGCCAGCGACGAGAACGTATACTTCAACAAACTGGCAAGAGTTACAGTTAACACAATAGTTTCAACAATTTTAGGCTCAGAAATGTTCTTGTCTTCAAAAGTATTTCGCGGCACCCTTGAATCATTCGAACTACCTGCCCAAATCAAAACAATACCTGAATCAGTTGTCAATCTGTTCAATGATATTGATAAGCAAGGCGCGGAATTGAAACGCCTAAACAAGGCCAAGCAAAATGAGCAACCATTTGATGTAGAATTATTGCAAACGGTAAGGAAATCCATGTCTGAACTTAAAACGCAATTCTTCAAGGATTTGTTTACAGGTCTCCATGATGATTACTTGGTAGAAATATCTAAGATTGCTCCCAGCACATACAATCGAAGTTTGATTAAACAAATCAACCTAAGAATAGAGGGGGAATGTCAACTCAGAAGCGGCAGCATAAATCAATATGACTTCGCAAAAATGCGCCATTCAGGTGTGTTGTCTTCTGCGATCCATCAATCTATGCGTTACAATGCTAATCTAACATTAGCGAATATAGATGGACAAACAATCGATCTTGATATGCGTAAAAACGGCCGAGGAAGAGACGAACGAGCAACATCACTAAAATTGATAGATAATATTTCAAATGAACTCATTAGATTTAAGCCATTAGCATTCTTTGCTGACGGTGTTACTGAGTTCCCTAAAATCAACCAGTTGCGTTGGGCAAAGCGAGCAGCTGGGCAGTTGTTAATGGCTGCGTCTAGAGTTGATGGATTCATCAAACTCAGTAAAATCAATCCTAACCAGGTAAATAATAGCAAGAAGGTATTCGAGCATAAATTATGGACAGTAAGGTTTCGAAAAGCCTTCAAAAATACATTATCAAATATTTTTGACGATTTAGATTCCGTTAATCATTATTTCAATATTGAAAGGTTTGACCCTATGACCTGTCCTCCTGAGAACCGGACAAAGGATTTGAATAAAGGAGGCTATCTTACTGAGCATGCTCAAAAAAGGGCTCCACTGATTAGTAACAACTCTGTACAAAACAACTTCGGGATTAGGCGATTTGAACCATCAGTTGAGGCAATCGATAGCATCAATCAATTACAGAAGACGCCTTGGAAAGTAAATTTCAGAGTTGCTAGAGCGATTATTAATTTGCTAAAACTAAGAGTTGAACAATTCGAGCAATCGCTAAAAATTAGATTTACTCAATCTGGTCCAGTTATTGATTATCTTAACCCTGAGGGTGATTTTTTAGAATATGATGGCGGACAATTGGAAGAGTGGATGGAAAACCTAGATCTGGCATTATCAAAGAGTCTAGACGATGACAAAAGCAGTGTTTTTTGGCATTCATGGCAATTCGACTGGCGAGGTCGTATGTATCCATCCTCAAATCTATTGTCGCCACAAGGGGATGATGTATCACGAGGCATGTTGCTATTTGGTAAGGGTCTGCCACTTACACCTGATGTCGGACTTAAGTATCTCTCAAGGGCAATCGGCCGAGCATATGCTGGCCGTCCATTATACGGCTCAAATTTCACCGATCAGGATTTCAAAATTTGGTCAGAAATCCAAGAACTGCTGAAGACCAAATCATGGGAAGATATAGATTCAGTATTCAATGACGTAGGGAAGCTTGAATTATTAATCAAGGTATTCAGCATGGTCAGGGATGACCCTGAGGGAACATTCGAAATATGGGGTGCTGGAGATGTATTTGGCAAAAAGCGAGAAGGCTTTCAAAGACTAAATTTAACAATAGGATATGCTGACTGCATAGACGAAATTAACTCTGGAAACCTCACACCTGTAGTGTCAGTTCCATACGTAGTAGATGCTTCATCAAATATTTATCAACACTCAGCTGTTTTGATTGCCGACGCAAACATGGCTAGGTCAGTGAACGTGATTTCAAATGCTGATGGTGTACCATCAGATGTTTACCAGGAAGTAGCGAATAAGGTCAAATCAATTATTCAACACAAAAAACCGTTCTCAGCAGGCTTTGATGGATTAACTAAAGAGAACATTAAGCAAATAGAAGACTTCTGTGCGTTAAGAAACACTGCTAAACTTCCAGTGATGACCATTGGTTATGGTGCTAAGGATAGGTCGATTATCCTCCAATTACTATCTCATAATGGAGAAGATTCTGGAATTATCAAGGTAGCATATTATCGTCAAGACGACGGAAGTATAGTTAGTTCAGACGATTATTATGAATTGAAAGAGAAGAGTGAATCTGATCCAGATTCAGAATTTAGTGATCAATTTAGCACCACGAGATCTGCTCACCCCGTGTCTAAGTTGGGTAAATTACTATCAGGCTCAAAAATAAGTGAAAGCCTACATTACGATATAGCAAAGACAATTGTAAAACTATATCGCGAGGCTATCGATGAAGTTCTGAGCGGTCACTCAGACGTAAGAAACACTCTTGAACTGATTAAGAAATCTATCGATAAACACATTTCTAGCGATTTATTCGTCACCTGGAAGACACAAGATGGTTCAACAGTAAATAACATTGTATTGAATAATAATGACCCCATGCCAATTGAGCCATGGAATTCAAATCATGCATTTGGAACCCATGCCAACGATGATGACGACGATGATATTCAGGAAAAGTCGGTTACGTTTACCTCTAAAGTACCAACCCCGCAAAGAAGAAAGCGGAAAGAGTCATCTGGCATCGCACCCAATTTCATTCATTCAATAGATGCCAATCACATGAGGCTGTTCACTAGAACAATTACTCAAAAATCAGATTGTCATAATATTTGGTCAGTTCATGATGCTTTTGGAACACATCCAAACTTCGGGGACCAGGTGATAAATGTCGGAGTTGAGACATTCTTCCAATCACATGAGCAGCAAAATTCCACATCAATGTTGCATAAACTGATTCGTTCAACAATTGAAGCTTTGAACCAAGTCAACAATAAAAGCAAGAAAAGAAAGGAAATCATAGAACAACTAACGGAAAAATCAAATCAGTTAGATAAACTGAAATCAAATGTAACTATTGAACGGTTAGATGAGGAACAAAACAGAGATAGAATCTATCTAATTTCATGAGGTGAAAAAATGTCTGAAGAATTCAAAGGTTTGAGCAATACAAAAGAAAGTAGTAAGCGTTCTATTGCGTACAATAGATTAAGAAAATTAAGCAGTGACGAAATCAAAATACATGCCGAACACATAGCAAAACAGGTTGCATTTAGTACTGAGAGTTTAGGAGGTGCAAAATATAAGCCGATTATTGGTTGGTGCGTAGTCAAACTACTGTATGACAATTCAGTTGAGCCGGAGATTGAATACAGTGATAGTGAAGAGGGTGCTATTGAGAAATTAAACATACACATATCGGAAGAATTAGGTTTGGATCTAACTTTTGATGACATACCAAATGAAGTCAAGAAATTACTGGTTTTTCCTGCACCCGTGGCCTTTAGAATATTTAATGGAAATGATGATATTACTGATTTAAATCATGAAGATCAGGTCAGAGAAATTCAGAAGAAGATTAACAAAAAGGTGCTTGACCAAGTAAAATTACTCAATCCTAAAGATAATGCAATTACCCATAAATGGTATCCAGATAGTATGACAGCCATATTAGAGCATGAACGCTATGTTCAAGAAAAAATTCGTAAAATGGCTAAGCAAATTCAAGATAACATATCCGATATTTCCTCATTCCACCTTAGAAAAGGTGCTAAGGCGATAAATATACCAGACAGCGCAGAAAAATGGGTAAAGTATCAGAGCGAGCAAACGGCCTCAACCGTTGACTCGATACTTGAACAAATAACGCCAAACACCTCGCCAATGATTGCTGAAGTATTATCAGTATCACATCCTATTCTAAGTGAAGAAAAAATTCGAAAACCGATAGATTCCAACGATCACCATTCCGTATTTACTACTTCCAACCCCAGACAAGCGCTATTGAGAATGGCTACACAAGGCTTTGATAATCAACCTATTTATTGTAAAACCCAATTAAAATGTGTCGCAACATTAAAACTTAGCAATGCAATAAATAACCTTTCAGAATTTCCAAACACCTCCGACTTTATTAGATATGAGGAGCTTATTTCACAGGGAATTCTTTCAAGACCCCCTCCATTATTTTCTGCTTATGATACAATTGATCAGATTATCGGGCTATTTAATTCCGGTTGTGAAGCGATTTTGTTTGAATTTAAATCCGAATTGTGGAATAGCATGGGGCTCGACAATGATGTGTCCTCAATCCTCAACGATGGCTTGCACATAATGACGCCGCACGACATAGCGGCATACTATGTCAAAGAAGGTTAGGATAAGTTAATCAAGATAATTTTCTCCTGACCTAAGAAAATTTTCCATACTTGGAAATATCTCACCTTATAATAGTACAGAACACTATACTGGTACTAATATTTAGGTGAAAATCATGACTGAAAATTACGAAAAAGGCGACATATTACAGATGATTGAGCATATTGATTCAATGAAGAATTCTAATAATGATAGGGTTCAAGAAATCTATCGCGAAGTCGATTCATACACAGTTGACAAGTTTAACCCAAAAGAAGTAGAGTGGTTGTCTACTAATGAATGTAAGGCTTGGCTTTATGGCCAGTTGGGCGAGGACAATTACGGTCAATTTGGCTGGCTCTCAGAATATGGAATTGGTTTTCAGCACGTTGGTCAATCAAGACTAAGGTGCATTTCACTCTATGATGATCCACCTGCAATATACAATTTAGCTTGGCTAAAGTTTGCAATCGAATCTTTAGGTGGTGTTGTCGAATTAGGAGATTTCACTATTCTTAGGATGCCTCCAAACCGACGCAAGCAGTATGAAAACGGCTTTTTTCCAAAAAATGAGCAGGATACGCAACGAGATACACCCCCTCGCAGAGAAACAAGTGTAGAGGTGATATAATGCCGATAAGACATTTCAAGAATATGAAGGCCTTTGGCCAACAATAAGCAAAGGATACTTTTGAGTGAAGGTGAGTAATATGTTTAGTATAGATGTTCCAGGATTGATGACGATTTTCGCTACTGCCATAATGGCCTATCTGATAATATGTTTTGTGATGGGTGTTGCAGCAGCGATTTATATACACTTCAGGTATCTATTCCATCCAGAATCTATAGAACCTTATTTGAGAATAATTGCATTAAACAATGTCGAAAAGTATCGAGATTATATCGAATATTTTGGATTAGAAGAGAACAATGGAACCCAAACAGCGAAACCTCTGTTTTTCAATTCTTTGACAACCGAAACTAATTATGTGGGAGAGGATTAAGTATGTTTGAATCAATTGTACTGAATATTTTAGCGAGTGCCATTTTGCTTGGATTTGCTTTTGTTGGATTTTCTATTATCGGGATGATAATTTCATTAGTCTGGCGTGTTATGATAACCTTTTCAGGGATCACTTCGCCAATACTTTTCGGTTCCGGATTGTTACTGATAATGGCATCTGAGACAACAACCCAAACAGGAACTCTTCTCATCGTGGCGGCAATAATCTGCACTGTTGGGTTCCTGAGTGTTGAAGGGGCCGAATCTAGTGCAGATTTATCAGCAGGAGGGTCTTTTATCCTGTTAATAAATCTGGTAATTTTAGCACTGGTGTATGAATTCTACGGGCTTTCCTCGATCGAGTTTTTGGTAGCTACAGTTGGCGTGTTCTTCACTTCAATCGGTGAAACAATCTTTTCAACATCCAATTAACAAAGCATATCGAGAATAAAGTAACATAAAGGAATGATAAAAATGAAAGAAAATAAAGTATCGGAAAATCAAAGCAAAAAAGTAAACATCATCAAAGTAGAGGTTGCTGATGTATCTGGTCACCAAACCTTGATGCTTAAACCTCAAGAAACCATCGAGGTCATTGAAAATAACGCTGACAAATGGATTTTTGTCGATGATCAACTCGTCGACTATCAACATGTCCCTGAAATTGATTGGAACCAGACAGAATCCGTCAGAATTTTGCCAGGTTTAGTCGGAGGGATTACTAATTATTGTTGGTAAAGACTGCAAATCAAACATTCTCAGTTACAGTCAAATGAATAAGTTTGACAACAGTCCTACTAATAAAATCCTTATCGTTGGTTTAGGCGGTATTGGTTCAAACCTTTTCGAGCTAGTTTTACCAGTTCTAAGTAAGTCTATGCAATCACTAGAAATCCATCTGATGGATGATGACTTAGTTGATGTATCAAACCTAGCCCATCAAAGATTCACTGAATCAGATATTGGCTTATCTAAAGCGGAAACTTTGGCAGCAAGGTATCAAAACCCAGACAATTTAAGTATAATTTCTCATGTTGAAAAACTAACGAAATCCTCTCAGTTAATTGGTTATGATTTAATCATTGTTGCAGTTGACAATGATGCACCACGAAAATTAGTTCATCGTGATGGTATTTTGTGGGCTGACCTAAGATGCCAAGGTGACGGCTGGATAATCATCGATAATGAAACAGATATTTCGACGACAGCCAAACTTCCTGTGCAAAATCAGCCGACAGGTTGTCAATTGCCCGGTGCTATAGAGTCTGGAAATATTGAATTCGGTTTCGCTGCTGTTGCAGCAATTGGCGCACAGTGGTTGTGCCAAAAACTCCGGATGCTTAGAGGAGAAAATACTCGTGCGCCAGGTTTTGCTATGGGATATTTAACCCATGGTCAAATGAAAATTTAACTAAACAGGTGATTAATATGCAAACTCATGAAATAACGGAATTAATTAGAATTAACGGGCAGAATAGTGACACAACCAGGGATCTAATCGCTAAGCTTACAACTCAGAAAGATTGGGATAAAATCTACCAAATAAGCGAATTTTTTGGCCAGGAAATAAGCATCTTAGTAGATGCTGAAGAACAAATATTTGTCGACTGGGGCAGTATATCCAGAGTAAACTTAACGCCTCCAATAGGTTCAGTGTTACCATTCAAATTGTGGTTACATACTCATCCAAGAAATCAAGCATTCTGGAGCATAACAGATCAAAACTCACTTTTTGTTGCTGAGAGAATTCTAGAACATGCCATTGTTTTAGGAATGGATGGAATTCTTACAACTTCAAATACCAATTTACTGGAACTTAAACCATCAACTGACCAATCTTGTTGGACGTCAGAACAAGTGACTACATGGTCATAAATCAAAGGTTTGCGGATTAACTTGCCTAGGTGATTTCGATGAATAAGATGATACAAAATATCTGCAACAGTTGTAAATGTCAAGTGCCTAAGGTAGAACTTGATGAAATAAACGAGCAGATATTAACATCAAACAAGGAAATTATTCATGATAATCAACTAATTCTATGCAAAGTTTGTTTTCCTTGGTACAAAATATCCCACTGCGCTCCAAAAACAGTTCTCGACTATCAGATAAAAAATCCCAAGGTGTTTATGAGGGAGAGCATGAGGCTACAGAATTTACTCAATGAGCATTGGACGGAAAACTGTGGTACGCTTGATGGAGTGTTACGTGGCAAACCGATATGTGATGATGAATGGTTCCAGTTCTTACAAATGGTGATAACCGAAAAAAGACGGACTCGCAAATTAAATGAGTACATGAACATCGAAAAAAATATCGACAAAAAATCTGGTCTAACCTACAAGGATATTTGCTCTAAGGTAATGCAACATCTCTGCTATTTAGAGAGCGAGTCAGTAGATGAAAGAGCACTAGAAAAAGAAGGCTGGAGCGATTATGCGAGTGAAATTGTATGGCCTACGCTAGATAAATTAACAATTAATGAGAGTACCTTTGTTATCGAAAAAAACTGTGACAATAAGATTCGTATCAAAGAGGTGAACAATGAAAAGTTTGATCAAGACGACTATCCACTATTCTCTGGCCAATTCTGTAATGTTCTCTATGAAACGATTATTGAGGGCCGCCAGCATGAAGTTTCAGAGGAACTAAAGCAAGTAATTTACATTGACAGCTTGTTATCAAAAGTGTTTGGCTGTCTTCACATTCCATTGAATGCACAATTACAGAGGGAAGTATATTGGATTATCCAAGGATATGCTCCCAAGGTCGAAAAGTACCGTTTTTTAGCACTATGGTCATTATTAGAT
>PBEE01000004.1:0-39267 GCA_002717605.1 Crocinitomicaceae bacterium | reverse complement strand
AAAAGAAAGAAGAAAAATTAATTTTTCTCAAACTCATATTCGATTGTAGTCGTACCGTAATAATTATTCGTAGTTACTTCAAGCCATAAATCGTTTGATGACAAACGATTTATTTCCCAAGTTTGAGTTCCATAAGAAGTTTGGATTTCTAGTTCTTCACCATTATCGTCAAATTCCCACTCTCCATTATAATTGTAAGAATAAGATCCGTAGTCTAATGTTTGAGTAAAATCACCATTTCTCTCAAATTCCCAAATTATATTATAATCAGAGCCGGTTAATTGGCTTACTCCATTCATATTATATTCTTCAAGCTCCCATTCACCTGATAATCTTGCTTTTTTAGTTCTAAGTGAGAATGCTGGTCCATCATCATATTTAGTACACCCATAAGATATGAGGATTACTAGAGTTAAAATAGTTAAATTTTGTTTCATAGCTATAATTATATTCGGTGAAAGTTACTATCTTTTTAATATATAACCAAAGGAGATGATGTAAATATTGAAGTGTTTTTGACAAACAAAAAACTCCATTTTACAAATATATGAACACCCTCAAATACCAGAAAATATTACCTTTTCTCTTGTAATCAACCTCCCCCCTTTATCTAAGGTGTCTTAAGGTAGGTTGGCTTCGAAAATTATTTCGTGTAGTTTTTCTTTCAATTTAGAATTGTTCGAATATTACTTTTTTCTCTACTGAACCGTCGTCATAGATAAAAAATAGAGGTGTGTTAAAAATGATTTGATCTACCTCTTGGCCTATCATATTTACAACTTTTATAAGCATTTTTTGCGGTCCATCAATATTCCCAACTGCATTGCTATGGCATTCGCTTATACACCAACCCTCGCTATCGTATTGTCCTGATCCGTCACCTGGGTCAATACAATCTCCACTAATACAATTCCAAGTTTCTTCAACTGTAGTTGAGCAATTTGCATTACATGCAAGAAGGCTTATATATTCTCCAGTTCCGTCTTCAGGATCGTAACATTCTCCATTCAAACAGTCATACGAAGGGGAGATAATTGTACATTCATTTATACACCAAGTTTCACTATCGTATTCACCAGAACCATCTCCAGGATTGTAGCAATCACCATTTTCACAAGTCCAAGTAATTGGAATAATTATACACGCATTTTCACAAGAATTAAGTGTGTTGAATTCACCAGAACCATCTCCAGGATCGTAGCAATCTCCATTTGCACAATCCCAACTTTCGCTAACTGAATTGCAAGCATTAATACATGTAGACTCATTGTTGTACTGTCCTGACCCATCTCCTGGGTCTAGACAATCTCCATTTAAGCAATTCCATGAAGGACTAACTTCTGAATTAACACAGAAATCATTNCTCTCNNATTCTCCAAAGTTTGCGTCTGATGCTNTAAGTGANGCTAAAGAATTTCCATTTGAATCTGTTATTGTATAATCTCCATTAAGTCCACATGCATATTCAGGATTTGCTCCATTCATTCCATCACCATAACTATCAATAACTGTAAATGTGTAACATCCATTAGTTAAGCACCATAAGTGTTCAACAGTATCTGGTTCTGGGTCCATAGTAGTTGCTGAACCGCCTCCTGGATAATATCCTTGNCCTACAGAATAAATTATATTGNCTGNTGAATTAGTCAATTCCCATGAAATTTCTTCTCCATAACAATCAGGAAGGAAACTNAGTGTCACTTCATTAGCAAANCAAGGATATTCACAAGATCCATCATCAATTGTTGCATCTGGATCGAAGTTTATAGCATCTGGATCAGTACACCCAGGAGCTCCATTGCAATACATACCCATATGAGTAAGGACTCCNGTGTTATTAGGATCTAGCCAAGGTTTTAGCTGNTGTTCAGGATTATTACCCATTTGATCCCAACTGTACCAAATTTTNCCATATATGTCAGAGTTANTTGGAGTATTACAATAAGACGAGCCTCCAGTTAATTTTCCAACAATAAGTTTATTTGAATCAAATATGGGAGATCCAGATGAACCTCCTTCAGTTACCCCNCAGTTAGTTTGTGTTTGACTCCAATTTACAGCCCAATGTGTCGTGTTGTTNCCCCCCCAACCTAAACCTCCAGTAGANTGNANTGGATTTGTATATGTACTAATNTTCATNACATCACCAGAAGGGTGGTGTAAACTTACGCCAGAGCCTGATGGTGAATTGGAGCGATTCCANCCAGCATAAAATGGGTCAAAATCAGGTTCCTGATTAAGTTCAACCAAAAAGAAGTCGGAATCACCACTTGAACCTTCGCCTCCGCTATTTGAAATAAGCGAGCATCCTGTAATTGCATCAGATCCAGGAGAACTNTTAGCACATGTAGGTGTTAAATAATTAAAATAAAAAATACACTGATTTAAGCTNGATGCACTTATACTTCCNCCGCTAAAACAATGATCTGCAGAAAGCACATATGGAGTGCAATTATTCAAGGTGTTATTTATCATTGAACCNGAACATAGTCCAACGCTAAATCCATTTACAATTTGAATTCTACATGTGGCTTTTTTCTGATCATCCCAATCGTNTCCTTCAGGACANTTAGCATTNACCTGNCAATAATCAGATCCGCCGCCTANAGATTTATATGCANATGCNANATTTTCTATNTTAATTGAAGCNTCTAANGTTTGATAGTTAGGTTGAAAATATTCTAATATTACTTTNTCTCCTTTNATGAATTCTGTAGCATAAACACCTGAGGGATGAACGTGTNGNTATGTAAATGGTCCTGCTNTTTGNGTCTGTTCTAAATTNTATACNAATAATTNACCTCCANATGGAATATCAAATTGGTCGTANTANATAGAAATTGCTTTTGCACCTTCAGANTGAATGCCAAGTCGCCAAACNTTTCCATTTANAAGCTCTGTTTTTTCAGCTTGTTNAATAAAATCAATATTTGCTGGGATNAGTTTGGCAATTTCAAATGCCTCNCCATTTTTNTCACTAAANTCGTCGTCANTAAGTTGGGGNGCCTCAACTTCAACGATACTNACATCTCCACTTAATGNNGTTTTAGAAGTAAGAAAATCNATCTGAGATGAAGCAGANGTTGNAATAAAAANAAGGNTGGTTANNAGTAGGTNTCTTTTNTNNGTTNTCATTTTANTCTNTAGNATNTTAATNTCTAAAGAATGAAGATACTACNAATTCCTTTGAACCTTTTNTGTGTNNGTAAAATCCTTCTCCAGACTTAACNCCTAGTCTNCCAGCNGTTACCATATTTACAAGTANAGGNCAAGGNGCATATTTTGANGANCCCAAACCATCCTGTAATACTTCCATAATCTTNAGACAAACATCTAATCCTATNAAATCNGCAAGTTGAAGTGGNCCCATTGGGTGAGCCATACCAAGCTTCATNACTGTNTCAATTTCTTCAACNCCAGCAACACCNTCATTCAGGGTGATAATTGCCTCNTTGATCATNGGCATCAANATTCTNTTGGCAACAANCCCAGGNTAATCGTTTACTTCAACAGGNACNTTNCCTAAAGNTTCNCTAGCGTNCATNACNGCTNCGCAAGTCTCATCACTCGTTCTATATCCTCTAATAATTTCTACCAGCTTCATAATTGGAACTGGATTCATAAAGTGCATACCAATTACTTTCTCTGGGCGAGATGTCGCAGCTGCAATCTTTGTAATAGAAATTGAAGATGTGTTTGTCGCAAGGATGCAATCTGTAGGAGCTGTCTTGTCAATATCTTTAAATATTTTAAGCTTGAGATCTACATTCTCAGTTGCAGCTTCTACGACTAAATCTGCTTCTAATACAGCTGAGGCCAAATCCGTAGAAGTACTTATGTTGCCTAATGTAGAGGCTTTTATCTCTTCAGTAATTCTATCCTTGGCAACTAAGCTGTCTAGATTTTTTTCTATTGTAGTAAGAGCTCTTTTAAGAGCATCTTCAGAGCGGTCAATAAGAACTACTGGATGATTCTTTTGGGCGAACACATGGGCAATCCCATTACCCATCGTCCCAGCGCCAATAACTGTGACATTATTCATCTGACTTTTCTTTAGCTGGCTTTTCAGTTTTTTCCTCCGCTATTTCTGCGTCATCCTCAAGTGGAAATGCATCCTTGGTTAGAAGGATATTGTACCACTGAACTAATTTTTTTAGGTCTGAATTGTAAATTCTATCGTGGTCTAGATCAGAAACAGCACTATCTACGAAATCTTTGATTTCTTGAGAAGATGATGAGTTATGAGCAGGAGCCTCATGACCCTTTGCCTTTTTGTGTAAGTTGTTGAGAATATCTCTTAGAGGCACATCTTCTTTAAAAGTGTACATTGTTATATCGCTAAGATTACTAACTCTGACTGAACCAGGAACGCTTGAGCGTTTGCCATCCACCATCGACTCAACAACTAAATTCTTATTCGATGATGCTATAACCTTGTATAAACCGGGCTTTCCCGCTATTGCTAGAATGTCTGAAATTTTCATACTTAAAAATTGATGNTGCGAAANTACGAATAACTATTGCTCAAAAGGAGGTATNCTTTTTAGGATCTCAACTGGTTGATTTATATCCGTCCTTACTGCATAGTGTTCGTTTCCGTTAGTTAGGAGGAGGTTTGGCACTTGTAAGACCAAATTATACCTTGACGCTTGATCCAAAGTTTCCTGAGATAATTTGATCTCTGGTGCTTTACACTCTGCTAGTAAAACAGGTTTACCATCGTTATTGTGACAAACTAAATCAGCTCTTTTTCCAATTCCGTTAAGAGTTAATCTATGCTCAACAGCCATAAGGCCTATAGGATAACCAAGGCTTGTGCTTAGATACGCAATTAGGTGTTGCCTTACCCATTCTTCGGGCTCTAGTTTCAACCATTTTCTTCTGACAAGGCATNGAATTTCGTCGNACTTCTCGCNGCTCCTAGCAAGGAGGGTGGGTGTTGGAAAATTTAGTTGNGGTTGATCGGCAATTCTCGACATNNTGTAAAGGTAGTTATACATAAATTAGCGCTATGGCGCATAGGCAGATTATTAGGGAAGTAAAAGCGGGGAAGTTTTCGCCTATTTACGTGCTTCACGGAGAGGAGCCATTTTTCATTGAACTGATAGTAAATGCCATTAAGGAAAATGCTGTCGATGAAGCTTCTAAGGATTTCAACGAAACTATTCTATATGGTAGAGATGTCGAACTAAGCGAGGTCCTGTCATATGCAAGGAGATTTCCCATGATGTCAGAGAGGCAGCTCGTTTTGGTAAAGGAAGCCCAAGACTTAAAGTGCTGGCGTCGCAAGGATGAGCTAGCATTATTGGAGGCATATGCTGGAAATCCAGTGGGGTCGACTGTATTGGTTTTGGCCTATATGAATAAGAAAATAGACGGGAGGATTAANGCTGTTAAAGACTCTGAGTAAAAATGGAGTTCTTTTCTTGAGTGATAAGGTTCGCGATTATAAACTAGCCCAATGGATTCAAAGTTATGCAAAGGGTGAGGGTCTTGATGTGGAGCCCAAAGCAGTGCAAATGCTCGCCGATTATTTGGGTAATGATTTGAGGAAAGTCTTCAACGAATTGACCAAACTCAAACTTGTGATGAAGGATGCAAGTGTGACTTCTGAGGATATCGAGAAGCACATTGGGATTAGTAAGGAATTCAATGTTTTCGAGCTTCAAAAGGCACTTGGGACGAAGGATGTAGAAAAGGCAACTAGAATTGTGAATCACTTNGAGGCGAATNCCAAAAACANTCCAATTGCCATGGTTGCTCCCATTTTATTGAGCTATTTCAATAGAATTTTTGTCTATCATGGTCTTGTGGATAAAGGCCAAAGTGCAGCAGCAAAGGCCATGTCTTGCAGCCCATATGCAGTGAAAGAATATGCTTCGGCTTCAAGATTATATTCGCCTGTGAAACTTGCTAGAATTTTTGGATATTTAAGGGAAGCAGACCGTAAGTCAAAAGGCCTAGGGAATGCAACTACTTCAGATGGAATGCTGCTAAGAGAGACTGTGTTTAAGATTCTACACTAAGGCGTCAGCTGAGTTTGGCATTATCTATGCTAAATTGCAACTATGAAAATTCAGAACCTATTAAGCATTGCTTTTGCAACATTAATCACAACTTGCTCTGTGAGTCTAATGGCTCAAGACGATAACCTTGTACCTAACGGAGGATTCGAAGACACAAACATTAAGAAGCTTAAATCTTATGGCCAGATGGAAGAGTTTGGCATGGATTGGTTTACAGCTACATCAGTTCCTGGTGATTTGTTTGGTGAGGGAGCTAAAGGAGATAAGGTGGGTATACCGACTAACAACTACGGTAAGCAAGATGCTGCTATTGGTTTGTGTTACGCTGGATTCCGTGCGTATTCGAAGGACCCGAAGCTTGCTAGATCATATTTAGAAGTAAAGCTTCCTAGACCACTTGATAGAGATGTTATGTACTGCGTTTCATTTGACATTAGTCTTGCTGATTTAAGTCGATACGCTGTAAATGAGATTGGTGTTGTTCTAAGCGATAGAAAAATCGAACAGCCAAACAACGGCGATATGATTCGCAACGCAGATATCAAGCACAAATCAAACAAAGTATTCCAATACGCTGAAGGTTGGGAGAAATTTTGTGGAACGTTCGTAGGAACAGGCCAAGAGGAGTACGTTATAATTGGTGGTTTTGGTGGAAGAAACAATATGGATATNGAGAAAGTANCTCGTCCAAANGGAATCACNGGTNNTGTTGTAANTCACGCATANTACTACATCGACAATGTGAGCATTGTTGAGATTCAAGCTAAGTCCCAGTGTAAGTGTTCTAAATCAGACAAAAGAGATATGGATCTAGTTTACGGTTCATCATCAGTTGTTGAAGAGAATTTGTCAGATAGCGAAAAGATCAAGGCAAGCATTGTTTACTATGCTTTCTTAAAGCGTACTCCAACAGGAGCTGGAAAAGCGACAGTAAACAATGTAATTGAGATTCTTAAGGCTAACCCAGATATGAGCATCAACATCATTGGTCATAGTGATGACGACGAGCGTTCAGAGGGAGCTGTAAATGCGAGATATGCGAAAATCGGTAAGAACAGAGCAGACCAAGTGCGTCGTCTTATAGAGGCAGCAGGAATTGCTTCTGCAAGAATTTCGGTTACTGATATGTCTAACATGGACCCTGCAAATACTCGTGATAGTGAAATAAGTAGAGCCCAAAACAGACGAGTAACATTTGAGTTAAACTAAACTCAATATCAAACGAATTGAAAAGTCACTTTCATCGGTGGCTTTTTTTTGCTCTAAATTTTATTACTGAACGCTAATAGTGAACCTTGATGCGGTATTCTCTAGGCACTAACATCATTGCTATGTAGGCAACAGTGAATAGNATNAACATTGCNAGAACAGAATTCTGCATNGATCCTGTNATTCCTTCAATGTANCCCCATCCAAACATTCCAATAATTAGCCCCCCTTTTTCAAGAACTTCGTAAAAACTGAAATATGATGCAGGATCATCTGTGTCAGGTAGGATTTTTGAATAGGTAGCTCTATTTAAGCTTTGGGTTCCCCCCATTAAAAATCCAATTCCTCCTGCAACGAAATAAAATCCAATCTTATTAGTCGCGAAGAAATATGCACAAAGGCAAAGGAGTGCCCAACCAATAATACAAGCAATTAATGCTCTTATATTTCCTATTCTCATGCTCAAAGAACTAACTCCAAAGGCACCAGGAATAGCAAGGAAGTTCACAACAAATATTGTGATAATAAGTTCTGTGTCCGAAAGTCCTACTTCCTTAATACCAAAGCTCGATGCCATCAGCATTATTGTCTGAATAGCCATACTCATAATGAAAAATGCAAAGAGGTAACGTACTATATGTGCTGCCCCTTTTAGATCCCTTGCAACGCCTCTTAACTCCCTAAATCCTTGGAATAGAATGTTGCCAGGAGGAAGGTCTTTTTTCTCAATATATGGAAGGGCATTAAACGTAATATGGGCAAAGCCAAACCACCACAATCCCACTAGAATAAAAGAGAATGTTGTCGTCTGAGGGCCTAGACCCATGATCATTCCTGAGCAAATTATGAGGATTAGAAGTGAACTCCAATATCCCATTGCATAACCCCTTGCACTGAGTCTATCGTGTTCTTCTCTAGGAGCAATTTCAGGTAGATAAGCGTTGTAGAACCCAACACTACCCCAGAATCCTAGGCTAGCAAAGAAGAATGGAATCATACTGAGTTCGAGATGGTTTGGGTCGAACCAGTAAAGTCCAATGCATCCTGCAGACCCCAAATAACAAAAAATTTTTAGGAAGAGTTTCTTTTTCCCTGCGAAATCAGCCATTCCACTGAGTAAGGGACTGAGTACAATTACTGCAACAAAACTTGCTGCCAAAACATAGCTATACAGTTCTGTATTTATGTATTCCACACCCCAAAAAACAACCTTGTCATCAATAACTTGCCCGTCAGCATTTTTTTGCGATGTAACTGCGTTGTAGAAAATGGGAAAAATTGCTGTTGTTATAACCAGCGAGTATACATTATTAGCCCAATCGTAAACAGCCCATCCCCACTTTACTCTTTCGTCACCTGTTTTGTTGAGAATTTGAAACATAATGCCAATATAAGTGTTGTGGTGTATTTACCTTTGTGCGCGATGAATAGTTATGACGTAATTGTTGTTGGAGGAGGAATAGTAGGTGCAGCCACTTTTTATAAACTGCAGAAGAGGTTTCCTGACAAAACTATGCTTTTAATTGATAAAATGGAAAAGCTAGCTGCACATCAAACTGGAAATAATTCAGGTGTTATTCATTCTGGATTGTATTATAAACCAGGGTCATTGAAAGCTGATAACTGTGTAAGAGGAAGAAAAGAGCTTGTAAAGTTTGCTCAGAAATTCAATGTTCCACATGATGTTTGCGGTAAGGTTGTTGTCGCAGCGGACGAATCAGAAATGTCTAGACTTGAAAAAATCTATGATATTGGAATACAAAATGAAATTGAGGGTATTGAAAAAATATCTTCAAAACAACTTCTAGAAATTGAACCTCATTGCAATGGTGTTGGTGCGATTTGGGTTCCCTGTACTGGAATAATAGATTTCAGAGTAGCAACCGAAAGAATGGTAGAAGTAGGATTAGGTATACAGCCAAAATCTGCAGTCCATCTAAGTGAAGAAGTCATTGACTTTGAGGTAGCTGGAAATGGTACAATAGTTATCACAAATAAGTCCAAATACAGAGCAGATAAGCTTATTGTATGTGGCGGGTTGCAGGCAGATAGATTGGCAAAGAGCGATGGAGTGAAGCTAAAAGAGAGAGTGGTAGGTTTTAGAGGTGATTACTATGAGCTCAATGATCATGCTAAACATAAAGTCAGAAATCTAATTTATCCAGTTCCCAATCCAGACTTCCCTTTTTTAGGTGTTCACTTTACTAGAATGACAAATGGTGAAATTGAATGTGGACCAAATGCAGTTTTCACTTTCAAAAGAGAGGGCTATGGTAAGACAGACTTTAATTTTAAAGACACAATAGATGCTCTAGGATATTCAGGTACATGGAAATTGTTTTTTAATAATATGTCGTTTGGTATAAATGAATACAGAAGGGCATTTAGCAAGAGATTATTTTTGAGGACTTTGCAAAGATTGGTTCCTTCATTAACAATGGACGATATAAGGTCAGGAAGGTCGGGAGTTAGGGCTATGCTTTTAAGTACTAATGGTGATACACGTGATGATTTTAGGATAGAAACAACCGACAGAAGTATTCATGTTTTAAATGCTCCATCACCAGCAGCCACAGCTTCACTTGCTATTGGAGATTATATAGCTGATAGATATGCTGAAAACTTTATTTAGCATGTTTGAATTTAAGAGTAAATACATCTACCCAAACTAATTCTTTAAAAGAATACATTTTCGGGTTTTAAGTCAAGGTTAAGTTGGTTTAACGTTATTTTTTATAAGTTAAACATAAAGTAAGCCGACTCGAGAGTCGGCTTACTTTAGTCGGGGCGGCAGGATTCGAACCTGCGATCTCCTGGTCCCAAACCAGGCGCCTTAACCGGGCTGGGCCACGCCCCGATATTAAAGCGGTTGCAAATATAAGTCCTTTCTTTCTATCGCAAAGCTTTGGTGTTGGAATTTAATCTTACGTTTTACGAGATTTAAAGTTTATTGTTGGTCTTGCTAATAAACAAATAAAAACACCCAATAGATGAGTGTTTTATTTGTTTATGCGGAGAGACCGAGATTCGAACTCGGGAGGCGATTGCTCGCCCACAGCTTAGCAGGCTGCTGTATTACCACTCTACCACCTCTCCTGATATTACTACTTTAATTGTTAAAGTGTTAGAAACGGGAGTGCAAATTTATACATTTCTTCTTAGTTCCTCAACAAAATTGTATATTACAAGTTCAAAAAAATACAATTAGTTTAAAATGAGAAATTTACTTTTACTTGCTGCGTTTGCATTTTTTACATGCACAATCTCAGCACAATCGGATGTTCCATCTTCAAATGATGTTGTAAAAACTGAAAAAGTTTGTGCAAAGACTGGTAAAACATGCAGTGACTCATGCGTCAATAAGAAAACAAAAACTTGTTGCGAAGGAAAATCTGATTCAGCGAAGAAGGATTCTTGCTCAAATAATGGCCAAAAAAAATCATGTGCTAAAGATGGCAAAAAGTCATCTTGTTGTGCTAAGACATCAGAAAAAACAAAAGATACAAAAACAAAGGATGTAAAAAAAACTGGAAATAAAGCAGTTAGCATGTCAAAATAATCCTAATACAAACTTTATAACCTAATAAAAGAAGCCTCCAACAGGAGGCTTCTTTATGTTTTAAACTTTGATTTGAATTAGGTTCAAAGTAAAATCTTTGTGCATCTTTGCACTTTCAAAACAGGACGGTCTCATAGCTCAACTGGATAGAGCATCGCCCTTCTAAGGCGACGGTTCGGGGTTCGAGTCCCTGTGAGATCACATGATCAAAACGCAAAGCCTTGTTATTATATAGATAGCGAGGTTTTGTTTTTTCTTCTTTCTTTTACAAATCTCCACTATTATGTTGTCCCAACTTTTGCTATTGTAAACAACTTTATCTTTATATAATAAAGTATTTTTGGTATAAATGATGCTATGTTTTTTTTTAGAAAAAGTAAATTTCTCTACGAGCTGTATAATTTTTTTAACTATTCTAAACTAAAGAGAAATATTCCCTTTTACAGAAAATTAGGATTGAATAAGAAATATTTTAGCTCTATTTCTAATAAAGATTTTAAGTCCGCTAATTCTTCATTGATTACACCTTCACAGAAGGAAATTGATGTCATAAATACTGAATTTCAAAAATTACCACAATCGATCAAGGAAGATGTCAGATTTTTTACCAATGACGGTTATGCGATTATTAAATCATTTTTTGCCGAGGACTATGTTGAGGCAATAAATAATGAGATAGAAAGAATGCTAGAAAGCGGGGAGGTAAGTTTTAAATACCAGAACAAGATTATGTTTGCGATACATAAATCTGATTTAATTAATAAAATGGGTTCGGACAAAAAATTGATGACCATTTTAAATTATTTACAAAAGGATAACACAACTTTATTTCAAAGTATAAATTTCTTGACGGGTAGTAATCAAAAGACTCATTCTGATGCGATTCATATGTCTACTTTTCCTAAGGGTAAGATGATCGCGGTATGGGTGGCATTGGAAGATATGAATATAGAAAATGGCCCGCTGCATTATTATCCAGGTTCACATAGGTTGCCTTATGTAATGAATGAGGATTTTGGGAATATTGGCGGTAGGTTTTGGCTAGGACCAAAAGACTATTCAGATTACGAACATAAAATTCAGGAGATAATAGAAGAGAAAGGCTTAAAGAAGAAAGTTTTTATTGCAGCAAAAGGTGATGTGCTTATTTGGCATGCAAATATTTTACACGGCGGAGAAAAGGTGAATGATCCTGAACTCACAAGAAAAAGCGTAGTATTTCACTACTATGCAGATAATTGTATAGCATTTCACGAGATTACAGAAAGGCCAACTTTTAGGAATTAAGTGTTATAGGCTGAAACGCATCTTTTCTTGCATCTCATCGCGGAGTATTTCATAAGCTAGAGCTAGCATTAATATAGTAAATGGAATGGCAAATAAAGCTCCAATTAAAAATACTATAACTCCTAAAATTATTATAAAAAATGAAAGAATACCTAATGAAAATAGGTTGAGAACATGACCTTCAGTCATAGCCCAAGATTTAGAAAGAGCTTTCATGCAATTGCATTCTTTCTGTTCCAACAGTATATATGTATAGAATTGCAGTCTAATAGCAAGATAGATTCCTGGAATGATTAAAAAGAATAATCCCACCAGAAATACAACACCTATAATAATAGACCCTAATATGTAATGCAGTATTAGTGTGGGTTTTGTGTTGTTAAACAGTGTTTCAATATGTGGTTTCCCCCCATCTACAGTGTCTAATATGGATTTATAGAAACCTAGTGTTAAAATCATTTGTGCTATGCCACAAGCAATTGAAAGTATTAAATCAAAAGCTGAATCGACTTTATCATTTGAAGGGTCGATTGAATATACGATTGCAATAAGAATTAAATACAAAAATGTGATTACAATTAAATCACTACTATTTTCTTTGAAAAGCTTCCAAGCTTTTCCAAAAATGTTAGATAAAGAAATATCACTCATGGTTAATCAATTGGATTCATAAGTTAGTTACAGAATATTTCAATCCTACATTTGCATATTGAAAATCATAATATGAAAAAACAAACTCGTAAAGCATTAGACTGCAAGTTGATAGGTCAAAGTGATATTGACTCAAAATACTTTAAATATGAAGTAACTATCCAGGAAGCCGATGGTTCAGTTTATAAGGCACCTGCATTTGGACGAGATATGCAAGACGCATTAAATAGATTAGTTTGGAATGAAAGAACAGAGGCTGTTTCTAAGTTTGCAAATCAAAGACCTTGGATGCAAGTAGTTCCTTTGCTTAGCCTATTTTGCGTTTTGGGTATTTTTGCTATTCAATCTAAGACTCATGATAATCCAATTTGGATTTTAGCAGGTTTAGCGTCACTTGGAGTAATATTGGGAATGTCTGTACTTTGGTCCAACCACCTAGAAAAGCACTAAAATTCATTTTATGATAGTACAAAATATTTTAAACAAAACTTCTTTGTTTTTCTCACAGTAACATTAATACTTGAGGTTTTGACAAAAATCTATATGATATCAAATAGTAATTTTGCTTAACAACATATTCAGTTAAGAGTTGGTTTTGATTATATCGTTTTCAAACGAATTTAACATCCATAAGTTTGGTAGAGTTTTTTGAGTAAGTTTTTGCTTAAATATTGATGTTTTTTAAAAGTTAAAAGTCAAAATCCGCAGGTTTTGAGTGATTTTGATTTTTTAAATGGGGTCAAAATTGGCGTTATTTGGGTTTAATTCCGCTGTTTTTCTAAACAACTAATAATCAGGTTACTTCAGTTATAATTAGGCTTACAGGGGATTTTAACAATACAAAGTGAACTTAAAATCTTTGTACTAGTTTCACTATCTGTTTTTTTCTAAAAATTGTGGTCAGTTATAAACCAAAACCCTATACACTATGGATAACGTGTTTAAATTTATGGGCGGATTCTTCAAGAGTCTTACCAACCTTTTGATTGGCTTAGCAGCACTTGCTGTTTTAGTTGAAGTAGTATTCGGAACTACTATGTTCGGAATGTCAAGCGTAGTTGATAATATCACTGGCCTAATCTCTACATTAGGAGATGGTGGTTTTGTTGGCTTAATTGCTACTCTAGTACTTTGGTCAATTATTGATCGTAAGTAATTACATTTTAGTAAGAAAATAATGTAGCGGCCCGAGGGTCTGCCTTGGGCCGCTCTTATTTTCCTCGTAAAATATTAATCTTTAATCTAATGGAACGCATTGCAACAATCATATTGCTAGTAGCTACTGTCGCTGTACTTAGCTATGGATACATGGACGCTATTGAAAGAAAGACAGTCCAAGAAGCTGCTGAAGTAGTAGCGGCTCAAGAACTTGCTGACTCACTTGCAGCTGTAGCTTTAGAAGCTGCCAAGGCTAAGTTTGTCATACCCCACGATAGTGATGCGAATACTACTGCCATTGTAGTAGCGTTAGATGGAACCGGATCAACTGATGCAGATGGTGATGATATATCTTACTCTTGGTCTTTAGTTTCTGGAAATGCCGAACTTACTTCAGATAGCACTAATGTGACCAGATTTACCGCAGAGCCTGGAGAATATACTATTCAGCTTACTGTAACTGATGTGTATGGATCATCTTCATCTGAAGAAAAAACCGTTTCGGTCTCTTCGGAACCTAATGTTGCGCCTGATGCAGTTTTAGATATATATCAAGAAAATTGAAGCAAAAAATAATTAACTTCACTTTACATAAACGCGCCCCATATTGAGGCGCGTTTTTCATATACTAAATTTACCTTATGGTAATTCCTTCAAGAACATTAACAACTTCAGGATTTTTAAATGAAGCTGATAAAGGAGGAATTGTTATAGACGTAAGGGCTCCTATCGAATATGCTGAAGATCACATTCCTGGCGCTATATCTTGGCCTCTATTCTCTGATGCTGAGAGATCTGTAATAGGCACCTTATACAAGCAAAAGGGTAAGGAGAAAGCGATTGAAAAGGGATTTGAAATAATAGGCCCTAAAATGGCTGAAATGGCCCGTTATGGTAGGAAGCTTTTCGAATCCCAAACCACAAAATATCCACTTCTAATTCACTGCTGGAGAGGCGGAATGAGATCTCAATCAGTTGCATGGCTATTAAGAACGGCGTCTATCCCAGCCATTGTTTTAGATGGAGGATATAAAGCGTATAAATCACATGCAAGATCAATGTACGACAAACCCCTTAACTTAGCTATTCTTGGTGGATTGACTGGTTCTGCTAAAACTGACGTTATAGGTGAATTGGGCAAAATAAAAGGTGAAAGGATTGTAGATCTCGAAGGAATGGCCAAACATTTTGGCTCTGCTTTTGGCAACTTAGATGGACACGAACAACCTTCTTCAAAGCAGTTTTCTAATCTACTTTTTTCCAGATTAAGAGAAATTGATGCCTGGGGAGAAAATCCAAGACCTATTTGGGTAGAAAATGAAAGCCGAACTATAGGAAAGGTCAACCTTCCCGAGCCTTTTTACACACAAATGATAAAAAGCACATGCTTTGAAATGGAGCGCACAGAGGATGATAGAGTGAATCACTTGGTCCAAATGTATGGAGACATAGATCGCATCCTTTTAGCTGGAGCTTTTAAGCGAATTACACCTAAAATCGGCTTACAAAACGCTAGCCAAGCTCAAAACGCTTTGGATCAAGGTGATCTAGCTACTGCAGCAAAAATTGCCTTAGTTTATTACGATAAAACCTATTCTCACGGCCTTAAAAAGCGCACAGTTTTTAATAGAACGCCAGTTAATTGCAAGGGTCTATCCCCAAAAGATTGCGCTATACATTTGAGCAAATTTCTAACTGATTACAACTCAAAATAATGTCAGACATTAAGCTAACATCGTATTCTCATGGCGCAGGATGCGGATGCAAAATCGCCCCAAGTGTTCTTTCTGATATACTCAGCTGTATCAACAGAGAAACCATCTTCCCAAACTTATTAGTTGGCAACGACACAAAGGATGATGCCGCTGTTGTAGACCTTGGTGATGGCACTGGAATTGTTAGCACTACTGACTTTTTCATGCCCATAGTGGACGATCCTCACACATTTGGAAGAATTGCAGCAGCAAACGCTATTTCTGACATTTATGCTATGGGAGGAAAACCGCTGATGTCTATCGCCATACTTGGTTGGCCCATAGATAAACTTCCTCATGGAGTAGCAGGCGCTGTTCTCGAGGGGGGTAGGTCAGTTTGCGAAGAGGCAGGCATTCCTCTTGCTGGAGGTCATAGCATAGACTCACCTGAACCAATTTTTGGGCTTGCAGTAACAGGAAGGGTGAAGTTGAGTCATATAAAGGCAAATGCCTCAGCTAAGGTTGGAGACAAGCTTTTTCTTACAAAACCTCTAGGTGTCGGTATTTTTTCTACAGCCCAAAAAAAAGGGCTTGTTCAGGATCACCACATAAACACTGCAATTGAGTCAATGTCGTCACTGAATAAAATTGGTGCACGATTGGCAGAGGTAACAGGAGTTAATGCAATGACAGATGTAACTGGGTTTGGCCTTATGGGACATCTCCTAGAAATGTGTGAGGGGTCCAATGCTTCGGCATTAATAGATTTTGAAAGTGTTCCAACCTTTGATAGAGAAGCTCTAGAGGATTATCATCAAAAGGGGTGTGTGCCAGGAGGTGCTAGGAGAAATTTCGCTAGTTATGGAGAGAATTTAGAATTACCTGAAGGATTTAAAAGGGATCTACTTTGCGATCCTCAAACAAGCGGCGGTCTCTTGGTGTCGGTAGAAGCAGGGTCTGTGGATGAGGTGGTTAAGCTTCTAAGTGATTCTGGACTTCCTTCAGAAATTATTGGAGAGATTGTCTCTATTACTTCGCCAACCATTTCTATTTAAGCTCTGATAGCATTTGGTGTAGAAGGTGGACAGGAAGTCCCATAACAGTGTAGAACGAACCTTTTAAGGACTTTACACCAACATATCCTATTAAGTCTTGGACTCCGTAGCTTCCAGCCTTGTCAAAGGGTTTGTAGTGGTCGATATAATGCTTGATGATTTCTTCAGAAATCTCATTGAATTCAACCTCACATGTATCGACAACGCATTTTGTCCCTCCATTAAGAGTAGTTACTGCAATTCCTGATGCTACAGTATGAGTTCTGCCAGAAAGCCTTTTTAACATAGCAATAGCTTCATCTCTATCGCTGGGTTTTTCTAATACTTCTTCGTCAAGAAGAACTACAGTGTCGCCAGTGATTAATACGTCCTCCTCTTTGAGAATGTCGCCAAATGCACCAGCTTTTGCTAAGGTTACAAATCTGGCTACTTCAGGTCCTTTAACAGATGGTGGGTAGCTTTCATCAACGTCTCGTATCACAACCTCAGGTTCAATCTCTAAGCCGCGAATTAATTCATATCGTCTGGGGCTTTTTGATGCGAGTATTATTCTTTTTGATGATAGTTGAGGATAAAGCATAGGTATTTGTGTGAAAACATTACAAAATTAAGCGAATACAAGAGGTAACTTTGTAGAAAAATATTTTATATGTCTGATCTACGTCCAAGTTCTGAAAATATTCTGATTTTAGATTTCGGTTCGCAGTATACTCAGCTTATAGCTAGAAGGATTCGCGAGATAAATGTTTACTCAGAAATTATTCCTTGGAATAAGTGTACTTCACTTCCTGAAGGCTGTAAGGGAGTTATCCTTTCAGGTAGTCCTCACAGCGTAAGGGATAAAAATTCTCCTATGCCTGATTTGTCAGCTATCATTGGTAAAGTTCCTCTTTTAGGAGTTTGTTATGGGGCTCAATATCTAGCCGTTAGAAATGGTGGTGATGTACAGGCAAGTGATTCAAGAGAGTACGGTAGAGCAAATCTTAGTGTGGTAGAAATATCTGATGAGCTTCTTAATGGCATGACTCTTGGGAGTCAAGTGTGGATGAGCCACGGAGATACAATTTTAGACTTAGGTGAAGGATACCAAACTATTTGCAGTACTGGCGATGTGAAATTTGCTGGTTTTAGAGCAGTTGGAGAAAAGGTTTGGGGTATTCAATTTCATCCTGAGGTATTCCACAGCACAGAAGGACCTACCTTGATAAAGAATTTCATTCTAGGTATATGTGGATGTTCAGGAGAGTGGACGCCAGATAACTTTGCTGAAGCAACAATTGCAAGTCTTAAAGCCCAAATCGGAGAGGAAGACAAAGTTATCCTTGGCCTATCGGGTGGAGTTGATTCAACAGTTGCTGCAGAGTTGCTCAACAGAGCAATAGGCGACAGATTACACTGCATTTTCGTTGACAATGGACTTCTAAGGAAGGACGAATTCGAACAAGTTCTTGAGAATTACAAGGACATGGGGCTTAACGTAAAGGGAGTAAGAGCTGGAGATAAATTCCTTGAAGAACTTAAGGGATTAACAGACCCTGAAAGGAAGAGAAAGGCAATTGGGAAAGTATTCGTTGATGTATTTGACGAAGCATCGAAAGAAGTTGAGGGAGCAAATTGGTTAGGTCAAGGTACAATCTACCCTGATGTAATTGAATCTGTTAGCGCAACAGGAGGGCCTTCGGCGACGATTAAAAGCCACCACAATGTAGGTGGGCTGCCTGACTACATGACTCTCAAAGTTGTCGAACCACTTCGCTTAATTTTTAAAGACGAAGTAAGAAGGGTTGGAAAGGCGCTGGGAATTAAGCCAAGAATACTTGGCAGACACCCATTCCCTGGCCCAGGTTTGGGCATTAGAATCCTAGGAGATATAACTGCTGAGAAAGTTAGAATCCTACAAGAGGTAGATGCCATATTCATTGGAGGACTAATAGATTCAGGATTTTACGACGAAGTTTGGCAAGCAGGTGCAATCCTTCTACCAGTCCAATCTGTAGGAGTAATGGGAGACGAAAGAACTTACGAAAACGCAGTTGCACTAAGAGCTGTTACAAGTACAGATGGTATGACAGCTGATTGGGCTCACCTACCATATGATTTCCTAGCAAAGGTTAGTAACGATATCATAAATAAGGTTAGAGGTGTAAATCGAGTTGTTTACGATATTAGCTCTAAGCCTCCAGCAACTATTGAATGGGAATAATAAATGAAGGTAGTTGAATACATATCGATTATAGTAGCACTTTGCGCAAGCTTCATAGCAAGCGCAAACGATTCTACCAGTGTAGATACTTCTACCTACGATATGAAAGTTGCTGCAATTCTGCCATTCTTTACAAACCTAGTAGTTGATACAATCGGTCCACCTCCAAGAAGGGAGTGGAGGATGCGAGAAATTTCAATGGAGCACGTCAATGGATTGCGTTGGGCTGCATTACGACTAGCCCAAACTGGCTATAATGTTGAGCTTAACCTATTTGACGAGGTTCCAGATACTCTTGATAATAGATTGTGGGAGTTCGATGATATCAATGGAATGGATGTTGTTTTTGGTCCCTTGCAACAGTCCGTTCTCTCGAAGAGTATGGGGCAGGTGGAGAGGTCTGGAGCTGAACACATTCTTCTGACAAAGGTAAATACCCATCTCCTTAATTATGGGGCTCATATTAGGTCTATTATCCCTGCTAAAATCCATTACACAGATTTAATCATCAATAAACTCCTTACTGAACATGTTAATGATAATGTTATATTCGTTATTGCTGGAGGGTCAGATTTGCCAATTGAGCAACATTTCTTGGATCTATATCCCATAGAACCTTTACCATACGATTCACTTTTAGTAGACACTATAAGATTCGACACAGTTTTGGGGTCTAGAAATTCAATTGGCACACTTGCAGATAAGATTCAGTTCTACGAGAGGAATGTTGTTGTCTCTCTTGCTAGTAAGCGATCAAGGTCTATGTTGTCAAGCCTCCAATCGGTTATACAGAAAAATGATTCTACCGAGATATATGTGTATGCTGGATCAGATGTAAAGGATTTGGGCTTTATTGACCTCCCATTCCTCACAAGAACTAGAACAACAATTCCAGTAAGTGGAGAGGTGGATTGGTCTGATAGTACAACAGTTGAAGCTGTAAAGATATTTAGAGACCTATACGACACAGATCCTACTGATTATGCTATTCGAGCGCACGATGCCCTATTAGACGCCTTTGCAAGAAAGTTAGACGCCATGCCTTTAGACAGTGCGATTCTTGCTGAGGATAGTCTTGCTTCTTGGGATTTAAGCTCTTTGCCTGCTCCAATTGCCACAAGGTTCGAATGGAGCCAAACTCAAGAGGATGGAGGTTGGGTAAATTCAACTTGGGAACTCAGCACTTTCCACAACGGACAGTGGTGCACGACGGATATTGTGCCTGGCCTTATGCCATTTATAGAACCCCAATTAGACGAAGAGGGTTTCTATATCCGTGAAGATTAAATGCGGTTATCTACGAGTTCAACTCCAGGGTAGTTGCTCTCATTAAATTGGAAAGTACCATCTGGAATTGTTACACCAGTCTTAAATGATTTGATATTATATTCTGTATTATTTCCCTCGCGGCCCTTTACGAGCATTTTGACAATTTCGTAGGTAGTTTGGCCTTTGACAAATAGCTCAATGGTGTGGTAAGTTTTCTCACTAGATTCATTTGGGTATAGGTTGATATGCTTACACTGAGCACCATTCACGTCAATATTTCCTTTTAATTCAGCTTTAAAATCATCCTCCCAAATAGTGAAAATTTTCGATGGGTCCATACCATCTTCAATTAGCATTTCTGCTTCATCTATATAACATTCGTTGGCCTCTGTGTCGTATGTCCAAACCGAAGTGCCATCGCTTATGATCACGTAATCACCTATGTCTAAATTGAAGCTATTTCCTTTAATAAAAATATGACCAGACATTTCTTCTGTAAAGTCATTCTTCAAATCCACCATGAAAGAGCTATATGTAGCATCAATAGTTTTGTATCCCTTTACTTGCTCACTCAAGGAGTTTAAAATTTCGTCTGCGGTTTGGGCTGAAGAAGTGAAGCAAAAAGCACAAAGTACAATGGATAATAGAGAGTTAAATTTCTTTTTCATTGTTTAGATAGTTGATGGTTCGTCTCCTGCACTCTTTATTCTTATCAAAAGTTGTTCCAAACTTACTTCATCTGGAATAAGAACCTTCCTTGCTTTTGATCCCTCGAATGGCCCAATAATTCCGGCGTCTTCTAATTGGTCGACTATTCTACCGGCTCTATTGTAGCCAAGCTTAAGTTTTCTTTGGAGTAGAGATGTAGATCCTTGTTGGTGCATAACGATTACTCTTGCCGCGTCTTCGAACATCACATCCCTTTCTTCAACACTTGACGCTCCTCTTTCTCCTGCACCTCCTCCTTCAGGCACAAATTCAGGCAACTCGTAAACGGTTTCGTATCCTCTTTGACCTCCTATATAATCACAAATACTCTCAACCTCAGGAGTATCTACGAATCCACACTGTAGTCTAATCAAATCGTTTCCAGTACTCATAAGCATATCACCTCTGCCTATGAGCTGGTCTGCGCCACCTGCGTCAAGAATAGTCCTGGAATCGATCTTAGAAGTAACTCTAAAGGCAACCCTTGCAGGGAAGTTAGCCTTTATCGTACCCGTAATAATATTTACAGACGGCCTCTGAGTAGCAATTATCAAGTGTATCCCAATCGCCCTAGCAAGTTGCGCCAGCCTTGCAATTGGGGTTTCCACCTCCTTACCTGCAGTCATTATCAAATCAGCAAATTCGTCAACAACTAGGACTATGTAAGGCAGGTAGTGGTGCCCGCGCTCAGGATGTAATCCCTTAGAAGACTCGGGTACAATCTTTCTGTTGATGAACTTCTTATTGTACTCTTTTATGTTTCGGCATTGGGCATCCTTGAGAAGCTCGTACCTCTGGTCCATCTCCTTGCAAAGCGAATTTAGAGTATTCACAACCTTGTCTGTATCAGTGATGATAGCATCCTCCGAATCTGGAAGCTGCGCAAGGTAGTGTCTTGAAATATGGTTGTAAACGCTAAGCTCAACCTTTTTAGGGTCGACTAGGACAAACTTCAGTGCGCTTGGGTGCTTTCGGTAAAGCATGCTCACGAGCATGGCATTTAGTCCTACAGACTTACCCTGACCTGTTGCACCCGCCATGAGTAGGTGAGGCATCTTGGCAAGGTCAAATACGTGGGTTTCATTAGAAATGGTCTTACCCATCGCAATTGGAAGTTCCGCATCGCTGTCCTGGAATTTATCAGAACTAATAAGTGCTCGCATGCTAACCACATCGGGTTTTGAGTTTGGCACTTCAATACCAATGGTACCCTTTCCTGGAATAGGAGCAATGATTCTAATTCCCAAAGCACTTAAGCTAAGAGCGATATCGTCTTCTAAGTTTTTAATCTTAGAAATTCTGATACCTGGGGCTGGGACTATTTCATAGAGAGTAACTGTCGGACCTACTTCGGCTGAGATTTTTGCAACTTCTATTTTGAAGTTCTGCAGTGTTTCTATGATTTTATCCTTGTTCTCTGAGAGTTCCTCCTGACTCACCATGTTCGCACCATCTCCGTGGTTAACGAGGTGGTCTAAACCAGGCATCTTAAAGTTGCTTAGCTCTAGTTTGGGGTCGTACTCGCCAAAATCTTGGACTAAATCGCGGTGTTCATTATCGCTTAGAGTAGTCTCTTCCTTTTTCTCAACGACTTCAAGCGCAAGGTCGACGCCAGTTTTCTCGACTGAAGGTTTTTCCACTTCAACTTCAGCTTCCTTTTCTTCTGCAGCTTCTACTTGTTCGGTTTTTCCATCGAGAAAATCGTTTATGATTTGGTCCAGATCCTCTTTATTCTCTTCCTCAAGAGTTTCTTCTGCTACAGGTTCTATTTCTGGAGAAGTTTCCGGAATTGAAGAGCCAAGATTTTCTGAGTCATCATCGATGTCTCCCTTTTTGCTTTTTAGGAAAGAGAAGAGATTTTTGAAAGCGTCTTTGCTTATGTGCTTCTGCCATCCAGGTATGATTTGGGTTAGTGCAACTAAATAGACAAGAGGTAATAGGATGAACCTCCAGCCACCAAACCAAATTTTAATCTGGTCGCTCATAAAATGAGTAGTAGTACCTATGAGGTAATCCCCAGCTAAATCTCTGAAGAAGAAATCTAGAGTCCAAGGGATAATAATCATACCAGCAAGAGACCATTTGAAAGACTTGCCTAACGGGAGCAGGTTTTTCCCTGTTAACCATCTAACACCTAGTAAAAGGAGCATAAATGGCAGAATTAGAGTCCCTAGGCCAAATGTTCCTCTAACTATGTAGTACCCAACGTAAGCACCAAGGTTTCCACCTTCATTTAAAGCAATTTCTCCATCAGCAGCAGCTCCAGAAGTCACGAGTAAAAGATCCTCAGAACCAGTGAACATCGAGGATATTATGCTGATAAAGAAAAATAATGAAAGGCCTAAAGTGATTATACCTACAGTTGATCTAAACCTTTCATCCTCCCATCTTTCTTTAAAGCTGAATTTTTTAATATCCAGATCAAGGTCTGAGTTCTTCTTCTTTCTCTCTGCTACTTTCGACTTTGTGTCCTTGGAACCCTTGCGAACATTGCGTACGGGCTTTTTGGGTTTAGACGATTCTGAATTAAAAAGTGGGATCTTCATGCTTAGTAGTAAAACTAAAGTCTGAGCAATTGCTAAATGGCAGTTTTAAAATCCCTTGTACACTTTAAAGTGTTTACAATCCACTTAAAAAACTTCATCTTTGCAATGCTTGGTAATTCCGAGAAGAATTCACTATCTTTGCCCTCCAATTCTCGAAAACTATGGCCAAGAAAGGCAACCGTATTCAAGTAATCCTAGAGTGCACCGAGCATAAAGACTCAGGCCGCCCAGGTACGTCTCGTTATGTGACAACTAAGAACAGGAAGAACACTCCAGATAGAATGGAGCTTAAAAAGTTCAACCCTATTCTTCGCAAGTACACTGTTCACAAAGAAATTAAGTAACCCTGTAATTAATCTACAATGGCTAAGAAAGTAGTAGCGTCACTCCAGAAAGGTGGAGGAAAGCAACACACGAAAGTGATCAAGATGGTACGTAGCGAAAAGACAGGTGCATACACATTTGTTGAGCAGATCGTACACAACGATAAAGTAAAGGACTTCTTCGCTAAGTAATTAGCGAGTGAAAACTGGTCTTTACTTTTAAGAACGTATTTAAATTTGACTGGTTCTATGTGGACCGGTCTTTTTTTTGCAACAGTATCAACAGTTAGACAATGAGTTTTTTTAAAAGACTATTTGGTAAAAAGGAAACGCCCCAAACCGAGGAGCAAGTTGAGGAAAAGAAAAGCCTCGACGAAGGTCTGAAGGAAAGTAAGAAGGGGGTACTTTCTCGCATTGCTAAGGTTTTTACAGGGAAGCGAAAGATCAATGAAGAATTATTAGAGGATCTGGAAGAAGCTCTAATGATGTCTGATGTAGGTGTTGATACAACTGAAGCAATCATTGAAAGACTTAGGAAGAGGGCAGTTTGGGAGGCGTATGTAGATATGAATGAACTCTTGGGCATGTTGCGACAAGAAATTGCTCACATGCTTGTAGGCGATGATATTGGAGCAGCCCTAGAAAACTACAAACCGTTTTCAATTGACGAAGTAGAAAGAGGGGATGGGCCTGCAGTAATCCTTGTTGTTGGAGTTAACGGAGTAGGTAAGACTACAAGTATTGCCAAACTTGCTCACAGGTATAAGAGTGAGGGTAAAAAGGTTGTCTTAGGTGCTGCNGATACTTTCAGAGCAGCTGCCGTAGACCAATTAATACTTTGGGGCGAGAGAGTTGGCGTTTCAGTGATATCTCAAGGAATGGGTGCTGATCCCGCTGCTGTTGCTTACGACACTCTTGAATCTGCCAAGTCTCAAGGAGCTGATGTTGTAATTATTGATACAGCTGGTCGTTTGCATAACAAGGTTGGGCTTATGAATGAGCTCTCCAAGATTAAGAGGGTGATGGATAAGATTATTCTAGGTGCTCCACAGGAGGTTTGGCTCGTTATAGATGGGTCTACAGGCCAAAACGCCCTTCTTCAAGCCCAACAATTCTNNGAAGNAACACCGCTTACNGGNTTAGTTGTAACNAAGCTNGATGGNACGGCAAAGGGCGGTGCNGTGATTGCAGTTTGTGATCNGGTAAAGGTGCCAGTTAGATANATTGGNGTAGGAGAGAAAATGGAAAATCTACAGGATTTTAATCCNNTAGAATTCATCGATTCACTTCTTCCAGAATCATTTGAGGNAAGCTAATGAGAGCACGCACTTCAAACCCCAGAAAAGTCAATGTTGTAACTCTAGGTTGCGCAAAGAATCTATTTGATTCAGAGCAGCTTATGACTCAGCTTAAGGCAAATAACTTCGATGTCGAGCACGAGGCAAAGCAGGACGATTTTGGGATTGTAGTAGTCAATACCTGTGGGTTTATTGAATCTGCAAAACAGGAGAGCATAGATACAATTATTAGGTTTTCACAGGCAAAGCAAGAAGGCCAAGTAGAAAAAGTATATGTGACTGGATGTCTGTCGCAGAGATATAAGGAAGAATTAGAAGAAGGAATCCCTGAGGTTGATGCTTGGTTTGGCACAAAGGATTTGCCAAGACTTCTCAAAACTCTTAGAGCAGATTACAAAAAGGAATTAGTTGGAGAGAGATTGCTAACTACCCCTTCGCATTACTCCTATTTAAAAATTGCTGAAGGTTGTGATAGGCCTTGCGCGTTTTGCGCGATCCCATTAATGAGGGGTAAGCACGTGAGTACTCCAATTGAGGATTTAGTTAAAGCTGCTGAAAATCTTGCAAAACAAGGTGTTAGTGAGTTAATCCTCATTGCTCAGGACCTTACCTATTTCGGATTAGATCTCTACAAAGAGAGAAAACTTGCAGAACTATTAAGGGAGCTAGATAAGGTAGAAGGAATCGAATGGATAAGATTGCATTATGCATTTCCTTCAGGATTCCCAATGGATGTAATTGACGTTATGGCAGAATCTGATAAGATCTGTAATTACCTAGATATGCCACTTCAACACGCATCAGATTCAGTTTTAAAATCTATGCGTAGGGGTATAACCCAAGAGAAGACGGGAAAGCTTATCACAGATATACGCTCAAAAGTGCCTAACATAGCTATTCGCACAACATTGATCTGTGGATTTCCTGGAGAAACAGAGGAAGACCACAAGGACTTGCTTCGTTGGGTTGGTGAGATGAAATTCGAAAGATTGGGGTGTTTTACTTATTCTCACGAGGAGAATACTCATGCGTATTCAATGGAAGATGATGTTCCAGAGGACGTGAAAAAGAGAAGGGTAGAAGAGGTGATGGAGCTTCAGGCAGGAATATCTGAAGAGCTTAACCGCAGGCATATAGGTAAGGAATTCAAGGTAATGATTGATAGGTGTGAGGGTGGATATTGGATTGGAAGAACTGAATTTGATTCTCCAGATGTTGATAACGAAGTGAGGATAGAGGTGCGTGATGATTTGCACCTGAGAATTGGTGATTTCACAACTGTATTAATAACTGGCGCTACATCATTCGATTTAGACGCAAAAGTTGTTGAAGAAAATGGCTAATGGATTTCCAGTAATGGAGGTGTTTCCAACTCTTCAAGGAGAGGGAAAATACACTGGCTACCCAGCATATTTCATAAGACTTGCTGGGTGTGATGTTGGATGCTCTTGGTGTGATGTGAAGGAGAGTTGGCCTACTGATGAATACCCCGTGCAAACAGCCTCTGAAATAGTTGATGGCGCAATACGCAGTGGACATAAACTAGTAGTGATTACTGGAGGTGAGCCGTGTATGTACGATTTGACACCGCTTACAGACGAACTAAAGAGAAATGGGTTTCAAATTCATCTTGAAACTTCTGGTGCGCATCCAATTAGAGGAAATTTTGATTGGATAACTCTATCGCCAAAAAAGTTCAAACCTTGCTTATCGGAAAGCTACACTAAAGCAGATGAATTGAAGGTGGTGGTAGTGAATAGGCACGATTTGGTTTGGGCTAAAGAACAAGCTTCACACGTAAGACCACAANCCCTTCTTTACCTGCAGCCCGAATGGAGCAAGAAGGAAAGGGTGTTCGAAATGATGCAGAAGCACATCAATAGTCCAGAGGGTGAGGGTTGGCTCATGAGTGAGCAAGTTCACAAGTATTTAGGGATACGCTAGCTTAGTAGCTTAGTAGCTCTTCAATTGTAGCAGCAACCTTGTTTGCGCTTGGCAACACCGCCTCCTCCATCTCAGAATTCAGAGGAATAGCGGGTAGTGAAACAGAGCCCAAAATCTTTGGCGCTGCGTCCAAACTCTCAAAACACTCCGAAGCAATTCGCCCACTTAGACTTAACCCAAAGCTATTTTCCACAGGCTCCTCTGTCAGAACTAGACATCTGTTAGTCTTCGCAACAGACGTCGCAATAGCTTCCATATCTACTGGAACGATGGATCTCAAGTCTATGATTTCAACTGTTCCAGGGAACTTTTCTGCTGCTTCCTTTGCCCAGTATACACCACGGCCATAAGTAATGATACTGCATTGNGAATCTTNNGAAGGATNNACTTCTAGAACCGTCCTTGCTTTACCTAGCGGGACNATGTAGTCGCTAGAAGGTTCGATGCATTTGGCCTCCTCAGTACCAGGGATTTTAGACCAATAAAGCCCTTTGTGCTCTAGGATAACCACAGGATTTGGGTCGTGGAAGGCAGCTTTAATCAAGCCTTTTAAATCCGCTCCATTTGAAGGGTAAGCCACTTTGATGCCTCTGATATTAGATAGCACTGATTCCACTGATGAGCTGTGGTAAGGTCCTCCAGAACCATAAGCTCCAATAGGTACTCTAATCAATGAGTGTACTGGCCACTGGCCATTTGATAGGAAGTATGATCTGCTTAGTTCTGTAAATAATTGATTGAGCCCAGGCCAAATGTAATCTGCAAACTGAACCTCAACTACTGGCTTTAAACCCACGCACGACATACCCACCGTAGACCCTATGATGAATGCCTCTTGGATAGGTGTGTTGAATACTCGCTCATCGCCAAACTTATCGCCAAGCGTTGCAGCCTCTCTAAATACTCCTCCTAACCTCTTTCCTACGTCTTGGCCGTAAAGTAAAGATTCGGGATACTCTTCCATAAGCTCTTGCATAGCGTGAAGAGCACAATCTACCATAAGTGTAACTTCTCCACCTTCAGGATGGCGTTCCCCCTTTTCTTCAGTTACATCTGTTGGAGCGAATTTATGTGCGATTAGATCTTCAAAAACTGGTTCTTTAGCATGTCTTGCTCTTGCAAAATCTGCTTCAACTTTTTTGCGTAAATCTGCGCTTAGTGCATCTAAATCTGTTTGAGAAATAACTCCATATTCTAAAAGAATCTTTTCAATTTTTGGAAGAGGGTCTCTTTGTCTTGCATCATCTAAATCATCTCTATAAAATTCGCGTCTAACACCAGAAGTATGATGACCTAGTAATGGGACAGTTGCGTGAATTAAAAAAGGACGCCTTTCATTTCTAACCTTACTAAAGACTTCTTCCATTAACTCCATACAAGCAACTAAATCTGTTCCGTCAATGTGTTTAACTTCTATTGGTGGGAACCCTGCAGCCATAGTTTGGGCATCGCCAAATCTTATCTCAGAAGCATGCGCACTAATGTCCCATTCATTATCTTGAATAAGCCATATTATAGGCATCCTACGTAGTGCAGACATATGTAAAGCCTCACTCACCTCACCCTCTGTAATTGCAGCGTCACCTAATGAACACATTACAACTGGAGCATTTCCCTCATCCCACACATCAAGTCCTTGATTTTCCCTATACTGCAAGCCCATTGCAACTCCTGCAGCTGGTATAGCCTGCATTCCAGTTGCTGAGCTTTGGTGAGGGATTTTAGGCAAATCATCTCTGTTTAGAGAAGGGTGGCTGTAATAGGTTCTTCCACCAGAAAAGGGATCATCTTTTTTTGCGAATAACTGTAACATTAACTCAAATGGCTTCAAGCCCATTGAAAGCAAAATGCTATCGTCTCTGTAGTAGCAGCTAAGCCAATCTTGCTTTCTTAATAAAGAACCTGCAGCTACTTGAATTGCCTCGTGTCCGTTAGAGCAAGCATGCACATATTTTGCCGTTAGTTTGGCGTTTTCCTCATAAATATTAGACATATGTCTTGCAGTACGCATAAGTTTATACGCACTAAGGATTTTTTCATTCGATATTGAGTCTGATAAATTCGACATCAGATGCAAAGGTACGTTACCTTAGAAGCATGAAAGAAGGTATGCAATTTGAATTTCAGAAGTGGGAGGGGACGGGAAATACCTTCGTCATGATAAATGCTTTAGAATGGGATATTGAAGAATTTGATAAGCAATTGATTCAAAAAATTTGTAATCGTGAGGAAACGGATGGGATTATTTTCATAAGACCTTCATCAAAAGTGCAAGCTGACATTTTCTGTGATTTCAGAAATCCAGATGGCTCTATATCCTTTTGTGGTAATGGAACTAGAGCAACTTATGCATATGCAAGAAGAGCGGGTTGGGTAGGAGATGAGGCTGTTTTTGAAGCATGTGATGGACTTCATAGAGTAAGGTGGAATTTAGATTTGAACCTTCCGAGTGTTGAATTTGAAAAAGTAGGAGTGCCCAAAGAAGTAGAAGGAGATTGGTTTGTAAATACAGGATCACCACATCACATCTTCAGAGTTGACTCACCTGAAACTCTTGANTTAATTGACATAGAGAAAATTGGATCAGAGATAAGGTATTCTGAAAAATACCAGCCCCATGGCACAAATGTTAGCGGCCTTAGCAATACATCAGAAGAGTCAGAAATATGTCTTAGGACTTACGAAAGGGGTGTTGAGGCAGAGACCGAAGCTTGTGGCACCGGAGCTGTTGCCGCAGCATTAATTGATCATACAATAAATGGAGGCAATCCCTCGAGAAAGGTTAAGATGCCAGGAGGAGATCTTCATGTTGAATTTGATCCAGTAACAGATGGTTACAAGAGCGTTTGGCTTTCGGGGAAAGCGTCAGAATTGCGAAGAGGGATTATTACTTTCCTTCTAGCTTTATTGCCTTTTTTATCCGAAGCCCAAACCCAGTGGCACGAGAATCTCAGCGNCCAAACCCAAATCAGCGTACTAACCGCTAGCCCNGGAGAGGATATATATTCTCTTTTTGGCCATACTGCTATTAGGGTTTACGATCCATTAAACCTCCCTGAGTCGGATTGGGTTTTCAATTATGGAACCTTCTCTTTTAATGACGGATTCTATTTCAAATTTGTAAAAGGAAGGCTCGATTACAAGTTGACAGTTGAACCATATCATCACTTTTTTAGAGTTTATAATCAATCAGAAAGGGGTATAAAATCCCAAACCCTAAACTTAAATCCCAAGCAGGTAAAAGCAGTAGCTAAATACCTTGAGTGGAATGCCAAACCAGAAAACGCCACATACTCCTATGAATTTTTCAGAGATAATTGTGCATCAAGGATAATTACTGTTCTTGAAGAAGCACTAGGTGAATTTTTAGAAACTAATTGTCAATCTGACGGAAGGACCTATAGAGATGGTCTTAAACCATATATAGCTTGTACACCTTGGACTGAATTTGGGATGGACTTCATCCTTGGCCCTGAAGCAGATAAAGTCATGGAGGGCTGCGCAGCGGCATATATTCCAGATGAGCTTTACCTAGCGCTTGAAAGAATGGAAATAGATTCTATGCCTTTGGTAAAATATTCTGAAGAACTCATTATTTCTCCAACATCTTGGATGAATGCTGAAAGCTTTGTCATAGCTAAGTTTAAGTCACCAGATTTGTTGTTTTTTCTACTCTTAATATTGGTAGCATTACTTAGGTATTTGGTAGGCGAAAGCAACCTTGTAACTAAAATCGTTGTTAAAACTATACAGATAGTTGCTGCTTTGTTAGGGGTGCTGCTTTTAGTGATGTGGTTGTTCACTGATCACATTGACACTTGGGGTAATTGGAATTTACTTTGGACTATCCCAATGTTGGCAACTTTAATAAACAGAAAGGGGCTAATTCTCTCATATATAGCGTTTGCTGGGTATTTGATTGTAGGTCCTTTTATCTGGCCTCAGTTGGTAACACTTTCATTGTGGCTTGTGGCTGTAACCGTATTTTTGACAATAACTCCAAATCCTAAATGAAAAAAACATACTTCTTTTTTATAGCTCTAGTAATTTTTTGTCTGGTTGGGTGTGAGAATAGAAAACCCTTAAGTTGGGAAACTGATGTATTTTTACCTTTACTTGATGATAGAATAGGGTGGCTTGAATTTGTTGAAGATTCTCTTGATATAGTATTAACAGATGGAAATCCTGCTAGAATTGTTTTAAATCAAGGTGTTGAATTTACATCTGGAACAATAGCTCCTGTTCTTCCTGATACATTGATTGAAAAAAATATTGGTATAGGGAATATTCCCGTAGATATTCCTGTGCCAACAGAATATCCATTTATACTTCAAGAAGATGAAATTCCAATTATAAATCTAGGTGGATCTTCTGGTGCGTACTTAAGAGAGGTAGTAGTAACTTCAGGTGAAATGGTTTTTACTGTCGAGAATTCAATAGGGGGTATTTTAGATATGAGCTATTATCTTACCTGTTGTACGATAAATGGAGAACAGGTTGGAATAGATCTTGAAATACCTGCTGGAACCGATGATAATATTGGTTTCGCTTCGGGTTCATTATCACTTGAAAATGCTGTTTTTGATTTAACTGGTTCGGCTGGAGTTTCAAATAACTTGCTTACAACTTACTTTGAGGCACAAGGTTCTCAGCTAAATGAGGAAATATTTTTTGCTAATAGCCAGGATAACATTAAAGTCACAATTCAATTCCAAAATTTTGAAGTAAAGAGTGCATTAGGATATTTCGGTAATTTAGACTCTAGATTTTCAGAAGAAGAATTGATAACAGATACAGTTCCGCTACCAAATGCAATCATTCAGATGGATGGAGCAATCGCCAAACTAAAATTAGAAAATACAATAGGTGCAGATATAAGACTCACCTTTGATTCTCTAAATTTTGATGGGCTTCAGCTTCAGCATCCCTCTATTTATGATGTTCATGATATGGCTCGAGCCCAATGGAATAATGGTCAGCTGCTATCTACAACTAATTTAGAATTAGACCTGATGGAAGAAGAGAGTACTCTAGGTGAATTACTAGAAATGATGCCCGAGAAACTAGAAATTGTAGGTGATATTGAACTTAATCCTTATGGTGATGTTAGCCTTGGGAACGACTATATCGATGTCGATATGCAGCCTAACATAAATATATTATTAGAGCTTCCAATACACGTTGGTTTTGATGGTCTACTACTAGAAGATAGTTTCGAAATAGATCCTATTGATTCTACAAGTTTTGACGGTCGATTGTTAGTTGACTTTTGGAGCACTTTTCCAGTCCAGGTTGAGTCGCATCTAGTGTACACGGTTAATAATACATCCCAAACAGAAATAGTTAGAGATGTCGTTATTGATCCAAATAATATGGATCTGGGGCAAGATGGACATGGATTTGTGGAAATTCCTGCAAATGATTCTCTTCTCGTTCCAGGAGCAACAGTTGACGTAACCGTATATGTAAGTACAGAGGGAGCAGTTGTATTTGATGGAACAGAGGAAGTAAGAGTTCAAATAAGAGCTGAAGGAACATACTTGATCAAAGAATAATGAAAAAGTTTGGGTTAATACTATTGATTGTAGGTTTGGGCTTTAGTAATGCCTTTAGCCAAGTTTATACCACAACAGAATCGACAACATTTCGGAACGATTCTCTTTTCAAAGTGGTGAAAAAAGAAAAGACAACTTTAAGTTATTCTTGCGAAGCTTGGGCTATTCAAACAAGTAATACAATTACAGCTGGTTTTATGAATACGCTGGCTGAAGGAGGATTTATTTCACGTGATGTTCTTGATCCAATTTTAAATGCTCATAAAGGACCAAAAGGATATATAGGAGCAACAGCTGGATTTAATATTAGGTGGACATCAGATCCTAAAAAAGATAAAGTTTGGTCAGTTTGTGGAAGTTTTAGCTCTGAAGCAATTGTTGATGGTAGATGGACTACAGATCTTTTTGAATTAGCTTGGTTTGGAAATGCAAGTTCTACAGGAGAATTAAATGTGCTAAGTGGCTCTGGGGTTAGAGCAGGTGTATTCAATAGATTTAGTATAGGTGGATATAAAAATGATACTCGCCAAAGGCTTGAACTTTCACTAGTCCAAAGATTAGTAGGAGCAGAGTGGACTACTCCCTATGGTTACTTGTACGTTAGTGATAACGCGGATTCATTAGAATCATATGTACAATCTGAAGCTAGATTACACTTTGGAGAGAATAGAAAATTAACACCAGCATATGGAATTGGAATTTCTGGTACTGTTCCTATTTTTCCGGAAGAATTTCCATTTGAAGTTAACATTAATTTTAAGGACGTTGGCTTGCTTTTTGAACCTGAGGGGTCACGTGTATATTGGCTTCAAGATGGACTTACAACAACAGGTTTGCCAGTATATGGAGATAGCTTGACATGGGAAAGCATATATGATGAAACAGTGTCTATTGATTCAGTAGTCCAAACAGGAACTTCAGTTAGTAGAATGGTTCTACTACCTGCTAAACTTGGAGTAAATGTCAAGTACAAGTATTCTGATAAATTATCTGTAAATGGTTCGGTATACACTGGTGGTTGGATGCCCAAATACTTGATATCTGGTGGTTTGGAAATTATTCGTAATGAGGACTTAACCTGGGGTGTGAACTATAAAGACGGAGGTTGGGGAGATTCTAGATTTGAGATTTGGGCTAAAATCACTACAAAAAATAAAAGAGACTTATACGTATGCGTGGAAGAGCCAGCGGGATTATTTATTAGAGAAGACATGGGTGCCCAAACGACTTGCAGAGGTCTTTCTATACGATTACACAGATAATGGGAAGAAGAGCTTTTAATAAAATTTCAAATGGTCGCTTGCTAGTTATTGCAGGTCCATGTGCGGTTGAAGGAGACCAAATCTTAGACCTGGCTGACAGAGTTGTCAGCATATGCTCAAAATTAGAACTTCCCTTGGTTTTTAAGGGCTCGTTTAAAAAAGCAAATAGGTCAAGGATAGATAGTTTTACTGGAATAGGTGATGAGAAAGCTTTAGGCTTACTTTTAGAAGTTGCAACAAAGTACAATGTTCCTATTACCACTGATGTTCACTGTATAGAGGATGTTGTGCTTGCAGCTAATTATGTAGATGTAATCCAAATCCCAGCTTTTTTATGCAGGCAAACCGACCTTGTTGTTGCAGCAGCTAAGACTGGGAAAATTGTGAACATTAAGAAAGGCCAATTCTTGAGTGCAGAGTCAATGAAATTCGCTGTGCAAAAGGTTTGGGATTCTGGGAACGAGGAATGTTGGATTACAGAAAGGGGGACAACTTTTGGTTATGAGGATCTCGTAATAGATATGAAGGGAATTCCTGTAATGAAGAAATATGCACCTACTGTAGTTGATTTAACTCATAGTCTACAAAAACCAAATCAAAGCTCNGGTGTAACAGGAGGAAATCCAGAGTATATAAAAACTCTTGGGAAAGCAGCTGTAGCTGCAGGAGCTGATGCAGTTTTTATTGAAACCCATCCTGATCCACAAAACGCAAAATCAGATGGAGCAAACATGCTTCATTTAGATAATTTAAACGAAATATTAACTACGCTTAAATGTGTGTACGAAGCTGTAATGTGATGAAACAATATACCTTAATCGCTTCATTTCTAATTTTTTCAACGTCATTTGCTCAATCTGATGTTGAATTAAGAGTCATAGGAGGAGTATATGAAGACGTTGCTTCTACAATTATTCCTACTCCAAGTGGAGGAGTCTATGCACTTGGTTCAACATCAAGCCAAAGTGATGGTACAGTTCGAGGATATATAGTCTATTACGATTCCGATTTTGAATATGCATGGAGTATTCTAACACCTTCAGGATCTGTCGTTGAAAACATTGTAGATGGAATTCTAGTAGATGGCACTGATGATATAAAAGTACTATCTAAAAAGCACGGATCAAATGGTACCTATAATTCTGTTATACACTACGTAACCAATAGCCAAGCTTCAGGGGAAATCACCACTTCTATTGAAATTGAACATGAAGAAAATCAAACGCCAGCAACCTTTGTTAGGTGGATGGGATCTACATATATCATTGGAGATACGGAGGGAGATTGTTGGATGCTAAACGTTGACGATCAATTATCATTGGAAACTGGTGATTATCAAGTGTGGGGGCACCCAGCAATGTTAGAAAAGGTTGAGACAGCAAAAGTTCACAATGATTCACTTTACGTTGTAGGATCAACTATTGATGATGGAATTGAGCAAGCTACGGTTTGGTCTTGGGGAACAACTGGTAATCCGCTTTGGGCAAATATTGGCCCTGACGATGGAGCTTTTGGATTTACATATGCAAATGATATTGCGCCATACGAAGGTGGTGCATCGCTTTTATACTCACTGCAAAGGGAGGGAGCTCCTATTGGAAATGGAGTAGTTAACTTCAGCCAAGGAGATGGTGTTCCAAGTAGCATTGTTACTACAGCTTCTCCCTATTATAGAGAGGGGAAAAAAATAATAAAGTATGAGGGAAGTTTAATTAAGCTATCTCATACTAATGTTTATGGGAATGATGAAAACGTAAAGATTACAAGATTAAATCAGGACGGATGGCATGATATTGGATATTACCTTGGTTCTGGTTTTCATGAAGAACCAATAGATTTTTCAATAGATGATAATGGAGTTATATGGATAGTAGGAAATGCTCTTGGCTACTTAAATGGATCAACTAGCATTTTTATATACAGAGTTAGTTCATTTGATATATTAGCTGAGTACCAAGGCGAAAATATTCCCTTGAGTATTACAAATGACCCTATGCTCTACAACTCTGTTGGGATAGACGAGCCTGCACAAGAATTGATACTTTACCCAAATCCTGCTTCTATTCAAGCGATACTTTCAGAGACATCAAATTGGACTCTTTTATCAACTAGTGGATATGTGTGTGCTCAAGGGATTGGCCAGTCAATTGATATAAGTGGACTAAGGAATGGTTTCTACTTAGTAAAAGTAGAACGCTCTAATTCTTCAGTTGTGATTCCACTTCAGGTGCTGAACTAATTGCTAAAGCAATCGCATCCCAAAACTTTAATCTCTGCTGTATAGATTCTTTTGCCACAGTATTTGCTTCATAGGTCTTTTCTGGGGTATCACATAGCTCTTCTATCATTTTTAGTGATAGAGGACCGTGTTCATCTCCATCAATCTCAACATGTCTCTCAAGATAGTATTTCATTGTCTTGTATGAGTTGTTGGTTAGATAGATTGACTTGTTTAGGATTTCAATAAATACTTCAGGAATTAGTCCTTCTCTTCCGTATGTAAAGGCCGAAGCTATCATATGATCATTGCCTGTTTCAATTACGCTGAATGTGAAAGTGACAAAATCTTTTATCGAATTTTCAACGCCTGTATTTTCAAGAGCTTCTTTTACAGTTTGGCCTTTTTCCAGAAATTCTATATACTGCTTTATTTGAGTTGTATCTGCACCTATATCCTCCATTGCATCGAGGTACATCTCAAAGTGACTCTTGTAATTACCATTAGCATCAACATCTGTCTCCTCGCCCAGAACAATTTCATTTATAAATCTCGCAATATTAGAATTTCTTCTAGGAGTCCATGGTGTTTTTGTACAAGTAAGTGAAGTTTGGAGGGCTTTCAATAATGACATAAAATCCCAAACTGCAAAAACGTGATACTCAGTAAAGATCTTAACGTCTTCAAGAGTATTTAGACAATCGTAAAGTTTGTGGTCAGTAAGCTCCTTCATTAATTGCTCAAAAGAGCTTTCTATATTAGCTGCTTGCATTGTCTAAATTTTACTCAAAAATAAACCTAATTTTGTTCATCAACCATATAGCCTTGTCGTATAATGGATATTACGTGGGTTTCCGGTACCCAAAATCCAGGTTCGACTCCTGGCAAGGCTACAAACTGTTCGATTTTGTAAAATACACTACTGCTTTATTAACGACAAATACAAAACATTATACAATTTTGAAGTTAGTGAACGTACAACTTCGTGGTATGAATCATGCCATTTTCTATATCAGTAGCAATTACAAGGAATACCCCCTTAGTCTCAGTTGTTACCATAAAATTATGGTCTTCTGTGACTAATTGACTGAATATAACCTTTCCACTTATGTCAATAACCTTTACTATTGCATTATTCAACGTCCTAATTTTTATTGTCTTAGATAGCGGAGGAGAGAATGTTTTGATGAGTAAGTTGTCATCTATATTTTCATCAAACATCGTTTCAGAATCAAATCCTTCAATCTCTAAGCAATAATTAGGATCATATTCACACGATCCGTCGTTATACAATGCAGTTGAATCATAGTTGCAAGCTTCAATATCAATACAACCCAGCTCTAAACAACTTTCAAATTCACACTGTCCAAAAGCCGAATAGTTACATGCATTTTGCTCGTAACAATAATCGCTTTGAGGAGCTCCATCACAAGGGCCAAAAATACAAGATCCTGGTATATAGTAATCTGCTTCAGGATCGTAGTTACACGCAAATGGGATAATACATCCGCCAAATAGTTCTGGAATACAAGTTCCATTATCATCAGTTGCTTCAGGGTTGTAATTTGTAGCTGTTGGGTCTGTACAACCAGGAATTTCATTCTCATCACAAATACCATCTCCATCAGTATCATTTAAACAGTTGCTATCACAATCCACAAATGCATTTTCCGGATACTCACACATGCTGAAATCATTAATTGTTGCTAGTGTATCGTAGTTGCAAGCCTGTTCATCTATACAACCAATACAAGAACTAAAGTCACACATTGTAATGTCCATGTAGTCAGCACTACTGTCATAATTACAAGCATATGGCTGTATACATCCAGCAACAAGACAAGAGCCATCATCATTTGTTGCGCTTGGGTTGAAGTTTGGACTTTGAGGATCAGTACATCCACTTATTTCAAACTCGTCACAAACTTCATCTCCATCTGAATCATTATTACAATCTCCATTACAATCGTATCCAAATAATGGCAGTTCACAGCTTCCATCATTAATACTAGCTTCTTGATCGTAGTTACAAGCATCTTCATCAGTACATCCAGTACATGATGTGAAATCACAAGATCCTGGAATTAAGTATCCTGCTGTTGGGTCATAGTTACAAGCAAAAGGGACAATACATCCACCAACGATACATGACCCGTCGTCGAATGATGCATTTGGATCATAGTTAGGGTTGTTTGAATCTGTACATCCAACCTCTTCTGTGTCACATATTCCATTTTCATTTTCGTCTGCTTCACATGACCCACCACATATGCCAATCGCGTCATCTACATTGCCAGCACAGTTACAAGCACCTTCTGGAATTCCAGGACCATTACATACACCACAAGCGTCTAATTGGCCTACACAGTCATCTACATCATCACATACTCCGTCCGAGTCAGCATCAGCAGTACAATAGCCACCGCATACTCCAATAGCATCTTCTTGATTTCCATCACAGTCACAATCATCAAATGGTATGTCAGAACAGCCACATTCGTAAATAGCTCCAGGACCGTTACAGACTCCACAATCGTCGTATTCCCCTATACATGGATCTTCTTCGTCACATATTCCATCAACGTCAATATCATTAGAACATGATCCATCACAATTGAATATTGGGTTTTCTGGATACTGACACATCAATAAGTTTGAAAGAGTAGCATCTGGGTCGAAGTTACATGCTAATTGATCCATACAACCTATACATGAAATAAATTCACACATCGTAATTATCATGTAATCTGCTGAAGGGTCATAGTTGCAAGCAACAGGGTAAATACATCCACCTACTAAACAAGAACCATCATTTTCAGTAGCTTCTGGATTGTAGCCTGGGTTTGTTGGGTCAGTACAACCAGGAATTTCAAATTCGTCACATACTCCATCACCGTCAGAATCATTTAAACAAGTACCTTCACAATCATAACCGTATTCTGGTTCTTCACATGTATTATTATTTAGAGTTGCATCAGGATCATAGTTACAAGCTTCAGGATCAGTACAACCCGAACAACTTATAAAGTCACAAGATCCAACAATTAAGTATTCAGAATTAGGATCGTAGTTACATGCAATTTGAATAGTACAACCACCAGTTAAACAAGAACCATCATCAAATGCCGCGTTTGGGTCATAATTTGGATTTGATGGGTCAGTACATCCTATTTCTTCATTGTCACATATGTCATTATCGTTGATGTCTTCTGCACAGTTTCCACCACATACTCCTAGCGCATCAAGTTGGTTGCCGTTACAATCACAATCTTCCTCTGGTATATCCGCACAACCACACTCGT
>PBEE01000003.1:0-39775 GCA_002717605.1 Crocinitomicaceae bacterium | reverse complement strand
CTCTTTCCAAAAAAACAGCATCTGGGCCTAATTCAACGGGGAGCAATGCTTTAGCCTGACGTATCATTTCTAACGCATCCTCATTCCTGTTGAGCAAGAAAAGAACCAAAGCGTGAGTATCTAAAAAGTTTGCTTCAAGAACCGCATTATTTGCCTTTGTACTTAGGTCTAGTGCTCTTTGAATATCCACCCTGTCTGTGGCTAGAAAATAAGCGTAGTTATTCATCACATAAGGATCTTCAATGTATTCCAAACTTTCTTCAAACGCTGTGTAAGACTTTTTAAGTTCTCCCAACTCTCGATAAGACATAGCTAGGTTTGAAGCGAGAATTCCACCAAGTTCAGGAGCATCAAATACTATTGTTAGCCCCTCTTTAAATGCCTTGACTGCATTTTTATGATCGCCCAATTGCGCATGTGCAACGCCCTCGTAATAATTGAAAACAGACTCTAATGGGAAATAAGTCAACGCCTCTTTACTGTACTTAACTAATCCCTCCCAATCTTTCATTTTATAGAGTAAAAACAAGTATTCCTCTCTAACTTCAATCGATGATGGATTTTGTTGTACGACTTTTTCGTACGATGATAAGCCATCTTCAAAACGTCCAAAAGACACATGCCTCATGGCTATGAAGTGGTTTAGCCTAGGATCTTCAGGGTGAGCATCAAGGGCAATCAATAATAGAGTGTCAATTTGTGCATCATCATTAATCGAAAGTAATAAGTTCATCTTATCACCCGAATCAATATCCACAGACTTAAACCCCTTTTCTAGCAATGGGTAGATATCAGTTCCGCTTTCTGAGGCGACATGACATTTTGCTAGTGAGATATATGATTCTAAAAATTCTGGATTCGAATTTATGAGCGCTTCGTAAATGGGTATTGCTTTTGAAAAATCCCCATTGCTTGCATGCAAGCCAGCCCGTTCAAATACGAATAATGGCTCCTCTGGAAAATCGCGTATTGCATCATTTACAAACTCTACTATCTGCCTTTCGTTGAGCTGAGAATTCATAACGAGCATCATTCTTTTTACTCGAACTTCTAGATTTTTTGCTATCTCGTCTTCGTAGAAAGAGTATGCTTGATACGCATGCCAAAGCTCACCAGAGACCAGAAATAACTCTGCAACAAGATCTAATGACTCTAAATCTCCAGGTCTTTCTTTAGCCCAAACCATAAGGTCAGCCCAAGCGTCGTCGTACTTCTCAAGCGTGAGGTTAGTTTGGCCTCTATAATAGTGATACCAATCATTTGTTGTTTCAAGTTCTATTGCTTCGTTTAAATGCTTAAGACTTGATTCATATCTACCAAGTTCAAGCTCAATTTTACCAAGTTCAAAGTGAAAGCCACTTACATCAGGTTCTTCGTCAACGCAAGTTTGAAATGCCGCATAAGCTTGTTCTAGATCTCCTTTGACTAAGTGATTCTGCGCGAGGAAATAGGCACGCTGAGCGGTTTCATTAGAGGGTTCAAAAGTTGCACTTTGCTGGGTTTGGCCTTTAGCAAAACCAGCCCAAAGCATCAGTAAAACGACAATATGTACTCTAGCAGAATTCATTTAGCCTATAGAAGAAAAATCTCCAATGCTCACATCAAGAGGCGTGCCAACTACGCTCGCTTTTGCACCAACCATTGCTCCATCCATCACGCTATTGTCTATGGTAGTGTCGCCCTGGATAAGGCAATCCTGCAATGTTGAATTAGTAACGGCTGTATTTGCTCCAAGGCTTACGTGAGGTCCCACAACAGATCGCACAATAGTAACTCCTGGGCCAATGTAACAAGGTGGCACAATGGTAGAGTCAATAATATTTGCGCTTGGGTCGACACCATCACCTTCGTGTAGGCGACCTTCTTCTTCGAGGATATTTAATACCCTGCGATTTGTCTCAACAGTAACCTTTTTGTTACCGCAATCCATCCATTCACTTACCTCACCAGGGATGAATTTGAGCCCATTCTTAGTCATATTGCGCAGCGCATCTGGCAATTGGTATTCACCAGCTAAAAGCACATTATTGTCAATTAGATATTGTAGCTCTTTTTTGAGACGCGCCCCATCTTTGAAAGAGTAGATGCCAATCATTGCTTGATCGCTTACAAACTCTTGGGGCTTTTCTACGTAATCTGTGATATTACCACCTTCGTCTGTAACGACAACCCCAAACGCTCTAGGATCTTCAATTTTCTGAGTAAAAAGCACGCCGTCTGCTTCTGCGCTAATTGTGAAGTCGGCCCTAAACAAGGTGTCAGCAAATGCAACAACTACTGGTCCTTCGAGAAGCTCTTCCCCACAAAGAATTGCATGAGCTGTCCCTAGGGGTTCGTCTTGGTAACAAATCCTTCCTTCTGCCCCAAGTCTTTTTGCAACTTCTAATAGTGCATTTTCACTTTCCGCGCCAAACCTTCCAGTAACAAATGCGATTTTGTCTACTGACTCAGGAAGCATTCGTACGATATCTTCAACCAAACGCTCAACTATGGGTTTCCTGCAACTGGAACCAAAGGTTTGGGCGTTGTTAATGTGTGAGGTCTAAGGCGACTGCCTCTGCCTGCCATGGGGATGATAATATTCATTTTACTCCTGTGCTTCCGAAGCCACCAGCACCTCTTTCAGTTGCCGATAAATCTTCTGTGGGTTTCCATTGTAGCTGAACGTATCTCGCTATAACTAATTGTGCAATTCTCTCTCCGTTTTCTACTACGAAAGGCTCCTTGCCGTGGTTGATTAAGATGACTCCAACGTCGCCTCTGTAGTCGGCATCTATTGTGCCAGGAGAGTTGAGCACTGTAATTCCGTGTTTGTATGCGAGTCCTGACCTAGGTCTAACTTGGGCTTCAGTTCCTTCTGGCAAAGCTATTTTTAAACCAGTAGATATGAGTCTGTGCTCGCCTGGTTGAAGAGNGATAGATTCGCTTAGCGATGCTCTTAANTCTAACCCTGCACTTTGTTCTGTGCTGTATTGAGGGAGGTCGTGGTCACTGCTGTTTACCACTGCAACTTCTANANCTTCTACGCTCATTTTCCTGGAAATTCTGCCTTCCTCTTTTCAAGAAATGCCGTTGTACCCTCTTTAAAATCTTCCGNCCCAAAACATAGGCCAAACTGCTCAATCTCCACCGAATACCCATCTACTGAATCAGTGTAACCAGCTATAACAGATTTGATAGCTGCGCTCAGAGCAGTCGGTGCATTTCGCATCATCTTCTTTGCAATTCCAAGGCACGTATTCATTAGTTCTTCTNGGTCTACAGAATAGTTCACTAAACCTAGAGTAGCTGCTTCATCTGCACTAATCATTNNTGCCGTTAGCACTAATTCCATTGCCTTTCCCTTNCCAACCAATTGNGCTAACCTTTGTGTTCCACCGTATCCAGGGATTACTCCNAGCCCCACTTCTGGTAAACCAAGTTTTGCATTTGTAGAAGCTACTCTAACGTGAGCTGCCATAGCTAGTTCTAGGCCGCCACCAAGTGCAAATCCGTTAACAGCTGCGATAACTGGCTTTGAAGATCTTTCAACTCTGTCAAANAATGTAGCTTGACCTANAGCGGCCAAATCTTTTCCTTGTTGTGNAGAGAAATCTGCGAATTCTTTGATGTCTGCCCCAGCTACGAATGCCTTTTCACCAGATCCAGTAATGATAATTACTTTAACCTGGTTGTTNGACTGGGCTTCTTCAATCTCTTTGGAAAGNGTAGCAATTACTTCGCTATTAAGTGCATTAAGTTGGTTTGGCCTGTTGATAGTAAGCGTTAAAATACCCCCTTCAACATTGCTTAAAATGTAGTTCTCACTCATGTGCTAAAATTAAGCACCGGGTCGACTATTAAGAAGCTCTTTTGTATAGGAATTTTCAGGGTTTTTGAAGATTTTATCAGTAGGCCCTTCTTCAATAATTTCACTATCCTTCATTATTACGATTCTATCGCAGATGGCTTCTATCACATTTAGGTCATGAGAAATAAATAAAAATGCTAGCGATCTTTCCTTTTGGATTTTTGAAATGAGGGCCAAAATATCCGCCTGTATTCTTAGATCCAATGCGGCCACGCTTTCATCAAGAACTAGGAATTTGGGTTCCATAGCAAGTGCTCTAGCTAGAACAATTCTTTGCCTTTGCCCTCCGCTAAATCCGCTTGGATATTTGGGTGCATCACGCGCGCTTAATCCCACCTCTTCTAACAATTTTTCTACTGTTGAACTTCCTCCTCCTAGATCTATGGCTTCTTGTAATGCTGAGCCAATGCTCATTCTGGGATTTAGTGCACTAAAGGGGTCTTGGAAAACGGGTTGTGCAATTTTTTTGAAATCTGAAAATTTACTTTTGTTTCGAGTGTCTAATTCTACCCCATCCCAAAAAACACCTCCACTACTGCATTTCTCCATTCCTAAAATGAGCTTTCCTAAAGAAGATTTGCCTGAGCCACTTTCCCCAACCAGCCCCACGCGCTCTCCCTCGTAAATTGTTAGACTAACATTTTTAACTGCCCTAAAAGTCTCTACTACTCGTCCTAACATATCCTTCTTTAAATTGTAATTGAGGCATACTTGCTTTGCTTCGATTAAGACATTAGAGCTTGGCTTTAAACTTTCATTTCTACGGGGTCTAGATGCAATTAACTCTTCTGTATAAGGGTGGCTTGGATTGTCAAAGACATTTTTACAAGGCCCTTGTTCTACAGTGTCTCCAGTTTTCATAACAAGAACATAATCAGATATATCCTGAACAACTTCTAGATCATGTGAGATAAAAAGAACGCCTAAATTTCTTTGCTTTTGAAGCTTTTGAAGCAATTCTAAAATAGTCTTTTGGACGGTTACATCTAGAGCCGTAGTAGGTTCGTCAGCAATTATGACCTTGGGATTACACGCGAGAGCCATTGCAATCATTACTCTTTGCTTTTGGCCTCCACTTAACTCATGAGGATATTTTTTGAAGGAACTTTCTGGTGAAGGTAGTTCCACTTCTTCAAAGAGATCCAAAACTCTAGATTTCGCAGATTCAAAATCAAGGTTTTCGTGGACAAGTATTGGCTCAGCAACTTGCTCACCAACCCTCATTGATGGATTCAAAGAGGACATTGGATCTTGAAAGATCATACTAATATCTATCCCAGGCTTCAGCTCAGTGTAGCTTCCAGATTCGATTTTGGCACTCTGTGGTAATAGCCCCATTATAGCCATTGAACTTACAGTTTTTCCAGAACCAGATTCGCCAACTATGGCAGTTGTTTTTCCAGGCAGTACTTCAAAGCTCAAATCGTTAACTACCCTTTTGTCAAAGGCTATACTAAGATTTCTGACTTTCAGTACTGGACCTGTGCTCATTAGAGAGTTCCTCTGTTTTCTTGTTCTCTTTCAATTGCTTCGAAGAGAGCTTTAAAGTTCCCTTTTCCAAAGCTTTGGGCTCCTTTTCTCTGAATGATTTCAAAGAACAGTGTAGGTCTGTCAAGTACTGGCTTTGTGAATAGTTGTAGCAGGTACCCCTCATCGTCTCTATCGATCAATATACCTAGCTCTCGAAGTGGCTCTAGATCTTCGTCTATTTCTCCAACTCTATCTAGAACGTCGTCGTAGTAGTTGTCAGGAACGTATAGGAAATCTACTCCACGAGCTTTAAGCTGAGTCACTGTGTCGATGATGTTGTCTGTAGCAACTGCAATGTGTTGAACTCCTGCTCCTTTGTAGTAGTCAATGTACTCTTCGATTTGGCTTTTCTTACGACCCTCAGCCGGCTCGTTGATAGGAAACTTCACTCTTCCGTTTCCATTGCTCATAACCTTGGACATAAGAGCTGTGTATTCTGTGCTGATGTCCTTGTCATCAAATGATATGATTTGTGCAAACCCCATTACTTCAGCATAAAATTTACACCAAGTATTCATCTCACCCCACCCTACATTTCCAACCATATGATCAATGTACTTAAGACCTACGGTAGATGGCTTATAATCGGGATTCCAAGCAGTATAACCAGGCATGAAAACACCGTTATAATCTTTTCTCTCAACGAAGATGTGTATAGTTTCACCATAAGTATGAATTCCACTTAGGACTACTTTTCCGTTATCGTCTTCAAGGGCTTTGGGTGTGAATGCACTTTTTGCACCTCTTGAAGTAGTTTCTTCCCAACTCTTTGTTGCGTCGTCTACCCAAAGGGCAACATTTTTCACGCCATCCCCGTGCTCGTTTATATGTCTGTTCAGATCACCTCCTGGTTCAAGTGGAGAGGTAAGGATTAATGTGATTTTATCCTGTCTTACGGCGTATGAAACGCTATCCTTGCTTCCAGTTTCAAGACCCTTGTACGCGAGAGGCTGGAATCCCCATGCACTCATGTAGTAGTATGCAGCTTGTTTGGCATTTCCTACAATTAATTCTACGTGGTCTGTTCCAAGCAAAGGCAGAAAATCATCTGCTTCAGGGACAATCTTTTCTAATACCATTTGTTTCAATTAATCAAGCCAAGATTTGTGGTAATCGGCTAGTTCTATGTCCAACGCTTGTTGGGTTAGATGTAGTGGTTTAAATGTGTCAACCATTACTGCAAGTTCAATAGTTTCTTTTTTACCAATACTAGCTTCGTAAGTTCCAGGGTGTGGACCGTGAGGAATGCCAGCAGGGTGGAGGGTGAGTTGACCAGGGCCAACACCAGTTCTGCTCATAAAGTTTCCAGCAACATAGTAAAGAACTTCGTCAGAATCAATATTACTGTGATTATATGGAGAAGGGATAGAATCTGGGTGATAGTCGTACAGTCTTGGCACAAAACTGCAAATCACAAATCCACCTGCTTCAAATGTTTGGTGCACCGGAGGTGGTTGGTGTATTCTCCCTGTAATTGGTTCAAAATCGTCAATATTAAATGCATATGGAAAGTTGAATCCATCCCAACCTACAACATCAAATGGGTGGTTTGCATAAATGTAATCGTGGATTTTTCCGTCCTTCCTAATTCTAATTTTGAACTCTCCAAATTCATCGTGAATTTCTAGCTTCTCAGGTGTTCTGATATCCCTCTCGCAATAAGGGCTGTGTTCCTGTAACTGGCCAAAGTAATTTCTATATCTTTTAGGCGTTTGTACTGGAGATGAAGAGTTAATTATCAANAGTCTGTTGTCATCATTTTCAAACNCAAACTGATAAATAGTTCCACGAGGAATTACCAAGTAATCACCCTTTCTAAAAGTTATGCGACCGTACATTGTGTGAAGCACACCTGACCCGTGATGAACGAACACCACTTCGTCTTGGTCTGAGTTTTTATAGAAATCTTCACTTTCAACCTTTGGTGGATTTGCAAGTTCTAGGCAAACGTCAGAGTTAAACAATACAGGCACCCTAGAGTCCAAGTAATCCTTTCCAGGTGCAACATTAAATCCCTCTAGTTTTCTAGATAACAGGTTGCACTTTACAGCAATCTTAGGTGCAACATCGACAGTGCCCACTACCTCTTTTACCATTGTAGGTCTATGATGGTGGTACAATAACGATGCATTTCCAGAAAAGCCTATAGTACCAAAGAGCTGTTCGTGATACAAGCTGCCGTCTTCCTTGCGGAACTGAGTGTGGCNTTTTGGAGGAATCTTACCTAAGCGCTGATAAAAGGGCATGAGCGATTACTTTTAATAACATGCAAGGTACTGAAAAAGCAAACTATTTTGCTCCTAAAAGCTTGGCGTAACCAGGGAGTTTTCCATCCTCAGTAAGTCTCCATCTCAAACTGAGTTTCATTCCAGTTCTCAAGTGTGAATCAACTGGTATGTTATTCTTTTTTGCCAAGGATTTCATCTTTATTCCGTATTTCTGAGAAATAGACCAAATAGTTTCTCCCTTTCGTACGGTATGCCAATCTGCAAATCCACTTGCCTTTTTGGGTTGTAAATACACCACCTCTCCTTTGCGGAAAATGTAATCCTTATCAATCTCGTTGTACTTGCGGAACTGCCATTTCATCATATCAAACTGTTTGGCGAGCTTTTTAATATTATCCCCTTCATCGGCATAGACAAATTGGATTCCATTTTCAGTCGTACTTACACTGTGTAGGGTCCTCGAAGTATGAAGATTGTTTGTCTTTCTAGCTTTTGATGCATCTGCAACGGCCTCACCTTCATCTACCCAATCTCCAGTATCAAGCTTGTAGAGCTCATGCCTTTCGATAATTTTAATAAGAAGTTGAGGGTATTTTGGGTTTGTTGCATAACCACATTTACTGAGCCCATTTGCCCATCCCTTGTAATCATCAAGGTCCAATTCAAAAAGACTAGCATATCTGTTTCTTAAAAGGAATTTGCTGTGATCTACATAACTATCCTTAGGGTCATCATATACCCTAAAGCACTCACCCTTCTCGTCATCATCGTGATAAGTTCGTCCTCCAGTCCAATCCTTATGACACTTTATGCCAAAGTGGTTATTTGACATTTTTGCCAACTCGCTTATCCCGTTGCCACTTTCAAGTATGCCTTGGGCTAGGGTAATACTCGCTGGAATCTTGTAAAGCTCCATCTGTCGGACTGCCTCATCTTTCCACTTCTTTACGTAATCCTCTTGCGTAGTGCTGTTTTGGGCTTGTATAATAGAAAAAGCGCAAACAAAAAGAGACAAAACTCCCGCTCTAATTATTCTAAACCCAAATGATTTTAGCATGTTGCAATCTAAGCTCACGCTGAGCCCAAATCCCTTCATAATCCACCTCGTTCTCTACCTGAAATTGTGGATAAAGCCCTAGTTTCCAGGAGTGGCATCAAACTTTTTAACTACAGATCCTTCTCCGTTATAGAAAGTCCAGACTCCAGTAGAAGAGCCCATAGAATAATGGCCAGAGATATTCAAATTTCCGTTAGCGTGCCAGGTTTTATAGATGCCATTTCTCACTCCTTCCACAAATGTATTTAGGGACCACTTCCTTCCATTTGGGTAATATGATTCCCAAGTGCCGTGCTTCACCTCTTCGCTATCACGTAGAAACGCCCTACCCTTCATGTGAAGTTTAAAATTTTCGTGATAGTGTTTAACCAAAAATGTGTCGCCAGCAAGGTGTACTCTCTCCATTTTAGTCACTCCGTTTGGCCAAGTCTCTATTACACCTTCTTTCCGAACATTTTCACTACAGGAGCACAAAACCAAAACCAAAAACATAAATACTAATTGTCTCATTTATTTCTATTGATCGTAAAGTCTAATAGGTCTATTAAAGATTGTTTAGAAGCGCTTTCGCTGAAACCACCCAACATTGCAACGGCTTCGTTTCGAAGTTTCGCCATTTGGCCTCTTGAATACTCCATGCCAGGACCCTCTAATACACTAGTCATGACTTCTTTAACTGCCGCAGAATTTTTTGGCGCCTTACGCACCAATTTCAAAAGGCGCTTTCTTTCGCGAGAAGAAGAGTTGTTTAGAAGGTGAATTAAAGGAAGGGTAATTTTCTTTTCCTTGATGTCTANGCCAGTTGGTTTACCAGTTCGGGTTCCTTCTCCAAGATCTAAAAGGTCATCCTTGATTTGAAATGCGAGACCNACNTTCTCTCCAAATTGCCACATTCTTTCCACCTCCTCGTCCGAGGCTCCAGCTGATGATGCCCCACATGCGCAACAAGCAGCAATCAACGAGGCTGTTTTACGTCGTATAATTTCGAAGTAAACATCCTCTGTAATATCGAGTTTGCGTGATTTCTCAATTTGTAGAAGCTCTCCCTCACTAATTTCTTTTACAGCCCTTGAAGTGATTCTGAGCATATCATATGCGTCGTTTTCAACTGCTGCTAAAAGACCTTTTGAAAGAAGGTAATCTCCAACGAGTACAGCAACTTTCTTTTTCCAAAGTGCTTGAATTGAAAAGAACCCACGTCTCATGGGGCTTTCATCTACGACGTCGTCGTGTACTAGGGTTGCAGTGTGAAGTAGCTCTATGAGTGATGCAGCTGTATTCGTTTTAGGGGAGCAACCACCTGTGATTTGGGCTACAAGAAAAACAAAAAGAGGTCTCATTTGCTTGCCCTTGCGCTTTACTATGTAGCGCATTATGATGTCGAGTAGAGCAACATCGGATTTCAGGACTTCTCTGAAATGCTCAGAAAACGCTTCCATTTCAGCAGAAACCGGGGCTTGTATTTCTCTTATACTCGACATAGGAGCACAAAGGTACGACCCTCGTATCTTTGGGCCATGATTCGTTCGATGACTGGCTACGGAAAAGCCGAGGGCGTTGTGGGTAACCGCAAGTACAACATTGAGGTACGTTCGCTTAACAGCAAGCAATTCGACCTTAATACAAGGATTCCTTCAATGTTTAGGGAAAAAGAGATGGAACTTAGGAAGCTTTTGCGCTTTAGAGTAATAAGAGGTAAATGCGATTTTTTCCTTTTCTACGAGTTAGATCCTTCTGAAGTAAAGTACGAGGTAAATACTGCAGTTGTGGAAAATTATATTGAGCAACTGAAGGCTGTGTCTGAATCAAATGACAGCGACCTTCTTGCATTAGCAATGAGGATACCTGATGCAACACAAAGTTCCAAGGATGAATTAAACGATGAATCTTGGGCAGAGATTGAGAAATTGATTGTTGAGGCTTTGGATAAATTAGACAATTTTAGGAGTGTAGAGGGCGAAGCAATAGAATCTGATTTCGTGAATGGAATAAAGGTTATTAGAGATTGNTCAGCTGATTTAGATCCACTTTTANACGCACGACTTAAAAGGGTGAGAGAAAGGATTCGCACAAANTTGGAGGAGGCNATAGATAAGAATAAAATAGATGAAACCAGATTCGAGCAGGAGGTCCTATTTTACATTGAAAAACANGACGTAAGCGAGGAGAGGAGTAGGCTTGCAGCACACTGTGACCANTTTGAAGAGATTCTTTCAAATGGAATTGGAGCNGGNAAAAAGTTGGGATTCGTAGCCCAAGAGATAGGNAGGGAAATCAACACTTTGGGCTCTAAAGCAAATGACGCTNACATCCAAAGGNTAGTAGTCCAAATGAAGGACGAACTTGAAAAGATTAAAGAACAAATCCTAAACGTACTCTAATGCCAGCAGGAAGATTGCCAAAGGGAGATGGCAAGGCCATTATTTTCTCAGCACCTTCTGGAGCTGGGAAATCAACCTTGGTGAAACACCTCATGGCACATCCTGATCTCAATTTGGGCTTTAGCGTTAGTGCAACTACAAGAGAACTCAGAGGAGACGAAGTTCACGGAAAGTCTTACTATTTTATTTCATCTGAATCTTTCGCCTCAAAAATCGCTGATGATGCTTTTGTTGAATGGGAGGAGGTGTATGAAGGGCTAAGCTATGGGACTCTGTGTAGCGAGGTTGAAAGGCTTTGGGATAAAGGATTAACTCCTGTTTTTGATGTAGATGTAATTGGAGGCCAAACATTAAAGTCAGTTTTCAAGGACCAAGCACTATCGATATTCGTTATGCCACCTTCAGTTGAAGAGTTGGCAAAGAGATTGAATAAAAGAGGCACGGATTCACAGGGCCAAATTCTGCAGAGAATAGGGAAGGCTTCAAGGGAATTGGAAGCGGCGGAGGCATTTGATGTAGAAATAGTAAATGACGATCTAGAGAAAGCAAACGCAGAAACTCTAAAAGTAGTCTCAGATTTCCTAGGATAATGACTTTTAGAGCTAAATCGGGAAGAATAGGTCTTTATTTTGGGTCATTCAATCCAATCCACTTAGGACACCTCGTTATTGCCAATCACATGGTTAACAGAGCTGATATTGATGAGGTGTGGATGGTTGTTACGCCAATGAGTCCTTTCAAGTTAAACGATGAGATTATTCCCGAGCAACAAAGGTTGCAAATGGTTAGGTTGGCAGTTGCAGAAAATTCAAGCATTTATGCTTCGGATGTGGAATTTCATTTGCCACGCCCAAACTACACAGCAAACACTCTCAGACATCTTAGGTCTGAACACCCAGAAATAGAGTTTTCAGTGATAATTGGTGAGGACAATTTTGCACATCTTCACAGATGGCAAGAGCACGAAGACATCATTTCAAATCACAGAATATTAGTTTATCCTAGGAGGGTTAGCTCTCCAAATATCCCTCCTTCTCATGCGCCAAACAAGGAGGGCAAAACCGTAGTAGGAAAAGATCAAGTAGTAGTATTTACTGAGGCACCTATGATTGCTATTTCCTCTTCGTATATAAGAGAGGCAATTCTTGATAAGCAGGATATTCAATACCTACTTCCAGACCCAGTCATTTCCTACATTGGAAATAACCACTTGTACGAGAAATCTTAATTGAATTGATTCATTGCGCGACTGAGTCCAATAGAGACCGCGCTCTCAACTGCTTTTGCAGATTTAGTGAGAACTTCTTGAAGAGCTAAATACTCTTCCTCTGTCCATTCACCTAATACAAAATCACTTTGCTGACCCCTAGAGAAATCAGACCCAATGCCTATTCTGAGTCTAGGATATACGTTTGTTCCTAGAACAGCTTGAATGTCCTTAAGCCCATTATGACCGCCATCTGAACCCTTAGCCCTGAGTCTTATTTTTTCGTAATCAAGGTTTAAATCGTCAGTGATTACTAGCAATCTATCTGCGGGAATTTTCTCTGCTTCCAACCAGTATCTCACTGCTTTTCCGCTGAGATTCATGAAAGTGTTTGGCTTAAGTAAGACTAGTGTTCTTCCTTTAAATCGAACGGTGGACACCATACCGTGACGCTCTGTGGAGAATATTCCTCCGTGAGCATCAGCGATGGTGTCCACCACTCTAAACCCAACATTGTGTCGGGTGTTCTCATATTCCGCCCCAGGATTACCTAAACCGACTATGAGAAATTTCATGAGAGATTATATTACTCCTCTCCTCCTTCAGCAGGAGCGTCAGCGCCTTCAGCACCTTCTTCACCCTCTGCTCCTTCAGCACCTTCTTCAGCACCTGCAGTCTCAGAATCAAGAGACATAGCAGCACGAGTACGCTTACAAGCGAACAGAAGAACTGAATCGTTTAGAAGAATGTTACAACCTTCAATGTTAAGGTCACTAACACGAAGATTATCTCCGATGTTTAGTGCACTTACATCAGCATTAATTGCATCAGGAAGGTTTTCGAAAAGACCTTGAACTGGTACGCGACGGAAAAGAGTTTCCATACGACCACCTGCAATAACTCCTGCTGCTGTTCCTTGTGAACGAAGAGGTAAGTTTACTCTTACTTGCTTACCCTCAATGATCTTCAGTAGATCAACGTGTACGATGCGGTCAGTTACTGGGTGGAATTGTACGTCCTGAATGATGCACTTAGTCACTGTTCCATCGATGTCCATGTCGATAGCAAATACGTCGGGATTAACGACAAGTTTGCTCAACTTGATTTCATCCACAGAAAAGTGGGTTTGGTTACCGTCTCCGTATAAAACTCCAGGAACACTTCCTGAATTTCTAAGAGAGACTGCATCTTTCTTTCCTACGTTCCCACGAAGAGAACCGCTCAATGATGCTGATTTCATAATAGATTAAAAATTAAAATGTGAACTTATACTTTCATTGCTCATTAAGCACTTAAGCACTTGAGCAAACATGTCATGCACAGGCAAGACAGTTATTTTACTTGTTGGGACACCCTCCTTTAGTGGAATGGTATCAGCGATAATAAATTCAGAAAGAACGCTATCCTCGATACGGTCATAAGCAGGTCCGCTTAATACTCCGTGAGTACAAATAGCTATAACTGATGTAGCACCGTACTCCATCATCAGGCCAGCAGCCTTTGTAAGAGTTCCAGCTGTATCGCACATATCATCAACAATGATGACATCCTTCCCTTTTACATCACCAATTACAGTCATGCTTGCTACTTGATTAGCAACTTCTCTCTGCTTGTAGCAGATTGCCATATCAACGCCAAGAGCTTTTGCGTATGTATTTGCTCTTTTTGTTCCACCTGTATCAGGTGTAGCGATGCAAAGATTGTTTAGGTCGAAATTTTCCTTAATGTGATTTAAGAAAAGAGTTGATCCGTAAAGGTGGTCAACAGGTACTTCGAAGAATCCTTGGATTTGGTCTGCGTGAAGGTCCATAGTGATTACTCTATCTACACCAGCAGCCATCAACATGTTTGCAATGAGCTTTGCTCCGATTGCAACCCTAGGCTTATCCTTTCTGTCTTGACGGGCAAAACCAAAGTAGGGCATTACTGCAATAATGCGCTTTGCACTTGCGCGCTTAGCGGCATCAATCAATAGAAGTAATTCAAAAAGGTTGTCAGTTGGTGGTGTTGTAGACTGAACAATTACCACCTCTTTTCCTCTAACAGTTTCTTCAATACTTACAGTGAATTCACCGTCAGAAAAGCGTGTGGTTGTAACAGGCACTAACTTTGTCCCATATGCTTTAGAAACTCTCTCAGCAAAATCTTGAGAGGTAGTTCCAGCGAGTATTTTAATCATATCAGACACGTCAACTTACTTAAGGGGAGCGCGAAGATATGGATTTTTTAGTGCTTTTTAGCTCTCTGGAGCTATGAGTTTAAATCCTTTACCATGAACGTTTAGGATTTCGATCCTATCATCTACTTTGAGATGCTTTCTAAGCTTGGCAATATAGACGTCCATTGACCTGCCGTTAAAATAGTTTGCATCTCCCCAAATTGCTGATAATGCGTGACTTCTTTCTAATAATCCATTTTTGTGACGACACAATAAAAATAGAAGCTCATTTTCTTTTGTTGTAAGCCTTTGTTTTTCTCCGTTATAGCTAAGCTGTTGCTTATTGTAATCAAAATCAAAAACGCCGATATTAAATGATCCAACTTCTTCTCCATCTTGAGGGAGAGATGATGTTCTTCGCAAAATCGCATTGATTCTTAGGAGCAATTCTTCCATACTAAATGGTTTGGTCATGTAATCATCTGCACCAACCTTAAAGCCTTCCAGGGTATCTTCCTTCATACTCCTAGCTGTGAGGAATAATATTGGAATTGATTTACTTTCTTTTCTTATTTCTGTTGCTACTTCGAAACCGTCCTTTTTGGGCATCATTACATCGAGAATGACAAAATCAAATGTCTCTCGGAAAAAAGCTTTAACTCCTTCAGCACCATCTTGTGCCCAAGTTGTTACAAAACCTTTTGCATTTAGGTAATCAGAAAGTAGCTTTCCCAAATTGGGGTCGTCTTCACAAAGAAGAATTCTAATATATGATTTACTCATTCCTGTGGTGGATCAAATTTCAATTTTAAACAAAACACGCTGTATTTACTGAGCTCACTATCGACTGTGATTTCGCCTCCATGTCTTTCGACAACTGCCTTCACATAGCTTAGGCCCAGACCAAACCCCTTGACGTCATGAATATTCCCAGTAGGAACTCGGTATAATCTCTCAAATATCTTGCCAAGATGTTCCTTAGGTATACCTACTCCGTTATCCCTAACGCTAAAATTCAGTCCTTCGTCTGTTTGAAGTGTAGAAATTTTAATTTTAGGATTTTCTTTTGAGTATTTAAGAGCATTGTCAAGGAGGTTAAAAATAACATTTGTTAGGTGTGTTTGGTCTGCGTGAATAATTGGGTTAGAAGCCTTCAAATCAAGTTCAATTTTTCCACCTTGCTTCCTTACTTGCATTGCAACATTCTTTGCAACATCCTTAGCAATGTTATGGATATTTAGTGGCTGAAGGTATAGTTTCATTGATCCTTTTTCTACGAGTGACGCTTGCAGCACCTTTTGGACTAAGAGGCCCAACCTTTTGTTCTCCGCTTTAATTAAATCGAAGTAATAATTCTGTTGATCTTTATTTATTACAATATCATTATCACTAAGTGCTTCAGACGCCAATCCTATAGTTGATATTGGTGTTTTAAGTTCGTGAGTTAGGTTATTCATTAGATCCCTACGTATTCGTTCTATTTGCTTAGATTGCCTAACTGAATAGAAGACATAAACAAGTCCTATGAAAATACCAATTAGTAAAAGACCTGAGAGAAGAAAGGCTCCTAGCCCACCTTCCAATAAATATGCGCCTCGGTTTGGAAAGTAAACCTTAAAATGTAAATCTCTCATTTCAACAGAATACCCTTCCTCTACAAGTTGATCACGATATGGCTCACAATTACTGTCCAAAAACGCAGGTTGGTCATATGAGTCAAATGCTCCAAACACGCCAACTGCTTCAACTCCATTCTTCTTGAGAGCAATGTGTAAAAGAGAATCAACATCCATTGATTCCATTCTTCTTACTAGTGATTTAGATACTCCATGAATTGAGCTCTCTAAAGATAAAGCGCTTTTATTATCCTCTCTTGCGAAGCTTATATCTGCAGATACTTGAATCCATTCTGCTACTTGGTTTAGCGATCGTTCAACGCTTTGATCAAAGATTTGCCCTCTTAAATCAAGCACCTTTTTTAAACCCGTAACTTGTAATGCGCTAACAGAAATTACTGCAAAGGTCAAAGCCCACATAATCTTTGATGTTTTAAATTCCTGCATCTTTTTCAAAAGTACGACTATGGATATACCCCTGAATTAAGCGGGAATAAAATTCAACATCAATTAACAAATGAGGCCTTACCTTAGCTAATCCGATGATACCTAACGAAACTGTCGAACTAATTCACCAAACTGCAATAATTGAGGATGTCATAGGTGATTATGTTGAGCTCAAGAAGCAAGGCAGCAGCTTCAGAGGAATTAGCCCTTTTACAAACGAGAAAACACCTTCGTTTTATGTAGTACCAAGTAAGGGAATATTTAAATGTTTTAGCTCTGGCAAGGGAGGTTCTCTTATGACTTTTGTTATGGAGCATGAAAAGGTCAGCTACCCAGAAGCTCTTAAAATAGTCGCGCGTAAATACAATATCGAGATTGTTGAAAAGGAGAGAACAGCAGATGAAATCCAAGCAGAAACTGCTCGTGAGAGCCTAAGTGCGGTTGTGTCTTGGGCTCAGAATTGGTTTATGAATCAATTGCAAACAGAACATGGTAAAGCCATAGGTTTATCATACTTCCATAGTAGAGGATTTAGCGATGAGATAATTAATAAATTCAAATTAGGATATTGTCCAGATGGTTGGGATGTAATGACAAATGCGGCTATAGAATCAGGATATAAGCATGATCGTCTCGTGGAAAGCGGTCTTTGTAAAAAGAAACAAGATGGACGCCTTTTTGACTTCTTCCATGGCAGGGTAATGTTCCCAATTAGAGATGTGACGGGACGGGTTATTGGTTTTGGTGGAAGAACGCTCAATACAGATAAAAAGATTGCTAAATACTTTAATAGCCCTGAGAGTCCTCTGTATAATAAGTCAAAGGCGCTTTATGGTATTCATCTAGCTAAAAACACAATAACTAAGGTAGATAATTGTTTTTTAGTTGAAGGCTATACGGATGTTATCGCGATGCATCAGATTGGAGTTGAAAATGTAGTTGCATCAAGTGGAACAGCTCTTACTGTTGGCCAAATAGCACTAATACGGCGCTTTACAAAAAACGTAACAGTTTTATTTGACGGTGATGCCGCAGGAATGAGAGCTTCCCTTAGGGGGATTGACCTCCTTCTTAAAGAAGGTATGAAAGTAAAAGTTTTAACTTTCCCGGATGGTGACGACCCAGATAGCTATTCTAAAAAAGTAAGCTCAACAGAATTTCAGGAATTTATACATGAAGGTTCCCAAGATTTTTTAGCATTCAAATCTGATCTTCTAAGTGAAGGAGCTGGAGATGACCCTATTCAAAAGGCTGATCTTGTAAAATCTCTTGTAGCTACAATTGCTTGTATTCCTGACCCCATCCAAAGAACGGTATATGTGCAATCAATTGCAGCCCGTCTTAAACTTCAAGAGAAACTCCTCCACACTGAGGTAGCAAAAAAGGTTGCAGTGGATGTCGCAGCAGAGCTAAAAACAGCAAACCGTAACCAGACATCACAACCTGTGTATATTCCTACAATACATCTAGACGAGGAGCCTGGCTTGCCAAAAACTTTACGCACGGAAAGGAATTTGCTTGAAGATAATTTAGTCCGCTTACTTTTAGAATATGGAGAGTCCATGGTGAGGATTGAAGCCCACACTGAGGATGATGAGAACTCTTCTGAAGTGGATGTAACCTTTGCCGAGCTCATGGTTCACAGGATTGAAACAGAAAATATTTCGATGGAAGATCCGTCCACCGAATACATACTTTCTCAATATACATCAAGTATAGACAAGGGAGAGATCCCATCAACGGAAACATTCTTTACAGGCACAAATGAGGATATTCAAAAAAAGGCTGCTAACATTTTAGTAAGTAGGTATTCACTAAGTGAAAATTGGCAAGAGAGGCATCATATTTTCACTGTTGAAGAAGAAGATAATCTTGAGGAAGCACTATCAGCAGCTATTATCAGAATTCACCTTCATGACACACAGCGTAATATTGACCTTTTACTCGAAAAGTTAGATTCAGATGATTGCTCAGTCGATGAGGAAAACAGACTTTTAAGAGAAAAAATTAGTCTCGACAAAAAAGTTATGCAACTTAGTTCTATCCTAGGAGTGGTAATTCTACCCAAATAATTAATGCCCTATCCTATGAGCTCTTATTGCTCTGAGATGAAGGTTTAAAGTTGAACGCCCTCTATATGTATTTTTTGCAAGAGTGAATACTATATCAAAGGACCTCCAAGCTCGAACTTCATCAATTCTTTCTCCCATGCCAAACCCGATTGCTTCAAACCTGTGAGAAGGATTATTTGTGCTTTGGACTACGAGTTTTAAATGTCTTCCTCCATGACCTACAGTTCTTGGGGGAATAGCAGTTAAAACTTCAGCAGCCATAAAAACGGGAACTTCATTACCAGGTCCAAAAGGTCCAATTCTCTCAAACTCCCTGTACATTGTTGGGCTTAGATCGTTTAAGCTAATGGCCAGGTGGTAGCTCACAGTTGGTTTGGGTATTTTCCCTTGAACTTGAGACACTATCGCTACCTCGATGGCTTTTTTAAACTTAATTATATTTTCACTTTTTAGAGTTAGTCCTGCTGCCATTGGGTGTCCACCAAACTGCTCAATCAAATCGCTGCACTCTTCAATTGCTGCGTGAATGTCTACACCTGGAACACTTCTAGCAGATCCGGTTAAAATTTCATTTTCTTCTGAAAGTACAATTGTTGGGCAGTATTGATGTTCGACAAGTCTACTTGCAACAATACCGAGCACACCTCTATGCCACCCCTCACCAGTAACAACTGTACAGCAACGTTTAGGGGGCTGTTCTGCCATTTGCGCTAAAGCTTCTTCTGTTAAATCTTCATCTAAATCTCTTCTAGCTTGGTTCATTGTTTCAAGTTGGCTTGCAAGTTCCAATGCACCGCCTTCGTCCGTTTCCATTAAAAGTTTTGCAGCAGTTAATGCATGACCAACTCTTCCTGCCGCATTAATTCTAGGGCCTAGAGTGAAGCTAATATCTCTAACTGTGGATGGAGCTTGGTTGATGCCAGCTACTTGTAGCATGGCTCTGATTCCAGGCCGCATACTTTCTTTTAAGTTTTGCATACCGTGATATGCAAGAATTCTATTTTCTCCAGTGATATCTACCAAGTCAGCACCTATGCTCAAAGCAAGAAGGTCTAAGTGGTCATATACAGAATCCATAGTTAAACCTATTACGGGGACTAATGCAGATAGCATTTTAAATGCCACACCTGCGCCTGATAATTCTTTAAATGGATAATTGCATCCTTCTTGTTTAGGATTTAGAAGAGCAAAACAGTTTGGGATTTTATCTGCGGGCAAGTGGTGGTCACAAACAATTGTATCTATGCCGTACTTACTTGCATAGTCAAGAGCCTCAAAATCTTTTGTTCCACAATCAAGAGTAATTAAAACTGTACAACCTGATTTTCTAGCTCTGTCTACGCCGTCTTTACTTACTCCATATCCCTCTTGGTATCTCATTGGAATATATGGAACGATTTGTACGTCTAAGCCTTCAAGAAAAGATGCAACCATGGCAACAGAAGTAGTCCCATCGACGTCATAATCGCCGTAAACCATTATTCTTTCTTGATTTCTAATCGCTTTATTTAATCTCGAAATTGCCTTATCCATATTTAGCATTAACTCAGGATCGTGGAGTTCTTCGAGTTTAGGTTTTAGGAAATCCTCAGCATCTATAAGCGATATCACACCCCTTTGAACAAGTATGTGTGCAACCAGTTCAGTCAAGCCGGTATCTTTTATTAAAGCTTTTACAGCTTTTTTAGTTGGGGTCTTTGCAGGCTTCCAGTTAAGATTGTCCATAGTTTTCTTCTCAATTACTATATTTGGGCATGTCGAAAATACACACAATGAACAAGAGCCTTTCTTTTTTATTCAATTTTGTAACTGTTTTTACAGTAATTACTTTGCTTTTTTTTATACCTGGCTGTCTAAATGATGACAATTTAATTGGAGAGAATTGCTATGATGGTGTGCTAAACAACGGTGAAGAGCGTATCGATTGTGGTGGTCCTATTTGTCCTCCATGCGATCCATGTGAAAACGGTGAATGGGATCAACTTTTGGGAGAACAATGGGTTGATTGTGGTGGAGACTGTGCTCCATGTGACCCCTCATTTAACGGTGAAATCGATCCAGGCGAGCTCGGTATTGATTGTGGGTGTGATGGATGTCCAGCTTGTATTGAGCTCTGTGGCGACGGGTTGCCAAATGGCAATGAAGAAGGCGTTGATTGTGGAGGACCTGATTGTGAAGCTTGTCCAACTTGCACCGATGATATAATGAACGGTAACGAAATTGGTATTGACTGTGGCGGGCCGGATTGTGCGGCATGTCCAACTACAGGAGATTGTACAAATGGCCTACAAGATGGAGATGAGTTATACATCGATTGTGGTGGATCTTCATGTCCACCATGTGTGGGCCAAATTACTTGGAAGGCAAATGGCCAAACCTTTTTAGGGGACGTTAGTGCTACAGCAACACTGGATGCAGCTAACATTATTCTTACAGGGGTATCTTCAACTGGAGCAACAATTAACTTTGAGCTTGAAGATCCAGGAACAGGATTCACGACGGGGATGCCAGTTATAACTATTAATTCTACAACTGCGCCAGGAACGGTAGGAGCATATACCTCACCACCACCAGCATTGTCATACTCAACTGCTAATGGTGGAAACATGACTGTGGATATCAACTACGCTTCTCCAGGTGGTGGAGGTTTCATTTCGGGAGTATTCAGCGGAAACCCACAAAATGTTGATGGAGTCCAAGTTACGATTTCTCAAGGATCATTTGCTTTGCCTATTCAATAATTAAGCAAGACCCTTTCGACATTTTACTGTGAACAAGCTGCGTAAATTTTTGTGTAGGTTACTTGTTGTGTTCTGAACTTGCACATTATGCAATGTTCTATCCTTAATTCAAGGTTTTTTCCACCACTACTAGTTTTATCATTTATTTTATTAAGTCTTACGGGATGCGTCACAATGAAGCAATTTGAAGAACTTCAAGCTTCTTGTGAAGAAATTAATAAGGAAAATACTGAGCTTAGATTGAATTCTCAGGACTATGAAATTGAGCTTACTGAGCTAAAAGGCCAANTTTCCACTCTCCAGGAAGCAAGNGANNTCTTAGCNGCNGACACTNCTCGAATGGGACGTTTTGTTTCAGAAGCNNAGGATGAATTGANTCGANTNAGNGAANTGAATGATGCTCTTACAGACCAAAACGGAGGTCGACTTGCAACACTCAATGAAGAAAATAGGGCACTTTTAGAGGATGTAGGCCGAATAAGAACAGAGCTACAAACACGAGAAGATGCATTAATTGCGCTTGAAGCAGACCTAGCTCAACGCTCAGAGGATTTAAAAGTAAGAAGTGCTAGAGTTAAGGAATTAGAAAGTCTTCTAGAAGCAAGAGAAAAGGCAGCAGGGGTTCTTAGACAGCGTCTTCAAAGTGCACTTTTAGGATTTGAAGGAAATGGCCTCACTGTTGAGCAGAGAGATGGCAAGGTGTATGTTAGTCTTGAAGCCCAACTTCTATTTGCATCTGGTTCTGCCATAGTTGATGATGGAGGAAGAGAAATTCTGAAAAAACTAGGTGACGTTATTGCAACACAAAGCGACATAGAAATCATTATCGAAGGTCATACAGATACAGATAAGCTTTTATCTACAACCATTCCTAGAAATAACTGGGAACTTTCAGTACTTAGGTCTACAGCCGTTTTAGACATTATCATGAAACAACCAGGAGTTGATCCATCTGTCTTAACTGCATCAGGCAGGGGGGAGTATCATCCAGTTGATCCACAGAACAAAGCAAAAAACAGAAGAATCGAAGTTATTCTTGCACCAAACCTTGATGCACTCTTCGATATTCTAGATGAATAATTAAAGCTTCACACAGATGTTTTGGGGTTCAGTAAAGAAGTGAAGGGCTTCAAACCCACCTTCTCGCCCCACGCCTGAATCTTTAACCCCACCAAAAGGAGTTCTAAGATCTCTTAGTAGCCAGCAATTAATCCAAGCAATACCTGTTTCGAGATTTCCGGCTACTCTATGTGCTTTCCTAAGGTCGTTTGTGAATATTGATGCTGCCAGTCCATAATTTGTTGAATTAGCATTTTTAACGGCCTCATCCTCACTATCAAAAGGTTGAATTGTTACAACAGGACCAAAAATTTCCTCTTGATTTGTCGTACACTCAGAACCCAATCCCTCAATAATGGTTGGCTGAATGTAAAAACCTTCGCTTAACTCATCAATTCCCTCTGGTTGAGTTGCAAATCCTCCACAAAGAATATTTCCTCCATCTTCTTTTGCGATTTCAATATGTTTTAGGACTTTATCTCTGTGTTGTTCACTAACTACTGCTCCCATCTTTGTCGACGGATCTTGGGGATCGCCAACTTTTATTCTTGATGCTTTTTCTACAAGGGCGTCTCTGAACTTATCGTAGATGGATCTTTCTACTAGGATTCGAGAACCACAGAGGCAGATTTGACCTTGGTTTGCGAAAGAAGATCTTATTGTAGTTGATAAGGCTTCTTCAAAATCGCAATCTGCGAATATCACTGCAGCGTTTTTACCGCCGAGTTCAAGACTCAATTTTTTGAATTTTGGTGCTACGGCAGAAGCAATGTGAGCTCCAGTAGAAGTGCCTCCAGTAAAACTCACAGCGGCTATATCATCATGGTTTACAAGTGCATCTCCTACTTCAGCTCCAAGTCCATGAAGAATATTAAACACTCCGTCAGGAAATCCTGCTTCTTTAACCCATTTACTCAAGAGATAGGCTGTTGCGGGAGTTACTTCTGAGGGTTTGGCCACTACACAATTCCCAGCAGCAAGGGCTGGAGCTACCTTCCAAGTAAATAGGTAAAGTGGTAAATTCCAAGGCGAAATACATGCAACAACCCCAAGCGGCTTTCTCAAAGTATAATTGATAGCAACGCCCTCCATATAATGCGACTCAGATGCAAAATGCTTTATTGCAGAAGCGTAAAACCTCAGATTTTTTTCTGCCCTAGGGATATCTACTGTCGAGGCCAAACTGATTGGCTTGCCATTGTCTCTTGATTCGGTTTCAGCCAACATAGATGCATTTTCCTGAATCTTATCTGCAAGTTTATCAATACATTCTGACCTCTTTTCTGCACTCATTGTGCTCCAACTTTCAAAGGCGTTTCTTGCAGCTTTAACTGCTAGATGCACATCTTCAGCACCTGACCTAGGTATCCTTCCATATGACTTGCCCTTGCTTGGGTCTATCAAATCAAGCCAATCACCTCCTTGTGCAGGGATATGACTTCCGTTAATGAGATTTAGAACTTTCATATGAGGTGCAATTTACTTTCTCTTTGCTATCTTTGCGCACGCATTTGCCCCATGGTGTAATGGCAACACACCTGGTTTTGGTCCAGATATTCCAGGTTCGAGTCCTGGTGGGGCAACAAATACAACCACAACAAGCAAGCTATAGAATAGCTTGCTTGTTTGTTTAGGATTGCGAAAAATGTGTGCAAATAGCACAGCTAGTTAAATTTATTGTTGATAGGCGAGCCAGGGACACCGAGCGACAGCGAAGTAATCCTAGGGAATAATTTCCTACTCCCCAACTAATATTCCGTCCAGTTCAGCCTGTAATTGATCAATTTGTTCTTGAAGTTCGGCAATGATTTGCAATAGGTTTTCGCCACCCAAATTAATATTTCCACTTACTTCCAAATCGCCATTTACAAGTGCTCCATCTGCGCTTACTTCGAAAGCATTTGCTCTCATTTCTTCACTTTCACCAGATCCAACAACAAATAAAGTGCCAACTCTATCTATTTCATTGAATTGGCCTACAGCAGTAGAGTGCTGTTGGTCAGCAATTACATTATATCCAACAGCAGAACTAGCAGTTGCAAAAGCAAGAGACCCCCTTCCAGAAGCGTGAGAATAACTTCCTAAAGATTCAGTTTGGTACCCTTCAGCGTGAGAGGCAAACCCAGAAGCTACACTTTGGAATCCTTCAGAGTGTGCAGCATCTGCTAGAGCAGAGGTTCCTTCGCCCTCAGCGTGAGAACATGTAGAATTAGCTACTGTGTTTCTATTCTCAGCGTGTGAATAAAGGCCGCTTGCTTCTGTATTCCAGCCCTCAGCGTGAGACGCTGTGTTTGTCGCCTCTGTTTGGTATCCTTCGGCGTGACAATAGTTTGCTGTTGTCTCTGTTTGGTATCCTTCAGCGTGCGAACCAGTACCCTGAGCAGTCGTCAACATTCCTTCAGAGTGAGAAGCAGTTGAAATGGCTGTAGTTCCTTCGCCTTCTGCGTGAGAACAAATCCCTTGTGCTTCACAGTTTTGATTTGATGCATTGCTGTAATATCCAGTAGCAAGGCTAAACCTACCGCTTGCATTTGCAAAATTACCAGAAGCGGCACAACCGTCGCCTTGGCTTAAAGTTCCTGAAACAACTATATCACCTTGCACAAGTCCAGCTGAATTTTGCTGTCCAGCAGGTGTTATATCCTCAAATACCGTAACACCAATTAATGACTTAATACCGTCAACAGTTGTTTCACCTGTTCCGCCAAATTCAACGGGCAAAACACCCTCTGGTTGAAATGTCTCTCCATATGTAGGTAAAAACCCAAGTAAATCGGGTGCTCCAATATTTCCATCTCCATCAAAATCTGGATTGTACGGGAGAAGTTCGTTATCAGATTGTGCAATAGCACCAACAGACAACAAAGCAAAAAGGGGTAATAGTAATTTTTTCATGACTAGCCTACGATATTGATGATCCGGCCTGGGACCACAATTACTTTGCGAATCTCTCGGCCGTCCATCTGTTTTAATGTGTTCTCATCCGCTCTTGCTGTACTTTCGACTTCGTCAGTCGGCATATCAGCAGGTAGGGTGAGTCTAAATCTAACTTTTCCGTTAAAAGAAACGGGATATGTAACTTCTTCTGCTACAAGGTATTGAGAATTTGCTTCAGGCCAAACAGCATCTATCACAAATCCCTCTCCACCTACTTTATTCCAAAGCTCTTCAGCAAGGTGAGGAGCATAAGGACTAAGAAGAATAATTAAATCCTTTAGAACTGCTTTAGAGCAGGTTGCGTTCAATCCACCAAGTTCATTTACTGCAATCATCATTGCGCTAACTACGGTATTGAAGGCGTGTCTTTCTAGATCAGAACTAACCTTATCTATTGCCTTGTGCACTATGCGCAATTCGTCTACACTTGCATCTTTGGCCTCAGCAGCACCCACTAAGCGTGAGAATTTCCTAAGGAAGTTGTGAACACCACTTATGCCCTGAGTATCCCAAGGCTTGCTTTGGGTTAAAGGACCAAGAAACATTTCATAGCATCTAAGAGTATCAGCTCCGTATTTCTCAACTAACTCATCTGGAGTCTGAACGTTGAACTTAGACTTGGACATCTTCTCTACCTCGTGACCACAGGTGTATGTGCCATCATCACCCAAAATGAATTCTGCATCAGCATATTCTTTTCGCCAAGATTTAAAACCATCGAGATCTAGCTTATCACCTTCGACAAGGTTGATGTCTACATGTAACCTTTGGGTTTTATACTCCTTGCGCTTCTCGTAGCTCACAAACTGTGAAGTGCCCTGAACTCTGTATACAAAGCTTGACCTTCCTAGAATCATTCCTTGGTTTATGATTGTTGTGAAAGGCTCATCAAATCCGATCAAGTCTAAATCGCACAAGAATTTAGTCCAAAACCTTGAGTATAGCAGATGGCCAGTAGTGTGCTCTGATCCACCAACGTACAAGTCGACTTGGCCCCAGTAATCTGATTTGGCCTTATCACAAAATACTTCAGTATTATGAGGATCCATATACCTTAGGAAATACCAAGACGAACCAGCCCAACCTGGCATTGTATTTGTCTCCATTCTATCTCCTTTGAAAATAGGCCAATCCTCTTTTACAGCTCTAGCTAAAGGCGGCTCACCATCACTTGTAGGTAAGTAGGCGTCAACAGAGGGCAAAGTAATTAGCTCATCCTCGATAAGATGAGGGATGTCATCTACATAACAAATTGGGAACGGCTCACCCCAGTATCTCTGACGAGAGAAAACAGCATCTCTCAAACGGTAACTCACCTTTCGTTCGCCATGTCCTCTTGATTCAAGTATATCTAAAGCTAATGGTATTGCGTCTTTCTTAGACATTCCATTTAGCTCTCCTGAGTCAGTTAGTACAGCTGCGTCCTCTGTGCAAACTGCTTCATCAGTATTAACACCCTCAAAAATTGCTGGTATTTCTATGTTATAGTGTTTAGCAAATTTCCAATCTCTCTCATCGCCAGCTGGAACCGCCATTATAGCTCCAGTTCCATAGCCTGCTAAAACGTATTCAGCGATATAAACAGATATTTCTTCGCCAGTCAATGGGTGTAAAACTGAACCGCCTAAAGCAACTCCAGTTACTTCTTTTTCTCCTTGTCTTTCCCTTTCGCTTTTGCGGCCAGCAGCAACAATGTATGTTTCGACAGCTTTGCGATTTTCTTCAGTCGTAAGTTCAGATACAAGTTCGTGTTCTGGAGCGAGAACAATGAAGCTTACACCATATATGGTGTCTGGACGAGTAGTAAACACTTCTACATTTCCTCCAGAATTAGCCTTGAATCTAACAAGCGCTCCTTCCGATCTGCCTATCCAATTTCTTTGGGCTTCCTTGATGCTGTCAGTCCAATTTAATCCTTCTAATCCAGAGAGTAATCTTTCAGAATATGCAGTTATGCGCATCATCCATTGGCGCATCTTTTTCTTTTCTACGGGGTGGCCACCTCTTTCAGAAAGTCCGTCTTTTACTTCGTCATTTGCCAGCACAGTTCCGAGTTCGGGGCACCAGTTTACCTCTGAATCTGCTAAGTAAGCAAGGCGGAAATGCATGAGTATGGCATTCTTTTGGGCCTCGTTAAAAGACTTCCAATCAGTTGCTGTAAAAGTCCCCGCGAAGTGCTCTCCAAAGTGTGGGAACAAGGCCATGTCTAAACACTCCCACCATTTATCAAAACAAGCAGGGTTTACAGAGAAATTTCCATTTGATTCGAATGTTAATATCAACTCGTCAAGCGACTTTGCTTTACCTGCATCGCGATCGAACCAACTTTCGAATAATCGGCTAAAAATCCACTGAGTCCATTTGTAGTAACTTGGATCAGATGTCATTATCTCGCGAGACCAATCGAATGAAAAACCTATTTTCTTCATTTGATCTCTGTAGCGAGCTGTATTTTCCTTAGTGGTTATGGTCGGGTGTTGTCCTGTTTGTATTGCATACTGCTCAGCAGGGAGTCCAAAGCTATCAAAACCCATAGGGTGTAACACATTAAATCCTTTGTGTCTTTTGTAACGAGCAATGACATCAGAGGCTATATATCCAAGTGGATGTCCGACATGTAATCCTGCGCCTGAGGGATAAGGAAACATATCAAGCACGTAATATTTNGGCTTGCCCTCAACCTCTTCCACCTTGTATTTAGACGCCTTATTCCAGGCATCTTGCCACTCTTTTTCTATCCTCAGAAAATCGTAATCCATAGTGCTTTGAAATATAACTTACAAAGTTACAGTCTATAACTCGAGAGGCAACGACATAGTTGCATCACGGTCTTGAAATTGACTTCAGTTCTTAAAAAAATATTTATACTCAATCTGGTCGTCTAAAGTCAGTTATGTTCAAAGTACGAACCACCAAAATACTTAATGTGGAATAGAGAATATAGCTAAAAGCCATCACACATTACTAAGGAAGTAACAAAAAACAGCAGGATAGAAAGCTTAGTTTGATTGTTCAGCTGCCGCTTTTCTTAAAAGTTTGAGTTTGGCTTTTATCTCTTCTATTTCTCTCTGATAACCTTTGATGGTTTTTTCTGCTTGGACAATTATGCTTTGGGCTCCTTTTCCAGTAAAACGTGACATATTCTCTTCTGTAGAAGAGATTCGGGCGTTCAGACGATTAATCTTTTCTCGAAGGATAGATTGCTCCCTCTTGATATCTCTTACTCCGCCTTTAACTAGTCTTTCAATTCTATCTGAGTAATTAGCAACTGATCTCTCAGACCTATCTGCACTCAATGCATCGTAATGAGCGTCCATAGCTTTTGAGAATTTATTTACTAGTTCGACCATGTTTTTTCTTGGAACAAATCCTATTGCTCTCCATTCTTCAGAAAATCCTTGAAGATTGTTTAAATCGTAAGCTCTATTTTTAGTGAGCTTGAAAGCCTCAACTTTTTTGAGTACCTCCCTTTTAAGTTCAAGGTTTGCTTTTTCCTCTTTATTTCGCTCTGCGAATTGAAATTTCTTAGCGTTAAAGAATTGGTCTTGTGCTTTGTGGAATTTCCGCCAAAGCTTGTTTTCGTCACTTGGAGAGCATGATCCAGCATTTTTCCAATCCTTTTGCAATTGTAGCATAGCTTGAGTAGTCTCCTTCCAATCATTGCTATCCTTAAGCCCTTCAGCTTTTTCAATAAGAGCTTGCTTAATCTTTTTGGCTTCCATACCCTCTTCCTTCATCTTATCATAGTAGACTTGTTTCTTATCGAAGAAAACATCTGCTAACTCACGAAATTCCTTCCAAAGTACTTCGTTGTGCTCTTTGCCGGCAAAACCGATAGACTTCCATCGCTGTTGCATGTCTATGACCTTGTTAGTGAGCTTTTGCCAAGCTTTGTGGTTTTGCTGGCCAAAATCATTTACTAGTAACTCTCTAAGCTCATTTATAATTATTTCTTTTTGCTTTTTGTTATCTTCAAAACCCTCACGAATTTTTTCATAATGAGCCTTTACCTCGTCAAAAACAGGGCGAGTTAGATTGAAAAAAGAATCCCCCATCTCCTTATACGTCTCCCTTGGAGAAGGGCCAACATTCATCCACTGCTTCTGAAGATCACGAGCTGCCTTTTCCCTTTCTTTTATGTTCTCTATTTCACCAAGCTTTTTTGCCTTCTCAGTTAGAGCTACTTTCATCTTATGATTTACCTGCAAATCATTCTCCTGAAGCTGCTTGTATATATTGATGTTATAGAAAAATTCGTCTCTAAGTCTGTAGTATTCATCGTGAACTTCCTTGTAATTATTACCCGGCACGTCACCAATTGCATCCCACTTTTCCCTCACCTTATTAAATGAGTCAAATGCCTTCCCAATATTTTCCTCCTCTTGAATTGTGTTTCGTAATTCTTGAAGAAGTCCCTGTTTTAAGCCCAAATTCGCCCTCTGCTCTTCAGCAATCTTTGCCTTCCAAGCATTCTCTCGAGTTTTAAACTCAGTAGCTAATTCTTCAAATTTTTCTTCATCTTCTGCTGGTTTATAAACAAAAGATTCATCAAGTTCGTGCTCTTCCTTTTCCCAAGCTTCTTTTTGTGAACGAATTTCGTCCTGTGTCAAAGCCCTAAAAGACTGGATAGCATTACGCACATCCTTTCGGATNGCCTCCAAATCCTCATTTTGAAGAAGATCTTGGATACGTTGCAATAGTTCAGACCGCATAACGGTTATAAAGTTCTTAGTTAGACGTTTGCAAATATCGTGTATCTAAAGCAACCTTTGACTAAATATGGANTGGAAAGAAAAAATAAGACATTGGTGCGCTAGATGTGAGAGGTCTCGCTTTGAGACTAAGGCTAAACTCTCGCGGTTCGGGGTCTCTCTCACAGAAGCCGAACAGTTTATATCAGTTCTTGAAAAAGAGGGCTTTATAAATGAAGANAGATTTATAAATGCCTTTATCCANGATCACTTTACTCTCAAGTCTTGGGGNCCNAGNAAAGTCTATCACNCTTTAATCAAAAAGGGCAGNCCNTCTCATNTANTTNAAAAAGCTCTTTCGGAAATTGAAGTTGAAGAGCTAGAGNATNCTNTANANAGAGCNATTTNTANNAGATTTTCACTTTATCCAGATGAGCATAAAACNAANNGAGAGCGACTTATTAGATATCTACAAAANAGGGGATATACATTGGATAACATCCTGAGGGCTCTTAGTAGGTTATAACTACCTTTGTCCTATGTTGAATTTGGATCAAATTGAAGCACTTCAAAAGAGAGTAGACGCACTTAAAAGCTACTTACAAATTGAAGAAAAGAGGCTTGAGGTTCAAGAGGATGAGAAGCAAACTCACGATCCTGAATTCTGGAATGATTCTAAGCACGCTGAGCAAGTGATGAAGCGAATTAGATCGAAAAAATCTTGGGTTATCAAATTTGATGAATGCAATACATCAGTTGAAGATCTTAGCGTTTTATACGAGTTCATGAAGTCAGGAGAGGAGTCTCAAGAAGAAGTAGATTCAGCATATAAAAAGGTCTTACAAAACGTTGAAGATCTAGAATTCCAAAACATGTTGAGCGCAGAAGAGGATAGTCTCAATGCAGTAATGCAGATTACTTCAGGAGCTGGAGGAACAGAGAGTTGTGACTGGGCATCAATGCTAATGCGAATGTATCGTATGTATGGAGATAAAGCAGGTTTCAGCATCAAAGAACTTCAGCTTCAGGAAGGAGATCCAGCGGGGATAAAACAGGTCACTCTGGANTTTGAAGGAGATTTTGCATACGGAATGCTCAAGGGNGAAAACGGAGTACATCGCTTAGTTAGGATTAGTCCATTCGATTCAAACGCTCGAAGACATACTTCCTTTGTTTCTGTTTACGTCTATCCACTTGTAGACGATTCGATTGAGATTACAGTAAATCCTGCTGATATAAGTTGGGATACATTCCGTTCGGGTGGTGCAGGGGGCCAAAACGTAAACAAAGTCGAAACGGGAGTTAGACTTAAGCACGAGCCAACAGGAATTGTAATTGAGAACACAGAAACGCGTTCACAATTGGGTAATCGAGAAAAAGCAATGCAACTCCTAAAGTCTCAACTTTTCGAAATAGAAAGGGCAAGATTGAATGAAGCGAGAGACGAAATTGAAGCAAACAAAAAGAAAATAGAATGGGGTTCGCAAATCCGATCTTATGTCATGCAGCCATATAAGATGGTTAAGGATGTAAGGACAGGTTTTGAAACATCAAATGTAGATGCGGTTATGAACGGTGACATAGAAGGCTTTTTAAAAGCGTACCTTATGCAAGCCGGAGCAGCATCAAATGCAACAACTGAATAATCAAGAGATATGTCAGATTACAGAATTGAAAAGGACACAATTGGAGAGGTAAAAGTTCCTGCTGATGTTCTTTGGGGTCCACAAACTGAGCGTTCTAGAAATAATTTTAAAATAGGACCATCAGCTTCTATGCCTCTAGAAATAGTTTATGCTTTTGCCCACCTTAAAAGAGCAGCAGCCATTACAAATTGTGAATGTGGTGTTCTAGATAAAGCAAAGAGAGACTTGATTTCTAAGGCTTGTGCTGAAATCTTAGATGGAGATCACGATGCTCAATTTCCTCTTGTCGTTTGGCAGACAGGATCTGGCACTCAATCAAACATGAATGTCAACGAGGTTATTGCAAATCGTTGTCACTTGATAGCTGGAGGGAAACTTGGTGAAGGCATTAAGCTAGTTCACCCAAATGACGATGTAAACAAAAGCCAATCGTCAAACGACACCTTCCCAACAGCCATGCACATCGCAGCATACTCACTGATAGTTGGAACTACTATTCCTGGGGTGGAGCAACTTAGAAACAGTCTTGATGCGATGGCAAAGGATTTAGATTCAGTTGTAAAAATTGGGCGTACTCATTTAATGGATGCAACTCCACTCACTCTAGGCCAAGAGTTTTCGGGATATGTTGCGCAACTCGATTACGGGTTAAAAGCTCTAAAATCCTCACTAGCCCATCTAAGTGAGCTTGCACTTGGAGGAACTGCTGTTGGTACAGGAATTAATACCCCAAAGGGATATTCAGAAATAGTTGCTGGACATATAGCGTCTTCTACTGGACATCCTTTTGTGACTGCCCCTAATAAATTTGAAGCTCTTGCAGCACACGATGCAGTAGTTGAATCGCACGGTGCGCTAAAACAAATTGCTGTTTCACTTAATAAGATTGCAAACGATATTAGAATGATGGGTTCTGGGCCTCGTTCTGGAATAGGGGAGCTTCAACTTCCTGCAAATGAGCCTGGATCTTCAATTATGCCTGGTAAGATTAACCCAACACAATGCGAAGCATTAACCATGGTTTGTGCTCAAATAATGGGTAACGATACTGCTGTAACAGTAGCTGGAGCCCAAGGTCATTACGAACTTAATGTTTTCAAACCTATGATGGCGAAGAACATCCTTGAGTCAGCAAGACTTCTTGGCGAAGGAGCAGTTTCATTTGCAGTAAACTGTGTTGATGGGATACAGGCAAACGAATCGAAGATCAATGAACTTGTAGATAACAGCTTAATGCTTGTAACAGCATTAAACACAAAAATTGGATACTACAAGAGTGCAGAAATTGCAAATAAGGCTCACAATGAAGGAACAACTTTAAAAGCAGCAGCACTTGCACTTGGTTACTTAACTAACGAGGAGTATGACGCTTGGGTTGTGCCTTCAGATATGATAGGCCGCTAGTTTTTACTTCTTGTCTTTTAGTTGACCCACTAAGGTTTTAACCCACTGTTCTTCTGTCTTTGGGCAGATTAAAAGTGCATCTTCTGTGTCAATTACAATGAAATTATCTAGGCCCTTGATGGCGATTGTTTTCCCTTTTCTTCCAACAACTATATTTTTTTTCGAATCAATTGCCATCACCTCTGAACCTATAATTCCATTTCCATCTGCGTCCAAGGCCAAATGATCTGATAATGATGTCCAGGTACCTAAATCAGACCATCCAAAATCAGCAGGTATTACTACGATGTTTGATGCTCTTTCCATCACACCGTAGTCTATGCTAATATTTTCACATTCCTTGTAAATCTCAGCCACTTTATCTCCAGAGTTAAAAGAAGCGTACATCTTTGGAAGATGCATTTCAAAAGCAGAGTTTATGGTTGCTAATGACCAAACAAACATTCCACTATTCCAACAATAATCACCAGCCTCTAAATAAGCCAAAGCTCTTTCTTTGTTTGGCTTTTCTGCAAACTCAACAACATTGGCCATAGCTTCGCTCCCTGAGTATTTGATATACCCATATCCAGTATCTGGCCTCGAAGGCTTGATTCCTAGGGTAATGATTTTGGGATTACCGATGCATTCGTTAAATGCTAAATCNAGNACTCTGTTAAACTCATCNGTATTTGTNATCAAATGNTCTGAAGGAGCAACCACAATTGCANNATTTTCNGCNTTACTAACTCGCGAGGAAATNATTGAATTTGCATAAGCNATACANGGAGCCGTATTTCTCATACANGGTTCNAANAACACATTTTCTTCTGGTAATGAGGGAAGGTGTTCACGAACATCTCCACNGTAAATGTNATTTGTAACGACTAAGATGTTTTCGCTTGNNATTGTAGCATTCAANCTAGCAAATGTCATTTGGATTAATGANTGGCCAGTTCCTAGGATGTCTAGAAATTGTTTGGGCTTAGATGTCCTAGACATAGGCCAAAACCTAGTCCCAACACCTCCCGCCATAATCACAGCAAAAACCTCTNTTTTATTACTCATTTACACAAATATCAACTTTGTTATANGCGTCGCAAGTAGCACATTTCCCNCTTGAACAGCTGCTCAAAAGNNCNCCANAAAAAATGGATAACAATAGTACGGTGACAAAACGTTGTTTCATGGGGTGAAGTTAGGGATAGTTAGCTTGTACCTTAGCAATTATGAGGGCGATCTTCCACATTGGTAGATATACCAGATTTTTAAGGTCTGTATTGCGCAGGCCAGATAAATGGTCAATGTTCCGCAAACTGCTAGTCCANGAGATGAGCATTATTGGGATTGATAGCATTGGCATTGTTGTTCTTCTCGCAACTTTCATGGGCGCAGTTATGTGTTTACAAACTGCTCACCAAGTAGGTGGTTGGATTCCAGTATATACAATTGGATTTACTGTAAGACAGACTACAATTTTAGAATTTTCACCAACTCTAATCCCCATCATTTTAGCTGGAAAGGTTGGTTCGAATATCGCCTCTCAACTAGGTACAATGCGAGTGACCGAACAAATAGATGCTCTAGAAATAATGGGGGTAAATAGCGCAAGTCACTTAGTTCTTCCTAAAATTATTGCTGGACTTATCTGCATACCCATACTTGTAATAATCAGTATGTTTTTAGGCATTGCCGCTGGAGCATTTATTGCATTTCTTACTGAAGTAAGTAGTATGGCTGATTATCAATACGGAGTTCAAGTTGATTTTAAAACCTATGATGTTATATACGCTTTGATAAAGACATGCGTATTTTCATTAATCATGACTTCAGTATCATCTTACCACGGCTATTATACGGAAGGTGGAGCTTTAGATGTCGCCCGCGCAAGCACTAAAGCTGTTGTGTATTCAGCTGTGATTATTATGATTTCTAATCTTGTCTTAACCCAAATCTTACTTTGATTGAGCTTAATAACATATCAAAATCCTTTGGAGAACAAGAAGTTCTCAATAAAGTTAATGCTAAATTCCATCAAGGCAAAGTCAACTTTGTTATCGGACGCTCTGGCTCGGGTAAGAGTGTAATGACAAAATGTACTGTTGGACTCTTAGAGCCAGATTCAGGTAATGTATTATTCAATGGGAGAAACTTCACCGAGATGTCGCTCAACGAAAGAACCCAAATTAGAAAGGAAATTGGCATGCTATTCCAAGGCTCTGCACTTTTTGATTCGATGACAGTTGCAGAAAACGTAATGTTTCCTTTACAGATGTTTAGCCAAATGTCAGATATAGAGATGCTAGATAGGGTTAAATACTGTTTACGAAGAGTTGAACTTGAAGGATCCGATAATAAACTTCCATCTGAACTAAGTGGGGGTATGCAAAAAAGAGTAGGAATAGCCAGAGCAATCTCAATGAACCCTAAATATCTATTTTGTGATGAGCCAAATTCGGGGCTAGACCCTCAGACAGCGATAGTTATAGATAATCTTATCGTTGATATTACCAAGGATTACAACATGACTACCGTTGTGATTTCTCACGACATGAATAGTGTAATAGAAGCTTCAGATACTATTCATTTTTTACATCATGGCAAAGTTGCATGGGCCGGTGAAAATCATGAAATGATGATGACTTCTTCTGATACTTTGAATGACTTTGTATATGCATCTAAGCTGATGCAGAAAATGAGACCTTAAATGGAGTTCATCTCCGGATACTTCAGAAAGCCCAATTTTAAAATGTTTTTAGGATATGCTCGAAAAATCATAAATAAGCTTAGTTTTAGCGAGTTTTAAAATGTTAAGTTTCCTAATAATGTCGTTTTAAAGCGATTAAATTGAAGGAGGTATACTTATCACCGGATTCCATTAAATAGGTTTATTTGCTTTAAATTTTACCTTTTCTCTGAAAAATTTTCTGGCTAAAATTTTGAAAAGACCAGCTAATATTAGCTTTATTAAATATTCAGTTTGGTTTTCTCTTATCAGATTGTGAAGTATAAAATTTCATTAGGAACCTATTAACTGGAATATCGAAGGAATATTAGAAAAGTATTTTATATGTAACTTATTGTAATTAAGCGTTTTAAAAATCACAAAGATGCTTTTGGTTAAAACTTTCTTCTTAAAAAGGTTGGAACATTGAAGATTGACCTAATTTTGCCCCAAATTGAATACTAAGACCATGTCTAATATCAGTGAAAAAGTAACATCTATCATAGTAGATAAGCTAGGGGTAGATGCAAGTGAAGTAACACCAAATGCAAGCTTCACAAATGATCTAGGTGCCGATTCCCTCGACACAGTAGAATTAATTATGGAATTCGAAAAGGAATTCAACATTGCTATTCCAGACGATCAGGCTGAAAACATCAGCACTGTTGGTGAGGCTATTAAACACATCGAAGACTCGACTAAATAATAGTCGTTTAGCAACTAACTGACTCTTATATGGAGTTAAAAAGAGTAGTAGTAACCGGACTTGGGGCAGTAACACCTCTTGGGAATGATTCAAAAACATACTGGAAAAATTTAATCCAGGGTGTTAGTGGAGCAGTACCGATTACTCGATTCGATACAACCAATTTCAAAACCAAATTTGCATGTGAGGTCAAAGGTTTCAACGTGCAAGAGTATATCCATCGTAAAGATGCTCGTAAGATGGACTTATTTTCGCAGTATGCTGTTGTAAGTTCTATGCAAGCTATTAAAGATGCTGGAATTATTGCTGATGGTATTGATGCCGAAGGCGAATCGGGATTAACTAGTATTAACCCAGACAGAGCTGGAGTTATTTGGGGTTCAGGAGTAGGAGGTTTTCAAAGTTTTATGGACGAAGCAAAAAACTTCTACCAGGGTGATGGAACACCTCGTTTTTCACCATTCTTTATTCCAATGATGATTCCGGACATTGCTTCCGGACATATAAGCATTCGAAATGGATTTAGAGGGCCTAACTATGCTACTGTTAGTGCTTGCGCAAGTTCTACCCACGCACTTATTGACTCTTTCAACCTAATAAGATTAGGAAAGGCAGATGTGATAGTAAGCGGGGGTTCTGAAGCTGCAGTTACTGAAGGTGGAATAGGTGGATTCAATGCGCTTAAAGCACTATCTACTAGAAATGATGACCCTACTAGAGCATCTAGACCCTTTGATAAGACAAGAGATGGCTTTGTTCTTGGAGAAGGAGCCGGTGCAATAATTCTGGAATCTCTTGATCATGCACTTGCAAGAGGCGCAAACATTTACTGTGAAATGGTCGGTGGAGGCATGAGTGCTGACGCTCACCACATCACTGCTCCACACCCTGAGGGCCTAGGGGCTAAAAATGTTATGCTTTCAACTTTAGAAGACGCAGGCATGAAGCCTGAAGAGGTAGATTACGTTAATGTTCACGGAACGTCTACTCCATTAGGTGATGTTGCTGAAGCCCAAGCAATACAAAAAGTATTTGGTGACAATGCTTACAATTTGAGCATTTCGTCTACTAAATCTATGACAGGCCACCTCTTAGGGGCTGCTGGCGCAATCGAAGCGATGGCAAGTATACTTGCTGTTAAGCACAACATTGTTCCACCTACAATCAACTTTGAACATACAGATGAAGCATTAGATCCTAATCTAGACTTCACATTTAATAAGGCACGCGAAAGAGAAGTTGGGGCGGCGCTTTCTAACACTTTTGGGTTTGGTGGACACAACGCATCAGTGTTATTCAAGAAATTCTCTTAATTAATGGGATTACTTAATCGATTATTCAGGCGAGATGATCGCTCTGACGAAATTGATGCACTCGTAAAAGCCCATTTTAATCTTAAGATTAAAAACCGCCATTATTACCAGGAAGCATTAAGACATAGCTCAGCTATTGATGGTGATGTTAATGGCAGAAAAAGCAATGAGAGACTAGAGTACTTAGGAGATGCAGTTCTAGACTTATGCGTCGCTCATTATCTATATGAATCAGACAAAAAGGCACAGGAGGGATTACTTACCCAACGCAAATCAAGGGTAGTAAATAGGAAAAACTTAAATCGTATTGGCAAAGCCATTGGCATAGAAGACCTTCTCGACGTTAGAATGCGTAGAGATGATATCAGAAGCAATATGGTGGGGAATGCTCTTGAGGCATTAGTTGGTGGCATCTACAAGGACCATGGTTACGAGAAGACGTATAAAGCTGTTGTTATGCTTCTAAAGACTCATGGAATAGACCAAAGAATCCATGAAACTACTGACTTCAAAAGCAAGCTTCACCATTGGGCTCAGGTAAATAAAGTTGAGCTCAAATTCGAAGTCGTTAGAGAATATCATGAATCAGGCGAGGGTAAATACGAAGTTGAAGTAATTGCTAATGGCGAAAGTATTGGCTCTGGTGCTGGTAGGTCAAAGAAAATTGCAGAACACGATTCAGCTAGAAGGGGCTGGAGGACAATTTTCGAAAGAGAAGAAACTTAAAAATATATTATATTCGTATAATGCCTAAATTTCAGCTAGACTGGGAAATAGAGTGTGATTTTGACCTTTTTGGAATAAGATCGTATGTGGGGAGTCACCGACTTTGCTTTGATCTAAATAGATTGTTCGGTTGGCAACTTACTTATGAAAGAATGCTTGAAAACTGTTGTAAATCTGGGGTGACTGAGCATATTGTGCATAGATATATGGATGAAGATTTGGGCTTAGATGTAGCATTGGTTCTGAATAGGGTTCCTGAGGGCATTCTTTCTAGTGGAGCGTCTTCATTTGATTATTTATTGAGAGTTAGGCAAGGTATTGAAGAGGAGCTGGATATTATTAAAACAATTAGAAAATCAAACCTCGTTACGTTAGTAACTTCTTTGAATCCTGAAAATTCAGGCGCTTTAGATGCGATGTTTGAATTAGATAAGTTATGAGTATTACAAAACCATCATTGTTTCCTACGAAGCAAACAAAGATTATAGCGACAATAGGTCCTGCGACGTCATCATCTGAGATGTTAGAGCAACTTTTGCTTGCAGGTATGAACGTTGTTAGAATAAACGCCTCTCATGGAGACCACGAAACGCACAAACAAACTATTGCAAATATTAGAAAGCTAGATGAAGAGTTAGGGTCTAACACTTCAATATTAGTTGACTTACAAGGACCCAAACTGAGAATAGGAGAGCTTGAAGAAGACGAAATAAATCTTGAAGAGGGTGCAGAATTAAGGATTAAGGTAGGAGCTGAAAAAGGATCTGCTGGTGTCGTTTACACTAACTATGAGAGTTTTGCTAAGGACGTAAAGCCAGGCGAATCAGTTCTGTTGGATGACGGTAAGTTGAAGGTTGAAGTGATTTCTACTGATTCAGACTCTGAAGTTGTTTGTAAGGTTATCTATGGAGGCATACTTAAACCTAGAAAGGGCATAAATCTTCCTGATACTGAAATTTCTCTTCCTTGTATTACAGAAAAAGATGAAAAAGATTTAGCCTTTGCATTAAAGCATAATGTTGACTGGATAGGCCTGTCTTTTGTGAGAAATCCAAACGACATTGAGCAGCTTAGACAGCGAATAGATGCTGAGGAAAAGCACGCTAGAATCATTGCTAAGATTGAAAAGCCAGAGGCCGTTGAAATGTTGGATGAAATCATCGAAAGAACGGATGCGGTGATGATTGCAAGGGGCGATTTAGGCGTTGAGATTCCAATGGAAGAAGTTCCTCTGTTGCAAAGAGAGATTATTGATAAGTGTAGATCTGCGTCGCGCCCTGTGATTGTTGCTACCCAAATGAT
>PBEE01000002.1:0-21682 GCA_002717605.1 Crocinitomicaceae bacterium | reverse complement strand
TTCCTCTTCATCAATAATATCTAGAAGTGGCTCTTTGAAAGTTTGTGTTGTAACATAATTGTTCAAATTCATCAACAAAGACGGCAACAAAAGAAGGTTGGCAAACATGGCAACAAATAAAGTCACACTTACGAGAATCCCCAGCGACCTAGTGCCATCAAAATCACTAATTGAGAACATCATAAACCCACAGAACAACACTATTGACGTGTACATCATACTTACGCCTGTTTCTTCAACAGCAAGTATAACTGCACGCTTAATGTTCCAGTTCAGTTTGGATAATTCTTGTCTGTATTTGGCCAGGAAGTGAATTGTATCATCCACGGAAATACCAAATGCAATTGAGAAAACCAAAATAGTAGATGGCTTAATGGGTATCCCGGCCCAACCCATAATACCAGCAGTAAAAATCAATGGCATAATATTAGGTATAAGTGCGATAAACACCATCCTCACAGAAGTAAACAGAATTGCCATAATCAAAGCAATCACAAGAATTGCTAGCGTGATACTAATGGCCAGATTATTCACCAGATAGTGAGTCCCTTCAAGAAAAACAATACTAGTTCCTGTTAAAGTCACCTTATACTTGTCAGGAGAAAATATAGAATCTATCCTTGGCCTTAAATCTGCCATTAAATAATCCATATCGTAGGTGCCAATATCTGCCATCTGTGCAGATATACGAGTAATTGATTTTGTAGAATCGACAAAATTTCTAGTTACGCTTACCGCATTCTTGTGATCCTTTGACCTCTTTTCAGTGTTGCGCATATACGATCTTAACGCAAGCTTTTCCTTTTTGCCAAGTGGAAGTCTATAAGCTGAAGGATCTCCATCATTAAGTGCCATTACGGCAAACTTAGTCGCGTCAACAGCTGACATACTCCTTGAAAACTCTGGATATTCCCCTAGTAGTTCCTGGAATTTTTCAATCTTCTTAAGGTTGCTTAAGCTCAATGCTTTCCCCTCTTCGCCAAAATCTACAAGCGCTTCGAAAGGCATCACTCCATTGAAGTTTTCCTCTACCCATGCCAAATCCGTCAACACCCTATCATTCTTTTGAAGATCGTCAACGATATTCCCTGTAACCTTTATTTGTGATATTCCTGCAATAGAGAAAATCAAAACTAATACACTAATTAGGTATACCCATGTTCTTTCAAATTGAACTGTGTCAACAAAACCTTGGACTAATTTGAAAACCCACTTCCTATTTAAATGAATTAATTGCTTCTCACTTGGATCCGGAAGCAAAAACAAGATTGTGGGTATGAGTGAAAGGCTTATGAAGAACACAGCCATGATGTTTGCTGCAGCTATAGTACCAAACTGTTGCAACACATCTGTTCTTGTAAACATAAAAGTTGCAAACCCAAATGCTGTTGTCAGGTTAGTTAGCAATGTAGCATTTCCAACCTTTGTTATCATTCTCTGTAAAGCCCTAACCTTATTACCATGCTTTTTGTAATCAGCATGATATTTATTCACAAGATATATACAGTTGGGTACTCCTATGACGATTATTAAAGGAGGAATCAAAGACATTAATAGAGTAATTGGGTAGTCAAACGCAGCTATAGAGCCAGTTGAAATAATTACTCCCACAAAAACAACACTCAAGCAAACGAAAGCTGTAGTGAAGTTTCTAAAGAAAAGCAGAAGTAGAATAAATGTTACGAGAAGTGCAGCGCCAACAAAATACCCCAATTCACCCTTGACCTTATTGGTCATTTGTACTCGGATGAAAGGCAATCCACTCAAGTAAACTCTTATCCCTTCATCTTCACTCCATTTATCTGAAAGCGTAGTAATATCTTCAATGATTGTGCCTCTATCCTTTGAATTGAAAAGTTGGGGCTTGAGGAATACCATCATAATTGTGGCATCGGATCCTTCATTGTGAAGAACGCCCTCAAAGAATTTGAGAGACTTCACTTTTTCAATTATTTCTTTTGTGCGCTCAGTACTGAGGGCTGGGCCACCCCTTGTTATGTCATGGGAAATGGGCTTAGCAACAAACGATTTGTCTGAAGTGTCCTTTTCGACAGTAAAAGCCTGTGAGATGCAAAATACAGAATCAATTATCTCTGTTTCAACTCCTTTCACATAAACTCTGAGATCTCTTATATCCTCAGCTAAATCATGCCAAGATTGAAGGCCCTCTGGTGTGTAAATGGATTCATCATTAACTCCAAGTACCATTATATTACCTTCTGCACCAAAGTGATCAACGAAATCTTCAAACTCTAATCTTGTTGGATGATCTTTGGGTAAAAGCCCACCAAATTCATACACTAATCTTAGGTCTGGAATTTTCAATCCCATTAATGTAGTGACTACTATGACAGCAAGAATTACTGCTAATCTGTAGCGCAATAAAATGGATACAATTCTAGACCACATTGAGTTTTTCTAATAAGCGACAAAGTAACGACAGGGAGGCGCAGACTTGGCTACCTTTGTGGCCTATTCTTCAATCATTAACAAGAAATGTCTAACTACGACGTAATTGTAATCGGATCTGGCCCTGGCGGCTATGTTGCTGCTATCCGAGCAGCACAGTTGGGAAAAAAAACTGCACTAGTAGAAAAGTATTCTACTCTAGGCGGTACTTGCTTGAACGTTGGATGTATCCCCTCAAAGGCACTGCTTGATAGTTCGGAACACTATCATCAAGCAAAAGAGCAATTTTCTGTTCATGGAATTGGAGTGGGTTCTCTGTCTTTAGACTTCCCTCAAATGGTTTCAAGAAAGGGAGAAGTTGTTTCTGCTACGACAGCTGGTATCGATTTCCTTATGAAGAAGAACTCTATAGATGTTCATCAAGGTTTGGGCTCATTTGTGGACTCACACACAATTCAAGTGACTCCAGAAAAAGGAGAAGCAACCCAAATCAGTGGGAAGAATATCATTATCGCTACAGGTTCTAAGCCACGCTCAGTTCCATTTGTTGAAATTGATAAAAAGAGAGTAATTACATCGACTGAAGCATTGAGTTTAGCTAAGCTTCCCAAATCTATGATAGTTATTGGAGGTGGAGTGATAGGTCTAGAACTTGGCTCGGTTTACGCAAGACTCGGAACAGAAGTAACTGTAATTGAGTACCAAGATTCACTTATCCCAACTATGGATAGAATGCTAGGAAAAGAATTGCTTCGTTCATTAAAAAAGCTTGGGATTAAGTTCCAACTTTCAACTTCGGTTAAGGAGGTGAAGGCTGCTGGAAGAAGTGTTACTGTGACAGCTGATAACAAAAAAGGCGAAGAACAAACCTTCAAGGCAGAATACTGTTTAGTTAGTGTTGGAAGAAGACCATTTACTGATGGATTAAATCTTGAGGCTGTTGGAATCCAAACTGATGAAAGAGGAATGATTCCAGTAGATGTGAAGCTAAGAACTTCGCAACACCACATTTATGCAATTGGCGATGTGATTAGAGGTGCTATGCTTGCTCANAAAGCNGAGGANGAAGGTGTATTCGTAGCTGAGGTAATNAACGNCGAGCACCCACATATTGATTACAATTTGATTCCTGGAGTNGTATACACTTGGCCAGAAGTTGCTGCAGTTGGCAAGACTGAAGAGCAGCTTAAANCTGAGAATATCAATTACAAGAGTGGATCATTCCCCTTCAAGGCTAGTGGAAGAGCGAGAGCAAGTATGGATACCGATGGACAGGTCAAAGTTTTGGCCCATGCTGATACTGATGAAATTTTGGGCGTTCATATGATTGGACCTAGAGCTGCAGACATGATTGCTGAAGCAGTATTAGCTATGGAGTTTAGAGCTTCCGCTGAAGACGTAAGTAGAATTAGCCACGCTCACCCGACATTTACAGAAGCTATAAAAGAAGCTGCCCTTGCCGCTACTGGTGATAGAGCCCTACACGTGTAATAATATGTCCAAGGCGCTGCCTAATCTAACATCACTAACAGGAGATCTTCCTCATGTAGTTTTATTGTTCGATGAAAGCGACGATGGGACTTGTTATTTGGGATTGGGATGTAATAGGTCAATTGAAATTGGCGGAGAATTAAAGGATCTAGACGTGTTTGAATCACTTCAGAAATTCTCTGAATCAAATGCTTGGACCTTCGGTTGGATGGGTTACGATTTGAAAAATTCTTTCTTGGATCTAAGTACTGAAATTGAAAATGGTTTGGGCTTGCCAGACCTTGCTTGGTGGGAGCCAGAAGTTGTAATTAGATGGTCAAAAGGTGATAGGCCAAACATTATTCAAGGTGATCCAGAAAGCGAATTAGCAAAGCAAGGGCTAGATGCTATAAAGGTTGAGTTTAAAGCTGAGGAGTATGAGTGTGATGAGATGGTTTGGGCTTGGGGNAAGGAAGACTACACAACGAATTACAACGCTGTTAAGGAGTTAATTCAGGCAGGAGATATTTACGAATTGAACCTATGCCAAACCTTATCAGGTAAGGCGCCTAAAGGTTCGAGTTGGGATTTGTTTGGTCGGNTTTACACAAAAACAAAGGCTCCATTTAGCGCCTATTTGCAATGTGGCTCATCAAGGGTAATGAGTGCCAGTCCTGAAAGATTTTTAAAGAGGGAAGGAGGCAAATTAATTTCTCANCCTATTAAGGGGACGATTGCAAGAGGCAGAAATGAAGATGAAGATTTAAGGCAAATCGAGGCGTTAAAGAATAGCGAAAAGGAAAGGGCAGAAAACATCATGATTGCAGATTTGGTGCGTAATGATTTGAGTAGGGTTGCAAAAAGAGATAGCGTTGAAGTTGTTGACTTATGCGGAATTCACACATTTGAAACTGTACATCAAATGATTACTGAAGTGCAGTGTGAAATAGATCCTCATACATGTTTGACCGAANTTCTTAAAGCCACTTNTCCAATGGGGTCTATGACAGGAGCCCCAAAGATTTCGGCAATGAAAAATATCGACCGATTAGAGGCAAAGGGGCGTGGAGTTTATTCAGGTTCGGTGGGTTATATCTCTCCTAATGGCAGCTTTGACTTCAACGTTCTAATACGTAGCTTGTTTCACAATGCAGAAACTGAAAAAATTGAGGCATCCGTAGGCGGAGCTATCACTTTTTTAAGCAATGCAGAAGATGAATTCAATGAATGTGNCCTAAAGGCAGAAGCACTTATTAAAACAGTTAAAGGTGAGTAAGCAAAACGANAATAGATTTTCACGTGACCTAGGAAAATGTGGAGTTATTGATGGTGAACTAATCCTTGCCACATGTTCTGGTGGTCCTGATTCCATGCTTCTTTTACACGCTTTAAAAAGTATTGGTGCAAGATTCGAAGTGGCACACGTAAACTTTAAGTTAAGAGGTGAAGAAAGCGACAGCGATGAGGATTTTGTTAGAAATTGGTGTTCGTCAAATGGGATCACTTTTCACTATGAGACCATGGATGCATCTGGTCTAGCAAATAAAACTGGAAAGGGGATTCAAGATGCTGCAAGAGTGCTCAGGTACGAGTATTTCGAAGATGTAAAAAACCAAATCGATGCTCACGCAATTGCAGTTGCGCATCATGAAAACGATCAGGCAGAGACTCTTATCCTTCATCTTATTAGATCTACAAATCCTTCATCTTTGGGATGTATGTCTCATAGAACTGGAGATGTGATTAGGCCCATGTTGAATTGGACTAGGGATGAAATTTTAGAATGGTTGAAGGCCGACAGAGTTGAGTTTAGGGTTGATTCTTCAAATGTAGAAAGTAAGTACACTAGAAATAGAATTCGCCATGAGGTACTTCCTCTTTTAGAAAACATAAGAAAGGGAACTACGGGTCATATGGCAGATTGGGCTCACAGGCTTAGGGTGCAAGCAAATGCTGTCGATAGTTCAATGAGTGATGCTTCAAGAGATATTNTAGAATACTGCGATTTAGACAGTGCCGATGGGCACCTTTGCAAGTTAGACCTCCACGCAATGGGTAAGTCGATTTGGGGGGATTTGGTATTAGACAGACTCCTTGTTGAGAGAGGTTGGCCCATTGGTTCTAGGGAAGAAGCATTGATTTTGAAAAGAGCTACTGTTGGAGCCAAAATCACATACGGAGCAGATATCCTAAGACGCGAAAGAGACTACATAAGTCTATCAATTTCAACTAGTACACCTAAAAACATCGCTTTAGAGAGAACTCATCTAGATGACCTTAGTAGATTAGAATTACCAAACGATCCAAGTGTGCTTTGGGTTGGAACTAGTGAATTATCAGACCCCGTAAAGTGGAGGCAGTGGGAACATGGAGATACTTTGAGTCCAACTGGAATGGAAGGAACTGTAAATGTTAGCGACTTACTTACTCAATGGAAGGTCCCAAATGGGGCAAGAGAATCTGCATACGTACTTGAAGATGGAGATGGAGATGTGCTTTGGGTTTTTATCTCTTTTGAAAACACTATTTTATCAAGAGTTTCTAAAAAGGTAAAAGTGAATTTTGGCGGCACTATTGAAGCCTTCAAAGCAGGATAAATTATCTATAAATCATAAAGACTAATTTGATTGCAAATGAGCATTTATCTTTACCGCTCAAAGTTTTTGCAATGAAAAGTCTAAAANCTGCATTTTTTACNGNTCTNAGTNTAGTANNCTTNTTCCTGTCAAGNCCANTAGTTTGGNGCCAAATGGAAGANCCNGCACATTGGAGTGTTGANCTATACGAATCAGAAGAGGAAGGCAAAGTCGACCTAGTTTTTGAGTGCAAACTCGACCCTACTTGGAAGGTTTATTCTCAAAAGGTGGATCCCATGCAAGGTCCAGTACCAACATATTTTGAGATTTCACTTCCAGAAGGAGTAGAAAAGCCANGNGAAGTAAATGAATGTGATCCAATAGTTGAGTACGACCCAAACTTCATGGTCAATCTTATGTTCTTTAAAAAGGCAGGATACTATTGGACAACTTTAGATCTTAGCGAAGTTTCTNCAACTGATAGCATAAGTGGATTNTACNCGTACATGGTGTGCAATGACGAAATGTGTTTGCCNCCAACTGATATTGACTNCAAAATCTCAGNGACTGAGNTTAAGCCNGCNTCAAANCGNCCANNTTACTGTCNACNTAAAAAACCAGAAGGCGACAAAGAGAGCGNNGAAGAANGCGAAGGAGAAGAGGGGTTNATTTGGATTTTCATAATGGGATTTGGNATAGGGCTTGCNGCTCTTTTNACTCCTTGTGTATTCCCTATGATTCCAATGACTGTTAGTTTCTTTACAAAGACTAGTAAGACCAAAGCAGAAGGAATAAGAAACGCATTACTGTACGGATTCTTCATCATTTTCATTTATACAGGACTTGGCCTTGCACTTACTGCAATGTTTGGAGTAGATGTAATGAATGTGATCTCAACAGATCCATACTTCAACGTATTCCTGTTCCTACTTCTCATGATTTTTGGGGCAAGCTTCCTTGGAGCATTCGAAATCCAACTACCTCAAAGTTGGGCGAATAAAGCTGACAAAGCATCGGATAGAGGTGGAATAATTGGAATCTTCTTTATGGCAGCAACACTTGCTATTGTTTCATTCTCTTGCACAGGTCCCCTAGTTGGTGGAGCTCTTGCAGGAGCTGCTACTGGATCTTTTGCAGCGCCAACAGCTGTAATGCTTGGTTTTTCAATTGCTCTTGCCTTGCCATTTATGTTCTTCAGTGCATTTCCTGGATACCTTAACTCGCTACCATCATCAGGTGGATGGCTCAATAATGTAAAGGTTGTACTAGGTCTTATAGAGATTGGATTTGCATTTAAATTCTTGAGCAACGCAGATTTGGTTCTTCAATTAGGACTACTTCAAAGAGAGCTGTTCATCGCAGTTTGGGTTGCAGTTTGTCTTGCAATTACCATTTATTTATTTGGTTGGATTACTCTTCCTCACGATTCAAAAGTTGAAAGAATTGGAGTGTTCCGTTTCAGCGTCGGACTAATATTCTTGACCTTGGGCATCTACCTACTGCCTGGCATGTGGGGCGCACCAGTAAACTTGATTTCAGGATTCCCACCTCCTGCATTCTATTCTGAATGGAGTGGCGCAAGCCATGGAGCAACTAGTGACGACGGCAATCATACTGGAAGACACGTAGAAGCTCTATACCGAGATTATGACGAAGGGATGGCCGCAGCTATCGAGGAAGGAAAGCCCATGTTATTAGATTTCACAGGATGGGCTTGTGTTAATTGTAGAAAAATGGAGGAGCAAGTTTGGACTGATTCTAAAGTCGCCAAAATACTATCCGAAGATGTAGTCCTCGTTTCTCTATACGTAGACGATAGAACAGAACTTCCAGAAGATGAGTGGAGAAAAGAAGAATACGGTGGAAAGGAATTCAACATTAAGACTATTGGAAAGAAATGGTCATATATGCAGGCTTCTAAATACGATAGAAATGCTCAGCCTTTTTATGTGATGGTTGATCACGATGGAAACCAAATTGGTGGTTCTGCTGGTTATGATAACAATCCTGAAGTTTTCATTGACTACTTAAAGGACGCCCTCGCTAAGTATAAATAACACAGATAAAATAGAAATCCCTTCTAAAATATCATAAGAAAACTTTGAATAGGGAGAGTATAAACTCGGAGACTTGTTTGATATTAATTCAACAAAATATTACAAGCTCAATAACTATGAAATCTTATATAAAAATGAAACAGCACCATCAATTTCTAACTCTTCAACTGTTCATGGTGTGACGGGATCTAAAATTTAGAAGCAAAGAATGAGTGAACTGAAATCATTGTTCTGATGACACCATGGGAGCTGAGACAATTTTATATCAAGAAAAAGACATTGTAGGAAATTCTCACATTAAAAAACTGGATTCTACGTTTACACTGATCAATAAATCTATAGCTAAAATGATAATTACAACCTGTAGAATTGTTACCACAAAGAAATATGACATCGGAAACAAGCTTAATCAAGATGCCATGAACAAAAACGAAAATTCTGTAGCAAAATAAAGGTGAAAAGAATTAATGAGTTTTTATTGAAAAAAATATGTCGGTGATTATAAATAGCAATTGAAGGTCTAAGAAGAATGAATGAAAGAGAATGGACTTAAAACAGCAAAAGCCTAATTATCATTAAAATACCAATCTATTGAATAGCACATTGGATCGAGATCCCCCTATTTCATTCTATCAAGTGCTTTTGTTCAAAATGTGTGAACTATTCGCCATTCCTTTTACTTGAATTTTAGTGTTACTGGTGACAAATAGAGTAATTATAAATACCTTAATTATCAAATAACTGCAACTTAGAGTAAAATTTTGATACTTTTTGCGAAGTTTTATGTGATTTTGAATAAAAATATTAAGTTTTTGTGAAAAAATGATGAGGAGGGACTGAATTCAGACAGAGGACCAAATCAAAAAAAATTTCAAAGCTTGAATATTGAAAAATAGATGCATTTATTTATAAAAACTTGACATTTTTTTGAATATTTTGAAGATTTATTGAATATATAATAAAAAAAACATAATTTTTATAGAAAAACCTGTATTTAATTTAAAATATCAATATTATACGTATAAATGATAATTAATGTGATTATTTGGAAGAAAATTCTGGTATATATGATTTTTTTGATGATAAAATCAAAATTGTGACAAAACTGTTGATGCCTAGAAATTGAATAGGGATAAGAAGGTCATGTATTTTGATCGAATAGAATTATCAAAAATTGACAAAATGCTTCAAAAACTGAGTAATTTGCTTGAAAAACAGTTTTTTTAGAGAAAAAAGTTAATTTTTCTTGAATTTATTTAGCTGAACTTATCGTTTTAGATTGAATACATAAATAGAGTTAAGGAAATAATACAGAAGATTTGAACGAGCATTGTGCGTTAAGCATAAGTAATAATGCCCAAAAATGTCTAGAATCATTCCATAAGTGGTTGAAGTTTCTACAAGAGGCAGAAGTGACATTATCGATATTGCAACAAATACTCTTTTATTAGATATAAAACAAAAGATTAAATAGAAACACATTATTGTGGCAGCTGAGTTTTTTTGTGTGATAAAAATTCTTGGGTTGGTGATATAAATGACACGAGTATTCCTAAGTACAATAATGTTGTTCATAAATTCGAATCATGGATAAACAACCTCAGCATCCCATAGTATTGCCAGTAAGGGATATTGCTCCAGTTATTCACGATAGTGTTTGGCTTGCGCCAAATTGCACAGTTGTAGGTGAAGTAACTATAAATAGTGAAAGTACTATATGGTTTGGTGCGATTGTTCGAGGTGATGTCGCGTCTATCGAAGTCGGTTCAGGAGTAAATATCCAAGATGGAGCGGTAATCCACGGGACCTACGGACAATCAAAGACTGTCTTAGAAGATCATGTTAGCATAGGTCATAATGCAATCGTTCACGGAGCCAAAGTGTGTAAGGGCGCTCTGATTGGAATGGGAGCCGTTGTAATGGATAACGCAGTAGTTGGCGAATTTGCAGTCGTAGCGGCTGGTGCTGTAGTCCTAGAAAGAACGATTATTCCACCTCGCACACTCTATGCAGGTGTGCCAGCAAAAAATCGAGGAGATGTTAGAGAGGATTTACAAGAGCATTTGTCTCAAACTGCTGACCGATACATAGAATACGCAGGATGGTTCAGAGGTTCTGATCTCTAAAGCTCTACTTCTTCAAGATCAATATCAGTCCCAAAGAATCTAATCGCACCCTGCTTAAAATTCTCAGTAAGGTCACTTACTTGGAATCTATTTACTGCTTCTCCTGAATTGGACAAAAGATTCAACTCTGAAAGTTTCATACTTAATTCTCTTGCAATTATCGCTGGAGGATCAATCACATCAACAGTATTTGGCAGCAATCGTATCACCTCTTCTCTTACCAGTGGATAATGCGTGCACCCAAGAATCATAGAACCCACATCGTCAAAATATCCATCGTCTAAATACGCTTCTAAAACAGCAATAGGGATAGTGTCGTTGTGAAAACCCTCCTCAATTGCTGAAGCCAAAAGTGGTGTTGGGCGTGATTTGAGAGAGAAACTAATTCCTCCTCTAGAGTTGAAATCATTTACGGCAGCAGAATATAGTCCAGAACTAATTGTTGCCCTTGTTCCAATTAGACCAACTGACCCACTGCATTGCGCGCCAGAATAAAGCGACTCTACAACTGGATTGACCATATCAATAACTGGGATTGATGGTCCCACGGCTTGTCGCACTTGCTTAAGAGCATTGCTAGAAGCAGAATTGCAGGCGACGACAATAGCCTTACACCCGCTGTTCACAAGATGTAAGGCTATCCTAGTAGAATATTTTCTTATAAGCTCTGGGCTCTTTTCTCCGTAGGGAAGGTGAGCTGTATCGCCAAAATAAAGTATGCTCTCGCTTGGGAATAAATTACAGACAGCTCTGGCAACGGTTAAGCCACCTATTCCAGAATCGAATATGCCTATGGGCCCCAAAGTTGAGTTTGGACTTATTAAAGCCCTAGCTTAGTTTTTACAAGATCAGTAACGTCTTCTCCTCCGTTGTAAAGAGTAGCGCCCATGCTAGAGTCAAAAATATAAGTAAAGCCATGCGCTTTACCAACATCCTGAATTGCTACCTGCACCCTTTCTATCATTGGAGTTAAAAGATTCTCTTCCATACGAGCCAAATCCATTTGAACTGTTTGCCCAAACTCCTGAAGCCCCTGGTCAAGAGCCTGAAGCTCCTTTTCTTTTTGCTGTCTGATAGCATCAGGCCAAGTTGTAGCCTTAGCTTGGTACTCACCATACTTAGTCTGAAGTTCTTCCTGCATGCGAATCATTTCGCCTTCATACTCCTTTGCTGCAGCTTCAATTGTTTGTTGCGCATCGACTCTTTCTGGCAGGCTTAGTAGCAAAGATTGAGCATCGATATGTCCAAACTTTTGAGCTTCTACGTTGAAAGATAAGCCCAAAAAAAGAGCCAATAAGATAAGTGTATTTTTCATATTCATATTGTGTTACATTTTATTTAACTCGACCACTCCCAGGCCTTTGAAGTCCAGATGACCCGCCTCTGCTATTTCTAGGCGCTGTATTTACGTCTCTTCCTTTACCACGAGTATCTCCATCTCTTGTTGAATTACCCTTGCCCACATCATTTCTATCTTCAACTTCAATAGTTTCACCTGGGACATATCCCAGCTTTTTAATAAGCCTATCTGAGATGTCGTACTTAGGGTTAGTGTAGAGCATGTTGCTTTGGTTTGATTTATCAAAAATCACCATATAACCCGAACTACTTGCAATACCCTTTAATTCTTCAAATATTTGTTGTTGAACGGGCTCAATTAATTCTTGGCGCTTTTGAAAAAGCTCCCCTTGAGCTCCAAACTTTTGCTTTTGCATTTCTTTTGCCTCTAAACGCTTAGATGATATTTCTTGCTCCCTCTTCTGACGCATCTCCTTTGTCAAAAGAACTCTTTCAGCTCTGTATGCTACTTCCAACCTGTTTGCAGCATCCAGCTTAGATTCGATCTCAGCTTGCCAATCAATCGCATAAGTGTTTAGTTCCTGTTGTGCTGCTGCAAAATCAGGCAAATGTAAGAGTACATAGTCAGTATCAATGTAGGCAAATTTTTGTGCCTGAATTATGTTAGAAAAAGAAAATACAACCAGTAGAGCTAAAGTCGATACGATATTTTGTAGTGTTTTTTGATTTCTCATGCGTTCTGCAAAGTTACCATATTAAAGTTCACCCATGCCCATGCCCATGCTGAAGTGGAATTGGCCTTTTGCCATATCAGGACTTGTGTTTACATCATCCATTCTCCACCCATAATCTAGACCAAGTAGTCCAAACATAGGCAGGAATATCCTTAAACCTACCCCTCCACTCTTGTATACTTCAAATGGGTTAAAAGCTCTTGTATCCTCCCAAGTACTTCCTGCTTCTAAGAACCCTAACATGTATATGCTAGCATTTGGGTTAGTTGAAAGTGGGTATCGGATTTCCGCTGTATACTTAGCTGCAACAGGACCGCCTGTGTTTTGGTTTGGAAAAGTTAAACTTAAATCATCATATCCTCTAAGATTTAAGATTTCGCGTCCATCCATTGCAAAACCACTTAGGAAGACACCTCCCATATAGAATCTTTCAAATGGACTTAGGCCAACAGCTCTATCATATTGACCTATCAGCCCAACACCTGCTGAAAGTTTTAGAACTAGACTTTTAGGGTTTTCGCCAGATGTACCTGTAAGTGGAGTATACCATTCTGCTTTAATCTTCCACTTATGGTATTCAATCCATCTGTAGCGATCCTGATCTGATAAGCCGTCATAATATCCATCAGGTCTAAACAAACTGTAGGGTGCTGTTGCTTTTACATTAATTTCGACATTAGAACCCCAAACAGGAAAAATCGGGTCGCTAATAGAATTTCTTAAAAGCTTTAACTCAATAGCTAAAATGTTTGAATTTCCTTCATCGAAGCTAAAAAATTGACCATAGTTGTTAAGATCATAGTGCTGATATGAAAGTTTTGCATTCATCACAAACCAATCATCTGGCTTCTTTAACCTTTGGCCTAATCCTATCTCTACGCCTGATACCTCTAACCATCTTCTATTAGGATTTAAAACCCCATCAATCTTCTTTTTTTCACCATTTGATTGAATCGTCTTCCAAATTCTAGTATATAGAGAGTTAGGCTTCTTGCCACCAAGCCATGGCTCAGTAAAGCTCAGGTTATAGTTCTGAAAAAACAGACCATTTGAACGAGCAATAATGCTAAACCTCTGTCCGTCACCCGTGGGTATTGGCCTCCATGACCCTTTCTCAAACATCCTCTTGGCACTGAAGTTTGTAAAGCTCAAACTAAGAGAGCCTACAACTCGACCTCCACCCCAACCTCCACTAACTTCGATTTGGTCTGATGGTTTTTCTTCGACTGTGTATTCAATATCAACCGTTCCTTCAGCTTGATTTTGAACTGGATTAACCCCAAACGTTTCAGGGTTAAAGTAATTTAATTGTGCAAGCTCGCGTTGAGTCCGGATAACATCAGTTCGGCTAAATAAATCACCAGGTCTCGTTCTAATTTCCCTATAGATTACATGGTCATTAGTCTTTACATTTCCTTGCACACTAACCTTTCCGATTCTAAACTGCTTCCCTTCCATCATCCTGATCTCGATGTCAATCGTATCATTTTGAACCCTTTGCTCAATAGGTATGGCACGGAATGTTAAATAACCATCATCTTGATATAGAGAACTTAAATCAAGACCCTTTGGATCCATAAAAACACGAGTCTCAAGATGTTCTAGATTATATAAATCACCTTTATTAATACCTAAAAGAGAATCAAGGAAGGTAGTTCTGTACTTGATGTTTCCAGTAAAGGAAATATCCCCAAAGTAAAATTGATCCCCCTCATCCACTTTAACTTTTAAGCCTACAAATCCGTCTTGTGTTATGTACAGTGAATCATCTAAAATCCTAGCATTTCTATATCCTAGTTTATTATATTCACTTAAGATGGCAAACTTATCCTCTTCATAAGAATTCTCCAAGTATTTTGATGCCTTATAAAATCTCCACCACTTTCTTTCTTTTGTGTTTTTCATTTTACGGTAGAGCTTTTTATGCTCTATTGCAGTAACACCCTCAAGATAGATTTGATCAATCTTTACTTTTTTACCCTTATTTACTTGAACTTCAACAATTGTTCCGTTGTCAAAAGTAGAATCTGGAGTTTGAGTTATGTTGACATCAATATTTAAAAACCCTTTTTCAATATAGTGATCTCTTATGCGCTTCTTTGCTGTTGCAATTACGTTCTCCGTAACAATTTTTCCCGTCATCAGGTCAATTGCTTCACGAATAGTCTCCTTTTCTGCACGCCCAACTCCATAAACATTGTACCTAGTCAATCTTGGTAGTTCTTTAATACTTATTACCAAATAAACATCCTCTCCTCTGAGTTCAGCAACTTCTATTTGAATATCCGAGAAAAGGTCTTGAGACCAAAGATTCTTTATAGCCCTACTAACATCCTCCCCTGGAATCGTAATAGTATTACCAATTTGAAGTGCACTAAACAGCTTGACAGCTTGAACATCTATATACTCAGCTCCTAAAACTGTTAGTCCTGCAATTCTGTATGTTTGAGCATAGTCTAGGTCAATGACTTGATCTGTGATTTGTGCATCTCCTGATTTAAATGGAGTAAAACAAAACATCAAAATGAATAGAATGTGTGACCTAATTACTTTCATTCAAATTCTTTTTGCGAGACTCCTCCAAAGCGTCTATCTCTATTTTGATAATCAATTATGGCCGCTATAAAATGTTCTTCTCTAAAGTCAGGCCAAAGCACATTAGAAAAGTGAAATTCTGCATAAGCGAGTTGCCAAAGCATAAAGTTTGAAATTCTGTTTTCGCCAGAAGTTCTGATCATTAGCTCTGGATCTGGCAAATCTGCAGTTGCAAGATGGTCTGAGATAGTTTGCTCATCAATATTCTCGAAACTTATGCCCTTTTCTACAATTGCCTTAACCGCAGAAGTTATTTCCCATTTGGAACTATAATTCAAAGCCAAAGTGAAAGTGAGTTTACATATGTCTGGCTTTTTAGATTTGGCATTATTGAGTGACTGCTGGCAATTTTCTGGTAGCGCATTCAAATCTCCAATAGTGTTAAGCTTTACACCTTGTTCGAGAAGTTCGTCACTTTCATTTACTAATGTCGAAACCAAAAGATCCATTAAAGCATTTATTTCTCCTCTTGGCCTACTCCAATTTTCAGTGCTAAAAGCATAGAGCGTGAGATATTCTATACCAACCTTAACAGCAGTTTTCACAGCAGATCTGACTGATTCAACGCCATTCATGTGTCCAAAAACTCTGTCCTTACCTTGATTTTTAGCCCAACGTCCATTACCATCCATGATGATAGCCACGTGAGAAGGGATTTTATTTAGGTTGAGATCAATCATTGTTCCCAGCAAGTTGTTGGTTTTTTGCTAACTCTTAGTGAAATGGATGCGAGTACATATCCATATTTATCGTTTCTACCAGGGTCACCTCGTTGCATTCCTTCAGATGAATCAAATCCTTCTGGAAGTTCAATCATTCTATCTGCAAGATTAGCTGCCAATAAATTTCCGTCTTGGAGAAAATAATTATCATCTATATAAGCTGTACTCACATCATCTAGGTAATCTGTCCATGTTTTACGCATACCCCATTCAAGTTGAAATGAAAGCGAAGTGCCTAAATTTACTTTAAAGCCTATTCCATATGGCATTGCAAAACCTCCCAGTTTGTATGGATCAACACCTTCAATCAATCCTTGNCCTTCAGTGCCAATGGGCTGAAGTGGATGCCAATTCCCATGAATATCTGATGATTCTGGATCATGAGAAAAGTATGCCAAACCAGCAGTTAAAAAACCAGAAAACCTGTGTTTAGGATTTCCAAGAACGTGATCTATGTAGTTAATCTCCCCCTGCACAGAAAATTCTGTGATGTTGTTGCGGAAGTGAAGATTTCTATTCAAAGCCCAACTATTGTCAGAATCAGCATCCCACGCTTCAACAACAGAATTTGTTACCTGAAACCTCACTCCAAATCTGCTGTTAATGTTTGCTCTGAAGAATCCGCCTTGGGCAATATGAAATTTTGAATTTAGAGGATTCGATGGATTTAAATCTCCAATGTAATAGCTAGTCCCAATGTGATACCCGATTTCCTGCGAAGCACCTCGGCGAATTTGAGCCTCTAAGTCCAAACCTAAAGCCATGAATACTAATATCATAGCGCAGATTTTGAAATAGAGTATGCTAAGTTTCATTAGATTAAAATTCCTAAAGCACGAAAATAGTGGAGATTGTCCGTACTCAGAGTCTATTTTAACTCACTTTATCAACCTTAAGATTAANCCCTAGGATCCATCCCCNAGTGCATTTTTGATCTAAGCGTGTTAAAAAAGTATTGGTCTTCTAGATTGAGGAGTTTTACCTTGAAAGTAGCAGGCTTGATTCTCACCTTTGCATGTGGCTTTAATCTATATGATCTACTATCAAGAGATAGCAAAAAGCTTGCGTCTCTTCCAGATGCTTCAAGTGTAATTTCACCGTTAAGTGGCACTATTAGAGGCCTATTTGTCAGATTATGCGGCGCAATTGGAGTAATTAATGCCACGTCTGAGCTTGGCGAAACTATTGGCCCACCTGCGCTAAGACTGTATGCTGTAGAACCTGTAGCTGTTGAAACTAAGAGTCCATCAGCCCAATATTTATTTACGAACCTATCCTCTCTTCGAACATCTACAACAACCATACTTGCAGTTTTACGCTTGTGAATTGCCGCTTCATTTAGAGCATATGGGAAATCCCCTAAATCAACACCCTCAGCTTCAATATGAAGTATTGACCTCTCGTCTATCCATGTTTTTCCAGCACAAACTGCATCAAGGGCTTCATAAATATGATCTGTACTCACATTAGAAAGAAAACCAAGCGTACCAGTATTTATACCTAAAATAGGGATGCCTTTTGCAGAAGCAAAAGTTACTGACTCAAGAAAAGTACCATCACCACCTAATGTAATTAATAAGTCAACACTATCTAAATCCTTAGGTGTTGAGAAACTGCAAAGAGATGCAGGCAGTTTCATATATTTTTCAAGCTCTAGCTTAAACTCATCATATATAAGTGCNCCAGAATCAATTTTAGCAACTCGCTCAACAACCCTTTTGACTGAGTCTTGATGCTTTTTGTAAAATGGCTTCCCAAAAAGGGCAATATGCATACTCATCTTTAATGTCTATTGATCANGGTATCTCATGAATTGATCAAACTTATTGCGAAGTTCGTCCTCAACTTCCGGAGCGTCAAAGAAAGTCACAACTTTATAATCAAATCTTTTAAATGATTCTAATATTACTGCAATATCGATAGTATTGAGTTTAAATGTCACTAGCATATCACCGCTTTTATCGAAGCTAGTATTAAAACTTGAAATTTGAGCGCCATTCTCTTCTACAATCATAGAAATTTCATTTAACGAAAACTTAGATGTAGGTATTTCTAAAACAATCGTACTCCCTTCTGCACCCCATCCAGCAACTCTTGATAAGAAACTCAAAACTGCTGCCTTATCGATGCTTCCCATATAAACTCCTCTATGAACTACTGGCAAAAGGTCAACTTCTGCGCTTGCCATTGAAGCAACAACGTCATAAATATGGAGGTTTGGGTCGACAGAAAGAGGCGTAGAATTCACCTCGGCCAAAACTGCGCTTTCATCACATTCTAATAGGTCTTCTTCTGAAATAAGTCCCTTGAAACTGTCCTCTACAACAAGTGGAAGATGGCCTAATTTATACTCATCCATTATATCCAATGCACATTTAACTGTATCAATGGACAGTAGTAAAGGGATGTCAGATGTTAGAAGTTGTTCAGCAGTCATTGCGTAATTTTGTCGNGTGTCAGANTNAGCGAAGNTACATANCACNAAGCTCAGCGTCAATGTAAACAAAATTGCAACNCTAAGAAACGCTCGTGGAGGAAGTATNCCNGATGTTTTGTTAGCAGCTGAACGCATTGAAGGGTTTGGGGCTGAAGGAATCACTGTACACCCAAGGCCAGATGCGAGGCATATAACTTATTCAGACGTANGNGGTCTCAAAAACATTGTAAATACTGAATTTAATATCGAGGGTTACCCAAATCAGAAATTTATTGNGCTTGTTCTTGAAGTTAATCCTGACCAAGTTACCCTTGTGCCTGATCCACCTGATGTGCTAACTAGTAACGCCGGGTGGAACGCTGAGGAAAATGCAGAATTTTTGCGCGAAGTGATTGCTCGTTTTAAAGATGCTGGAATAAGAACTAGCATTTTTATGGATGCTGATGAAGCCCAAATCACAGCGGCAGTAACGACGGGTACAGATAGAATTGAACTCTACACCGAAGCGTATGCAATTGGCCATAAAACCCAAGGTGCAGATGCAGCAGTGCCTTACGCTCGTGCTGCAACCCTAGCTCATTCTCTGGGAATGGGAGTTAACGCTGGTCACGATTTGGACTTGAGTAATCTGAGGGATTTTGCGCAAAACGTACCTCATTTAGCCGAGGTTAGTATAGGTCACGCGCTAATATCTGATGCGCTTTATTTGGGCATAAAAGAAACAATAAAACAATACTTGGATTGTCTGAAATAATGGGGTTGAAACTCTTTAGTAGAATTTTAGGGGATGGAGAAGAGGACTTGGTGATTCTTCATGGTTTATTGGGGAGTTCAGACAATTGGCAAACTCTAGGGAAGAGATACGCAGAACATTTTACTGTGCACCTAGTCGATGCCCGAAATCACGGACGAAGTCCACACTCAAGTGAGCATTCATATTCATTAATGGCTGAAGACTTGCTTCATTATTTGAATGAAAAGGGTGTATCAAAAGCAAATTTACTAGGGCATAGCATGGGAGGCAAAACTGTAATGACATTTGCAGAAAAGCACCCTGAAAGAGTNGCAAAACTTATNGTTGCTGATATCGCTCCGCAGTCCTACACTCCACATCACGGACCCATTTTCGATGCTCTTCTTGAAACTNNTCCAAGCGATGCTNAATCTAGAGAAGAGGTNCAANAATTTCTNGANTCTAAACTTTCNTACGAGCCTACNNTTGTNCCATTTNTAATGAAGGGNCTACANNGAGAAAGAGAGGGCGGTTACAGTTGGAGGTTTAACGTTTCGATTCTTGCTGAAACTCTTGCAAGTGTTACAGAACAAGTAGTGTTAAGCGTTAGTACAATACCAACGCTTTTCATTAGAGGACTCAATTCTAATTACGTTAGCGACGAAGAATTACAAAGGGTTGAAGGCTTTTATATGCAACTAGATACAGCAGATATTGAAGATGCCGGACATTGGTTGCACGCTGAGAAGCCAAATGAATTCTTCGAGCTTACTACTGAGTTTTTATTCTAGCTCGTCACTAGTTTCTTTAAGCCATCTTCTGTAGGCAGTGAAGAGTCTAGATCTAGACACAAAGCCCACATATTTGCCCTCAGAATCAACAACTGGAAGGTTCCACGCTCCACTTACTTCAAACAGATCCATCACATCCTCCATTTTGGAGGTTTGGACTACAGTGAACTCCAAATTCGCCATTAAATCACTCACTATTGTAATGTCATATCTATCGGTTTCGAACATTATCTCCCTTATGTCCTGAAGATCAATCAACCCTATTAAAACTCCATCTGCATCAATTACGGGGTTGATATTCCTAGATGATTTACTAACGATTTTTACTAGAGCCCGCAAATTGTCCTCAGAGCCTACCGGTATGAAGTCCGTCTCAATTTCATCCTTAAGACTCATTAGAGTTAGCACGCTTCTATCCTTATCGTGAGTAAGAAGCTCTCCCCTTGCCGCAAGTTCCTTCGTATAAATATTGTACTTCGCTAGCTTCCTTGCGATGACATAGCTTAGAGCTGAACTCAGCATCAGAGGGACAAATAGTCCGTAGCCACCACTAATTTCTGTTGCAAGGAAAATAGCAGTTAATGGTGCGTGAAGAACTCCAGACATCATTCCACCTAGACCTATAAGCACTGAATTTCCAATTGGAATAGTGTCAGGACCCATGATCATATTTACTCCTAGAGCAAAAATGAAGCCTAGAAGTGCTCCCCCGAAAAGAGATGGTGCAAATACTCCGCCTACTCCTCCTGCACCTACAGTGAAACCCGTTAGAAGGGGCTTTAAAGCCCATGCAAACAAGAGAATTCCTATAAGAGTCAGTCCCTTACCATCCTTAGTTAATAGAAAGTTCAAGTCGTTTGAGATATCATCTGAATATCCCATAAATAGAGAGTTTATCAGCTCGTAACCCTCTCCGTAAAGCGATGGAAATGTCATTACCGCACCACCGACAATTACACCTGACAAAATGATTTTTGTCACAGGGTTTTTGAACCTTGACACCATCTTTGATGAGCCCATGTAGAACTTGGTGAATATCACAGATCCTACTCCTGCAAAAAGACCAAGAAGAATGTAATAAGGTAATCTTGTTACAACAAAAGGTGCAAGCTCTGTTACACTTAAAATATCCTCCCCTTCAATTAGGAAATAAGCAGTTAGAAGAGAAGCTAGCGAGGCAAAAATCAAAGGCACAAGAGATGCCGCAGTAAGGTCTATCATGATGACTTCTACAGCAAAAATTATCGCAGCTATAGGGGCTTTAAACATAGCTGCAAGTGATGCGGCGGCGGCACAGGCAATGAGAAGTCTCCTTCTTCTAAAGTTGCGTTTGGTTCGTGAGGCAATCTCTGATCCAATGGTTGAACTTGATTGGACTGCAGGCGCCTCTAATCCACCCGAGCCTCCAAATCCTACGCTTAGAATACTTGTTACAATTGGTGCAAAAAGCCAAGTTCTTTTAAGGGCTCCCTTTCTAGTTGATAGTGCGTGTAGAGTTGCAGGTATACCACCTCCAGGATGGTCTCCTCCGAGTACTCTTTTTACGAATAGGTAGGTTAGAGTTAAACCAAGAATGGGGCCTAAGCCAAGAATCCATTGCCATGAGGTGAAGCTTTGGGCTCCGAAGAAACCTGCTCTAATTATAGCCACTCCATTTTTTAGAAGGACAGCTACAAGGCCTGCTAGCATTCCAACTGCACTAGCCCAAACCAATACAGCGCGATCTGATCGCA
>PBEE01000001.1:0-66139 GCA_002717605.1 Crocinitomicaceae bacterium | reverse complement strand
ACTCCTTCATTCGACTCAGAAACCGAGATAGATAGTTGGGGTGATACTTCGCGAATTGTAAGTTTAGAGCTCGATGCTATCAAAGATGCTGCTAAAAATCTAACGGGAGATTTAGACCAAATGCCACCTCAATTCAGTGCCAAAAAAGTAGATGGCGTTGTCGCTTACAATGCGGCTAGAAAGGGCAAAACAGTAAACCTTAAACCCAAAGCTGTTCAGGTTTATAGCTTCGATATTACAGGGATGGCTTCGGCAACTGTTGGTGAGCACCAAATACTTGATGTGAGCTTTGAGATTAAGCGTTCAAAGGGAACTTATATCAGAGCACTTGCGAGGGATTTGGGTTTAGGCTTAAAAGTTGGAGGAACATTGACCGAATTAAGGCGAACTAAGAGCGGAAATTTTGGAGTGGAAAACGCCTATAATTTACAGGATTTTATCACAACTGTCAAGTCTTTAGCATAGACTGAATTTTATAGCCCAAAGTACTTGACATGCATGGTGTTTTTAATTACTTTCGCACGCTCAATTTTCGTACCCTAAAAACTGTACTTATATGTCAGCTCAAAGAATGAAATTATCGCACTTTAAGTTCGACCTTCCGGAAGAACAAATTGCGAGATACCCGTTAGATAATCGAGAAGATAGCCGCCTTATGGTTGTCGATAGAAAAACGGGCAAATTCGAGCACAAGATGTTCAAGGACATTATCGAGATTTTCGACGAAGGAGATGTCTTCGTAGCAAATAACACAAAGGTTTTCCCTGCTCGTCTCTACGGAAACAAGGAAAAGACTGGTGCGGTAATCGAGGTGTTCCTTCTTCGTGAGCTTAACGAAGAAAGCATGCTTTGGGATGTTCTTGTTGATCCTGCAAGGAAAATCCGTATCGGAAATAAGCTTTACTTCGGAGAAAATGACGAATTAGTAGCCGAGGTAATAGATAATACAACTTCTAGAGGTCGTACTCTCAGATTCCTTTTTGATGGAACTAAGTCTGAATTCTTAAAGAAGATTGCAGCGCTAGGCGAAATTCCATTGCCTCGTTATCTAGATAGAGGTACTGAGGATATAGATAGCGAAAGATTCCAAACTATTTACGGAAATGTAGAAGGTGCCGTTGGTGCCCCAGCTGCTGGCCTTCACTTTTCGAAGCAAATTCTCAAGCGTCTTGAAATTAAGGGAATCGACATGAGCTTCCTTACTCTACACATTGGGCTTGGAACTTTCCGTGAAGTTGTAGTTGAGGATATCACTAAACACAAAGTGGATAGTGAGCAATTAATCATTCCTCAGACATGCGTGGATAGAGTTAATAGAGCTAAACAAAAGGAGAAGAGAGTTTGCGCAATTGGTACTACTGCAATGCGTGCAATGGAAACCTCTGTAAGTACTACAAATACTCTAAAGCCTTTTAGCGGTTGGACTAATAAATTCATCTTCCCAAAGTATGATTTTAGGGTTGCTGATAGTCTTCTTACAAACTTCCACACTCCTCAATCAACTCTATTGATGCTTCAATCTGCATTCGCTGGCCACGAGCTAATTATGGATGCTTACAACGAAGCAATCAAGGAAGGCTACCGCTTCTATGTATACGGAGACGCTCTATTAATAAAGTAAATCATGAAAAATATTGCTCTAACTCTTATTGCTTTTATTGCTTTTGCTTTTGCTTCAGCCCAAACCCTAGAAATAGGTGATATAGCTCCTCTTTCTGATGAGCAGATGAGGAATTACGATGGTCGTACTTTTTCAATCGAAGATATCAAAGGAGAGAATGGGGCTTTAGTGATTTTCACTTGCAATACTTGCCCATTTGTTGTCGGACGTGGAAATACAGAAGGGTGGGAAGGCAGATACAATGGAATTATCGAATTTGCCGAGTCAAATGGTATTGGGTCTATACTGGTTAATTCAAATTCAGCATTCAGAAGAAATCAAGACAATATCAGCGCAATGAAAAAAAGAGCGCGTGATATGAAATACACTGCTCCATATGTTGTTGACGAGATGAGTCAGTTAGCAAATGCATTTTATGCTAAAACAACACCACACGTTTTCCTTTTTGATGCAGAACTAAGACTCATCTATATGGGTGCAATTGACGATAATGTGGATAGCTCTAAAGATGTTGAAAAGTACTTTCTTAGAGACGCTATTGAGCGTCATGGAGAAGGAAAAAAAGTTCGCAAGAACGTTACAGCTCCACTTGGCTGCTCAATTAAGAGAGAAAAACCTTAATCAAAGCGGTAAGTTCCCGTGCTTCTTGCGCGGGTTATTTCTAACCTTATTCTTTAGCATATCAAATGCTGCAATTAACTTCTCGCGAGTATCGCTTGGGTTAATCACCTCGTCAACATATCCTCGTGATGCCGCGTTATAAGGGTGTGCAAATAGCTCAGCATATTTAGCCTCCTTTTCTGCAAGTTTTGCAACTGGATCAGAAGAATCTTTGATCTCCTTTCTGAAAATAATTTCTGCTGCCCCCTTTGCTCCCATTACTGCAATCTCTGCGGTAGGCCAACTGTAAACAATATCGGCTCCAATGTTGCGGCTATTCATAACGTCGTATGCCCCTCCGTATGCTTTTCTCGTAATTACAGTAACGCGAGGAACTGTTGCTTCAGAGAAGGCATAAAGGAGTTTTGCTCCGTGTGTAATTATGCCATTCCACTCTTGGTCTGTTCCAGGTAAGAATCCAGGAACGTCCTCTAATACTAAAAGTGGCACATTGAAAGCGTCACATGTTCTTACAAAGCGCGCAGCTTTAATAGATGCGTGGATGTCTAATACTCCTGCTAAGAAAGCTGGCTGATTAGCAACTACACCAACAGATTTTCCTGCTAGTCGAGCGAAACCAACTACGATATTTTCTGCGTAATTTTTTTGTACTTCGAAGAAGGTGTCAGAATCTACAATCTCATTAACAGCTTCGCGAATATCATACGGCTGTTGAGTATTTTCGGGAATTAGACTGTCCAACGAAGGACGCTTTTCGTTTCCAGAAGTATACTTCAATGCTTTTGGATCTTCTTCACAGTTTTGTGGCAGGAAGCTCAGAACAGATTTTGCTTGTTCGATAGCAGCCGCCTCGTGTGGTGCTGTAAAGTGTGTTACTCCCGATTTTGTCGCGTGAGTTTTTGCACCGCCTAGCTCTTCTGAAGTTACTTCTTCGTGTGTTACCGTTTTTACAACATTTGGCCCTGTAACAAACATGTATGATGACCCCTCCACCATGAATGTGAAATCCGTTAGGGCTGGCGAGTATACCGCTCCACCTGCGCATGGGCCTAAAATCAATGAAAGTTGTGGTACAACACCACTAGCTTGAACATTGCGATAAAAAATATCTGCATATCCACCAAGACTTACTACTCCTTCTTGAATTCTAGCTCCACCTGAGTCGTTTAGTCCAACTACTGGAGCTCCATTTTCAAGAGCAAGCTCCATTATTTTACAGATCTTCTCAGCGTGTGCTTCAGCAAGTGATCCTCCGAGTACTGTAAAGTCTTGAGAGAAGACATAAACAAGCCTTCCATTCACTTTTCCGTAACCAGTTACAACCCCGTCTCCCAAAAATTTTTGCTTGTCTAGGCCAAAATTAGTCGACCTATGAGTCACAAGCATCCCCAGTTCTTCAAAAGTACCTGAATCTAACAAAAGGCTAATTCGCTCACGCGCAGTTAGTTTACCCTTAGAATGCTGTGCTTCAATGCGTTTTTCTCCACCTCCTTTTAGCGCTTCTTCTCGCATCTTTTCAAGGCGTTCTGACGGACTATTAAACTGGTTTTGCATAATGCGAATCTACGGCAGATAAATTCTAACTTTGCGCCATGCATAGATCACATACATGTGGAGAGTTAAACNTNGATAATCAGGGTGTAAATGTTANCNTGAGTGGTTGGGTTCAGAAGACTAGAGACCTTGGAGGCATGACCTTTGTAGACCTGCGCGACCGCTACGGTATTACACAGCTTGTATTTAACATGGATATTGATGCTAAACTTTGTTCTCAAGCGAGGAAGCTAGGGCGAGAATTCGTAATTAAAATCAATGGTGATGTTGTTGAACGGGAAAACAAAAACCCAAACAACCCAACTGGTGATATTGAAATTGACGTAAAATCACTTGACGTTTTAAACGCAAGTAAGGTTCCGCCATTTACTATTGAGGACAATACTGATGGGGGTGATGATTTGAGAATGCAATACCGCTACCTCGATTTACGTCGTAATCCTGTACAGGAAAACATCATGCTACGTCATAGGGTTGGGATTGAGACTAGAAAGTATTTGGACTCAATTGGATTCATTGACGTAGAAACTCCATACTTGATTAAATCAACTCCAGAGGGTGCCCGTGATTTCATAGTTCCAAGTAGAATGAACCCTGGGCAATTCTATGCATTGCCTCAAAGCCCTCAAACTTTTAAGCAGCTATTAATGGTTAGTGGCTTCGACCGCTATTACCAAATTGTAAAGTGTTTCCGTGATGAAGACCTTCGTGCAGACCGTCAGCCAGAGTTTACTCAGATTGACTGTGAGATGGCATTTGTTGAGCAGGAAGATATCCTAAATACTTTTGAAGGAATGGTGCGTCATTTATTCAAGGTCGTTCTCGATGTAGAAATTGAGGATTTCCCTAGAATGGATTACGATGACGCCATGAGATTGTACGGATCTGACAAACCTGACACTCGATTTGGGATGCAATTCGTAGATCTGGCTGAAGTTACTCAAGGCAAGGGATTCGGAGTATTCGATTCTGCTGAATCAGTGCTGGGAATTGTTGTGCCAGGCGCAGCAGAATACACACGTAAGCAATTAGACAAACTAACTGATTGGGTTAAGCGTCCGCAGATTGGTTCTAAAGGACTTATTTATTGCAAAATGAATGAGGATGGCACTACGAAGAGTAGTGTAGACAAATTCTTTGACGATGAGAATCGCGCAGCTTGGGGTGAAAAAGCTGGAGCTTCAAAAGGCGATTTGATTTTGATTCTTTCTGGAGATTTAAACAAAACTAGAAAGCAACTAGGAGAGTTGAGATTACACATGGGATCAGAGCTTGGGCTCAGAGATCCAAAGGTGTTTAAGCCTCTTTGGGTTATGGACTTCCCGCTTTTAGAATGGGATGAGGATACTGAACGCTACCACGCAATGCACCACCCATTCACTTCGCCAAAACCAGATCAACTTGGATTAATCGATACTGATCCAGGCAAGGTTAAAGCCAGCGCTTATGATATGGTTATTAATGGAGTTGAGATCGGAGGAGGGTCAATAAGAATCCATGACAGAGAGCTTCAGTCAAGAATGTTTGACCTACTTGGATTTACTCCAAAAGAAGCCCAAGCTCAGTTTGGCTTTCTTATGGATGCCTTCCAATATGGAGCACCACCTCACGGAGGTTTGGCCTTAGGGTTCGATAGACTCTGCTCTATGTTTGGCGGCTCTGACTCAATTAGAGACTTTATCGCCTTCCCAAAGAACAACTCTGGAAGAGACGTTATGATAGATGCTCCATCGCCTATCGATGACGAACAATACGACGAACTATTTTTAAAATCTACACATGTACCCTCCTGAACTAGTTGCACCAATGAAGGCAGAGCTTGCAGACGCAGGCTTTAGCGAACTAATTACAGTTAACGACGTTAATGATGCGCTTGATAAGCCCGGAACTACACTAATTGCGATTAACAGTGTTTGTGGATGTTCTGCCGGATCTATGAGGCCTGCAGTAATTGCCGCAATGGAGAATGAGAAAACTCCTGATAATATCACAACTGCTTTTGCTGGCGTTGATACAGATGCTGTTGCACACGCAAGAAAATTCATGTTGCCCTACCCTCCTTCTTCACCGAGCATTGCTCTATTTAAGGATGGTAAACTGGCAATGATGGTTGAGCGTCACCACATCGAAGGAAATACTGCTGAAGCAATAGCCGCGCATCTGAAGTTGGCATTCAACGAATTCTGTTGATATTTGGAATATGGCACGCATTTTAACTGGAATTCAAAGTACTGGAACGCCGCACTTGGGAAATATCCTTGGTGCGATTGTGCCTGCCATAGAACTTGCAAATGACCCTTCAAACGAGTCATTTCTCTTCATTGCGGATCTTCATTCCCTAACCCAAATCAAGGATGGGAATAAGCTAAGGGACAACACTTATGCTGTAGCCGCAGCATGGCTTGCGTTTGGGCTTGACCCTGAGAAAACTGTTTTCTATAGGCAGAGTGATATACCAGAAGTGACAGAGTTGTCTTGGTATTTGCAATGCTTCTTTCCGTATTCTCGTTTAACTCTTGCCCACAGTTTTAAGGATAAGGCTGAAAGTTTGGAGGATGTTAATGCAGGACTCTTTACCTACCCTATGCTTATGGCTGCTGACATACTTCTTTACGATGCGGAGAAGGTGCCTGTTGGAAAAGACCAAATGCAACATTTAGAAATGACTCGAGATGTTGCCAGCAGATTTAATCACAAGTTTGGGGAGACCTTCGTTCTTCCAGAGGTGATGGTTAATGAAAGCACGATGTATGTGCCCGGAACCAATGGTGGGAAAATGTCAAAATCCCAAAACAACACCATAGACATCTTCGCTGAGCCCTCAGAAATCAAGAAGGTGATCAACAAGCAAATTATCACCGATGCAACTCCTTTAGAAGAGCCTAAAGATCCAGATTCGTCTTTGGTTTATCAGCTATATAAGCTTATCGCATCAGAAAGTGATGCAGCGGAAATGGCAAGATCATTAAAAGCTGGAGGATATGGATGGGGTCACGCTAAGAAGGCTCTTTTAGAAGCAATAGTTGATGGGTTTGCTCCACAAAGAGAACGCTTCAACTACTTAATGGCAAACAAGTCAGAAATAGTTGCTGCTCTAAAGATTGGGGCTGAGAAAGCTAGAAATGTTGCAGCCGACGTGCTCTCAAGAACGAGAGAGAAAGCTGGGTATTAATTACTCCGGAGAGTCTTTACTCTCAATCCCGTATTTCGTTTGGAATTTTCTGTAAAGCTCCCTCTGCCTGTTGTCTAAATCAATATTCTTCCCCTGAATAAATGCATGGGTCAAATTATTTGTCATAATATCCAAAGCATCGCCAGTTGAAATAAATAGAGTAGCATCCTTGCCTACTTCAATTGAGCCGCAGACATTATCTATCCCAAGGATTTGGGCTACATTTCTAGTGAGAGCCATAACCGCTTGCTCTTCAGTCAAACCATACTTCCTAGCTGTTCCTGCATAAAAAGGAAGATTCCTAGTATTCATTTCTGTCATTTGGGCATCAACCTGTAGGCCAAACAACACACCCTCGTCAGCTAGCAACTTAGGTAGTCTATATGGCAAGTCAACGTCGTCCTCTTTGAATCTCGGCAGTCGGTGAACGCTATTGAGCAAAACACTAACGCCATTTTCACGCAGGACATCAGCAACTAGATATGAGTCATAGCCGCCAACAATTACCATTTTAGAAATATCCATCTCCCTCTTAAAATGAATGGCTTCAGAAATTGCTCTAGCATCATCAGAGTGAACGTAAAGGGCAAGCGATCCATCGAATAGCCCACGCATTCCTTCATGCCTTACATCCATTTCCTTAGAAGAAGATTTAGGATATGATTCAGCATATGCTTTTGCTTCAGTGAAGTAAGAAACAATTTCCCTCTTGCTTTGGTCGTATGTCTTACGCTTCATTATATCGACCTTGCCGTCCTTTTTGTGCTTATGGTGAGTCGAAGGCCAATTCAAGTGCACGCCGTCTACCATTTTCACAACTGCATCTTCCCAGTTCCAACCGTCAAAATGCACTACTCCACTAGAGCCGCTAATAACACCTCCTCTTGGTGTGATTTGGCCCATTAAGACTCCATTAGTCCTTACAGTAGGTGTAATTTCTGAATCTGTATTAAACGCAATTAACGATCTGACATTAGGTCTGAATGTTCCCACTTCGTATTGGTCCCTAGACGCCCTTACAGCACCAATTTCTTGAAGACCTATGGTAGAATTTGTAACAATAAAGCCAGGGTAAATTTCTTTTGCCGTTGCGTCGATAACATCGTCGTATTTACTCTTATCGACTTGGAATGCCCTTCCAACGTAGTCGATTTTTCCATCTCTAAATCCTATAGCTGCGTCAGCAATTACATCACCCGTTCCCAGGTGTGCAGTTCCTCCAAGAATAAGAATAGATCTTGTTTGTTCTGGCGCGGGTGTCTGCTGAGCGTTAAGAGAAAACAGTAGACTTAGAATCGCAATTGACGTTGTAATAAAATTCTTCATCTTATCTGTTTTCTTCAGTTAATGTGTCACAGTGATAATGAGCTCTTACTTTTTCCGATGGCTTTTTTGCGACTGGTTCAGCCGAATTCATCATCTTCTCGGTAAGTCTAGCTCGTTCTGTTTTAAGCTCATCCCTTAACTCCTTATCTCTTTCTAGGTTAAACAAACACCTCCCTTCAACATAAGTTGCAACAACTTGAGCGTTCATGCTAAGTGGATTATCATCCCAAATCACAAGGTCAGCGTCCTTGCCCTTTGCAATAGACCCCGTCTTGTGGTCAATGTGAAGAAGCTTTGCTGGGTTCAAGGTCACCATCTTGAGCGCCTCCTCCTGAGGAACTCTACCATACTTTACTGCCTTAGCTGCTTCTTGATTGAGTCTTCTTCCCATTTCTGCGTCGTCGCTGTTAATCGCCGTAACAATTCCCATGTCGTAGAGTACTGCTGCATTGTATGGAATTGCATCTTTCACCTCGTATTTATATGCCCACCAATCGCTAAATGTCGAGCCCCCAACTCCATGTGCCTTCATTTTATCAGCAACCTTGTAGCCTTCTAAAATATGTGTAAAGGTGTTTAATCGGAAGCCCATCGAATCAGCAACATGCATTAACATATTTATCTCATCCTGCCTGTAACTATGACAAGTAATAAACCTCTCTTCGTTTATGATTTGCCAAAGAGCATCGAGTTCTAGGTCCCTTCTAGGTTCAAGAGGCCCTCTACCTAATAAGACATCCCTCCTCTTTGTTTTCCTTAAAGCTTGTCTGTAAGACAGTTGGGCTTGGCCGTATTCTCTAGCTCTAATAAAATTGTCATAGAACACTTGCTCCACACCCATTCTTGTTTGAGGAAAACGTGTAGTTTGCATATCGCCCCAATTACTCTGCTTAACATTCTCTCCTAGTGCAAACTTGATAAAAGGCGAAGCGTCTTCATAGAGAAGATCGTTTGGGAGTGACCCCCAACGGAATTTTACAATTGCGCTTTGACCTCCAATAGGATTTGCGGATCCATGAAGAAGTTGAGCACATGTTACTCCGCCTGCGAGTTGCCTGTACATGTTTACATCCTCACTATTGAGAGACGAGCCAATAAAAACCTCAGCACTACTAGCTTGAGTACCTTCGTTTACACCTCTTTCGACTATAATATGAGAGTGCTCATCAATTATTCCTGGAGTAAGGTGCATGCCCTTTCCATCAATTTCTTCACACACTGATTTGGATCCAAGTAATTCCGAAACATTCAACCTTCTACCTATTGCGTGGATTTTCCCGTCTTTAATAAGTACATCAGTTTCATCTAAGTTGCCCTCATCTTCGCAAGTCCAAACCGTAGCTCCCCTTATGACTACATTCTTCTCTTCAGGTACATTTTTAGAACCATATGCTGTAAATGGATAAGTGATGTCCCCAAAAACTTCCTCTTCAACCTCTGTAGTATCAGATGATTCTTCGGAAATTTCTTCAGAAACAGCGTCTTTTTTAACCGCGCTCCACTCCATCACATTCCCGTGAGCATCAACTGCAGTCCCTTCCCAAATTCTACTATCCATCCATATGTTTCCAGTAAGCCTAGTTAGGCCATCGTCTTTTTTCAATCCTAGAACTACCGATCTTCCGTCTAAACTTATATCCACTTTATTAAATGTAGAATCGTTCACTTGTTCTTTTGCCTTCCACTTTCCAACTTCACCTTCCACAAGCAAATCAGCTGTGTTTGCACCAATCGTTAAGCTGTAGTTTCCGCCTAGGTCTAAGGTGTTTCTATCAACTAAAATTGTGGGCTCTCCACTAACCCAGTGTTCAACGAGTTTGGTCTCCTTATCAAAAAGAGGTCCATCAGCAACTATGACATTTGCCATAAGTCCGCTTACCAATGATCCAACTAAATTTTCTGCGCCTACAGATTTGGCAGGGTTAGTAGTCAAGGCTGCAAGCGCCTCTGATTCTGGCAACCCTCTTTCAACTGCCTTTCTAACTGCAGGGAGGAATTCCGCAGGCGATTTCAAACCATCTGAAGTAAAACAAATTTCTACCCCTGCTTCATTTAAAATTGCTGCGTTGCTCGGCGCAAGTTCCCAATGCTTAAGCTCAGTTAAAGAAACGAATCTTGCTAAAAATGGATCGCTTAAATCATAAGCCTTTGGGTAGTTAACAGGCACAATTACTGTCGCACCCGTTTCTGCAATTGCATCAGCTCTTTGGTAGCTATTCCCCCCTCCAAGAACTATGTAATCAATCCCAAACTCTTCGCCTATTGTTGTTGCTCTCAATATGTCTTTCCAATTGCCTGCGCTAAAAATTTGGGGAAGTTCTTGAGATGAATTGAAAGCTTCTAAGCTCAAGTTGGTCCCACCTGCTAATCCTCGTTTTGATGCTTCTGAATACCACAAAGCATCGTAATGAGTTTGGCGAATTAGGGCTGTAGAACCCATCAATGAACTTGGGTAATTCTGCTTAGATGATCCCTTTCTAAAACTATAGTGCGCCGAAGCCTCTGGGCGAATAATTGCGTCTCGAGGGTTGTCGACCGGCATAACTAATGCCCCCGTTCCTCTTGCTATTCCATCTTGGATATGTACAAGCAATGCTCCAATACCAGACTCCCTAAGAGATTTGGCCTTTTTTGCATCTTCTACAAAAACAGCTGCAGAATTTATTTCTGGGCGAATTGCTTGGTTCCAACCGTAAGCACCTTTTTTATCTGATTCATATTGTGGTTTGCGCGACCATTCTGCTGGCTTTGATTCCGGCAAGCCATATGAGCTGTGAAGGTCTACAAATGAGGGGTAAAGGTGGTAGTCCTTCATGTCTAGACGTATTGCTGGCTCCACAATCTTAACTTCTTCAGCCAAGCCAACATCCTCGATTAAGCCTCTAAATAATACAACTGTTCCGTTTTCAATTACTGTTTTATGGTCGACGTGAACCGTTGCGTTTTCTAATACCGTCCTGACCAAGTGCTTATCAACTGTTCCATTTACGGGGAATGTCGATGAGTGTTGGGCTGGGGTTTGGGCTATAGTTTGAAGAGAAAAAATCGAAACAAATAACCCAAGTAAAACGAACTGAAATTGTTGAATATATTTCATGATTTTCAAGTGGTCCCACAAGTTAATGCCTGTTTAAGTAATCCAAGTATCTTTGCGGTACAATGTCAACTAAGAAATTTCCTACAAACGTATACGCTGAGATGACACCAAACCCCACCACAATGAAATTTGTGGCGGATAGAAATTTGGTAGAAGGCGGTCATCAGTTAGAATTTTTGAGTCCAGATCAAGCAGCTTTGTGTTCACCTTTGGCAGTTGAGCTTTTTCATTTCCCATTTGTAACAGGCGTTTTTATTAGCGGATCAATTGTATCTGTAACAAAGGACGAAAGTTTGGGCTGGGAGTTGATTGTAAATCAACTAAGAGAATACATCAGGGAATGGTTGATTGACAATGAATTTGCCGTTGATGAAAGTAAAGTGAAAGATGCAATAGACGTCCTTGGTGCATCGTCTTCTGATGCGCTTCCGTCCGAAAAACCTGCTACTGCTGAATTCATCGCAGAAGCAGACATTGCGCCTTCAGAGCACGACGATGAAATTAAGAGATTGCTAGATGAATTTGTTAGGCCAGCTGTAGAGCAAGATGGTGGAGCAATTGACTTTGTTGCTTTCAAAGAAGGCACGGTTTACGTGCATCTCAGAGGGGCGTGTTCAGGATGCCCATCATCAACCCAAACCCTTAAAGGAGGGATTGAACAACTTCTTAAATCTAAACTCGAAGCTGTTGACGACGTCGTTGCTGTTGGTGTTTAATTAACCACCGTCAACCTTTGCGTGGCTCTCGCGCCATCACTCTTAACAACTTCAACCAAATAAACTCCAGGAGCTAATTCCCTGAGATCTAATCGAGTTACCTGAGACAGTGCTAACTGGTTGCTGATAAGAGCTCCGGTGGGGCTGTAGAGAGAAATCTGAGTGCCAAACCCTGATTCAACTTGTACGCTTGCCATGTCTTTTGCTGGATTTGGGTGTAAGCCAAACGCAAACACCTGAACGCTAGGCTCGTCAATATCCAATTCACCTGGGTCAACCTGTAGCTTCATTTCAGAAAAACCATAACAAGGTCCCCCGTGATTTGAAACTATCGAGAGTAATAAGTATTTTGCTAAAAGGCCCTCAAAATTTGGCCCCTCTTCCCCGAAGTAATCGTCGCTTCCTGGAGCTTCATCTAGATTTAAATCACCCCACCAAGTCCAGTTTTGTCCATCATTAGAATAATCGATTGCTACAGTAGCTATGCCATTTTCTGTTTCTTCTGATTGATTGTAATTCCAAAAATGGCTCTCATTCAGATGGTAGTAAGCTCCAAAGTCATACATAATCCAATGATCCTCCGTTCGAGAAGAATTAGGATTCTCTGTCCCCTGACACGATAACCAACTCATATCGTCAATAGCTGAATGAGCCCCATCGCATTGGCNTAAGGCCAAACCAACAATTGCAATTGCAAATAGTGTAGATAGAAGTTTTTTCATGGCTTTAGATNTTTAAGAATCCTATTGGGTTGCCTGTTCCAGGTGTGTAGAAGTTGCCTATGTTTGGGAATATGTCCTCTAAATAGGTGGGTTCTACTCCAAGCCAAAGCGCAAGTTCTGCGAAATATTCATCAGTGCATAATTCTGGGATAATTACTCCATTTCCAATCTCTAAATCATTACCTAGAGCGAGCGATGGGTACTGCCCATATATTTGGCCTCCGTTAACGGATCCTCCAAACACAAGTGCATTACCGCCCCATGCATGGTCTGTTCCATAGCCATTTGATGTCAGCGTTCTTGCGAAATCAGAAACAGTGAATGTTGTTACATTATCGGACATCCCCAATTCATCCATTGCTTGATAGAATTCTTCAATGGCCGCGCTAAATAATGAAAGTCTTCCGCTATGGTTATTTAATAGTTCGCCATGATTATCAAATCCACCAAATTTTACATAAAAAGTTTGACGTGANATCCCCAGATTTCCAGCTATAGCAATACTGTCTGCAACCATTCTAAGTTGCCTTGAGATTTGGGTTTGAGAAAACTGAGTCGAAAGCGGTGTAAGATTTTCAAGCGCAGCTGTAAATATCTCATGTTGGATTTGAGACTCTTGTACCTTCTTTACGTAAGTCTGTTTTAACACATCATTATAGGTTTGGTCTAAGATATTTTCTAGTCCTTGGCCTAATATGACATCAAAAGGCTCTGTTCCTTCTAAAATGCTAATTCCAACACTTCCTTGAGGAGTGATNGTAAACTCATCCACCGATTCACCTGCTTGCCAAAGATTTGTTCCAGATAGACTGAGATTCATCGATATATCTTGATTTGTATTCCCCGCTGCAAGAATATCTGCAATCTTACCTCCCCAGCCTTTTGCTTGTCTGTTTTGCGGAAGGGATGTTTGCCAATGACGTGCTTGATCTGCGTGTGAACGCAGGCCCAATGGCAGTGGGGCTGTCTCACTAAGTACTTGATTTTTTGTCACCGGCTCAATAAGTGTCCCGATATTAGAAATTATTGCAGCTTTTCCATCATTAAACAAATTTGCTACCTCAGGCATTGATGGATGCATACCATAAGTTCCTCCTTGAGTGTCCGTNTAGTTTAACGAAAGAAGCTCGCCAGAAGTTAAAGCTACATTGGAACGTGATGTTGCGTAGTCGTTGTACTGGTCCGTTTGAGTTGGCACAACCATGTTAAACGAATCATTTCCTCCAGCGAGAAGAATACAAACTAATGCTTTGTATTCACTTGGCGGAGCCATCCCAATTACAGGCCTTGGTGCGGCTAGGGAATTCATCAATCCTAATGAAGTGAATGAAGAAAGGAATGTTGTAGATCCAACAGCAGCGCATGCAGCTGAGCCTAGAAACTTTCTTCTTGTCATGCCCATTCTAGTAGTGGGCTTCTTGTCGTGATGCTTATGTCCCATGACTTTACTTTTGAATTAGGTAATCTGGTGATGCCAGAATAAAATACATAGCTAGCTTTACCCTATCCGATGGCTCTAAATATTCTACATCAATAATCTCGATAATAGTTTGCATGGTCTCTGAAGATAGCGTGCCGCCACCAAGTAAAAGGTTTAATCTTTCAACCATTGCTAAGGGATCTAAACCCGCCAAAATATTTTCATCTTGAAAGTCCAAATAGACTCGATCATCAGGATTGAAAAACCCCATATCCCACCATGGGATACCGATGTCTTCTTGGCTAGCTAAAGTCACGGACTCCATGTAATTTTCACTCCAAATCATATCAAAACTTCTATTAATATATTCTATAGCAACTGTAGAATTAAGTAGTTCAAACTCAGGGGCTACTAATGAAGAGTCTGAAATGGGGCCTGAAGGAGCATACGATGGTAAAAAGAAATTAAAGACTGAAGGTGAGTTCAAAGGGTGTTGTATATCACTTGTATTCCAGCCCAAAGAAAACATCTTGCCAGAATTATTGTGAGCGTCGAACGCCTTAAGTAGTTGAATATATCTAATCATTGGCTCTCTCATTTTACCGCTATGAGGATTAGAGATCCATTCGCAATTTCTAGCTTCATCGTCTAGTAAAACAGCCTTAACAACCGCTCCTAAATCACCCTTTACTCCTTCTCCATTATTTTCAAAAACTGCTGCTACCCTTCCAACGTATTCTGGAGTTGGATTTGATTTCACAAGTCGCATTATTAAATGCTTACTTACAAATGGAGCTATGTTTTGATGATAAAATAAATTGTCAAGTGCAATATCAATATCCTCTTCACCTGTTGCTCCATTTGGTGTTTCAATACCGTTGAGAAGATACTTTACTCCTACTTCGTGATAATCTTCAAACATCACCATTGGCTGAGTTGCATCAATAAATGGAATAGTATTATACCATACTCCCCAAATCACATCCTCCTCAGAATAATCAACCCAAGGATTCCAATAACCAGCCGGTCCAAGCCCTGTAAAAACTCTTNCAAATTCTGTAATATCATTGTTATCATATGTATCAATAGGCATTTCATCGTCATCTAAAATCAACGTTCCATCTTGATTTAATTTGTAAAGTCCAATTGTAAAGAGCTGCATTATTTCGCGCGCATAATTTTCATCTGGATGAATGTTCTCTTCCTCATTAGTTGGCTCATTGTTTATAGAACTCAAGTAATAACCCATTGCTGGATGATAAGTCACTTCTTCTAACAAATCTCTGTAATTGCCAAAAGCATTTTTGTATAGTACATCATAATAAGATGCGAGACCAAAAGCGTCGGAATTCAACTTAGAGTCTTCAGAAACAACAAGTAACTCACTTAATGCTAAAGCCACTTTCTGCCTTAGTAAATCCTCTCCGTGAATTGCATTGTGCCACCAAGCCATCCTCCAGTAAAAACTGAATGGGGAAATGTCCTCATTACCTTCTATTATGATTGATCCCCACTGATCCATGTAAGCTTGAACAAAATGATCCCAAACCATCTTAGACGTGTCTAGATAGCTCATCTCTGGAATTTGCATTTGGTCGTCTATCCAAACTTCATAGCTCTGCGTTGAAAGTTCTTCAAGAACTTCGTAGTTAGCTCCCGCGGTGCTTTGGCCTAAAAACCTTGCAGCATCCCGCATGTGTTGGTTGAGTCCAGTACCGTTAATGGTATTTTCACCCTCCCCAAAAAACCCTGTTCCACTAGTTGTCACTGTCACACCAGATGTGTGTCCCGCTCCTAAATAATCGGTGTGCGGCGTCTGTGATATGCCACTTAGGCTGGCCCAAATAAATGCNATTGAAAGCATGCTTATTTTTTTCATGGGATACAGCTTTTGTTCTATTGTAGAATTACTCTTTGGAATAAGCTATGCTTACCCTCAGAGATTAGTTTAACTAAATATGTTCCCCTTGCGAGGTTTGATACGTCAATTGCATCCATTGTGCTAATTGACGAAGTATGTATCATTCTACCTGACGCATCACGAATCTGAATTGTTGCGCCATCAGCTCCAATTGTTGGTGCTTGAATGTTAAGAGTTGCCGTCGTTGGAACAGGGTAGATAATAAAAGGCACTGGACCTAATTCGTCTAAATTCACTGGTGTAATCTCAACGTCCAGACATACTTGTTCACCCGAGCACCCACCACTATTTGTCTCAGTAACACAAATAGAGCCTTCACTATCTCCCCACCATGCAACTTCTACTTCGCTAGTACCTTCTCCATCTTCAATATCTCCGTACTCAATAGTCCATTCATATATTGAACCAGCTGTGTTGGGGTATGAATAAGACATAAGCATGATTGCATTTGGACTAGTCTCTCCAGTGATTGAGTAAAGTGTTATGTAATTACAGATATCAGAAGATGATTCAATTGCATTTGGATTATAATTACATGCATCCGGATCATCGCATCCATATCCAGTACATGAGCAATCTTCTTGTATAAAGTCGTCATATGTGTACTCCTCCCCGTCATCACATGGNTCTNCTGNAAGGATGCATGTTCCATCATCAATNGTCATCCCTTCTTCGTAGTTACACGCANCTGTATCTGTACATCCTGAACATGTNATGTACTCACAAGTTCCATCTTCNAGCCANGCGTCTGGATTGAAGTTACAAGCTACAGGGTCTGTACATCCAGCACATGATGTGTACTCACACGAGCCATCGTCTAATGTTGACTCCTCATTGTAGTTACATGAATANGGGTCTNTACANCCATAACAACTGTAATCACATCCTCCAGTATTGTCTGTTGCTTCTGGGTCGAAGTTACACGCTTCTTCATCCGTACATCCAACAACCTCAAATTCATCACAAATACCATCTCCGTCTGCATCATTGACACATTCTCCATCATCATAAACGTGTGTAACTTCAAGAATATCCGGACATGTATATTGTATTTGCTCTTGAATCCCCTCTATGAAAACTTGAACACACGCATTGAAAGAAAAATGGCCACATGTTGTAACCTGAGCTACTAATACTTTTAAATCGTCACCTGCAATAGCATTTTGAGGCATTCCTACACTAAATAGAGCGCCATTAGTAATAATATCTGAGCAAATATTTACACCGTCAAAGGGTAAGCCAGCATTTTGTGGTAAGGATCCTGGGGCGTCACTGCTTGCCATGCCAATTGTCATGAAAGTATCGAATTCCCAATCAATAAATGGCCCCATCCATATTCCCGATGGGTTAGATGCATCTAATGAATATGAACTAGTTACGGGATTATGGCATCCACAAGGTGCATCGATATACATCGGTGGTGTCCCTAAAGTCTCCACATCTGCATATAAAGAGCTTAATACATCTGTTGGGTTGTTAAAGTTTGCATAGACACTATAAGCCCCAAAAAATTCCAAGTTTCCCTCTGGATCAAATGGATCGTCTGGATCAGGAGTGTCGGGCCCAAAAAACACCGTGTCTATTTCAGCCGTAAACCCGGTGAATTGAGCGCTAACAGAAAAAGTTGAGATTAGGGTAAGGAGTAATACAGATGAAAACTTCAAATTCATTTTTCTTGCTGACTGGGTTATGGTCAACAAGTTAAGGAATTATCCGTTCATAGCATCTTCTATTTCCTCTGCTTGTATTGGAATATGAGCCATGAGATCCACAAAGCCATCATTCTTAATTACAATATCATTCTCAAGACGTATACCCAAGTTTTCTTCTCTAATATAAACACCAGGTTCAACAGTGAATACATTTCCTTCTTGAATTGGCTCATGCCAAAGTCCTACATCGTGAACATCAAGGCCTATAAAGTGTGACGTTCCATGCATGAAATACTTTTTATAAGCAGGCCAAGCTGGGTTTTGCTTTTCAACGTCGTGCTTATCAATAAGCTTCAGATCTAACAACTGCTTNGTCATCAACTCACCAACTTCTTTNTGATATTCGTGTAAGCTCACGCCTGGCTTAAGAAGTTTCATTGCGTCTTGCATTACAGAGTATACAGAATTGTATACCGCCTTTTGCCTATTAGTAAATCTTCCACTAACTGGGATACACCTTGTCATATCCGAAGCGTAATTGCCATATTCAGCACCAACATCCATTAAAATGACATCGCCATCCTTACATTCACAGTCATTTTCGATGTAGTGTAAAACACATGCGTTGAACCCAGAACCAATAATTGGTGTGTATGCAAAACCACGTGAGCCCCTACGAAGGAATTCGTGCATAAACTCTGCCTCAATTTCATATTCCATCACTCCAGCCTTAACGAATTGAAGAACTCTATCAAACCCTGCTTTAGTGATATCGCAGGCCCTTTGCATTTGGACAATCTCTTCATCAGCTTTTACAGATCGAATCTTGTGTAAAATTGGAGCAGCCCTTTCGATAGTGTGGTGTGGGTACTTAGCTCTAATCCTTTCATTCTCCCTCATTTCCCTAGTTTCTACAGGAGAGCTTGCCCTAGTATGTTGGTTGTCGTTTAGATAAAGCACATCTGCCTCTGCCATAAGTCTGTGCAAAGTTGAATCGAAATTACCTAGCCACTGGACGTTTTGAATGCCTGTTTGTTTTGTTGCTTCGGACTTCGTGAGTTTTGCACCATGCCAAATAGCAAGCACATCGCTTGTTTCTAAAGAGAACAAAATTTCCCTATCTCTTGGGTCGTGTGCGTCTGGGAAAAGTAGAAGTATAGTTTCTTCTTGATCTACACCAGACAGATAAAATGCGTCGGCCGCTTGCTTAAACGGCAATGTGCCATCGGCACTTGTTGGGTATATATCATTAGAAAAGAAGAGCGCAAGTCCCTTATTTTTCATAGCATCCATGAAGGCTTTTCTGTTTCTCACGTACAGAGAAGAAGGTAATTTTTGATAACGCATGCCCGCAAGGTACGAAAGGCATTACCTTCGGGGCATGAGTGAAAGTATTTCTACATCATCGGCTCCAAAGCCAGTTGGATCATACCCGCACGCAAAAAGAGTGGGAAATTTGTTATTCTTAAGTGGGGTCGGCCCCCGAAAAGCGGGTTCAGGGAACGGAGATAGCGTAGTACCAGGACTTGAAATTAATGAAAGTGGAGAAGTTGTAAAGTTTGACTTCGAAGCTCAAGTCCACTCAGTCTTTGCAAATGTGAAAGCCGTATTAGATGCAAGTGGCAGTAGCTGGGACGAATTGGTAGATGTTACTGTTTTCCTAGTAAATATGGAAAGGGATTTTAAAACCTTTAACCGCATCTATGCCGAATATTTCCCTGGAGATTCAGAAAGCAGGCCTTGCAGAACAACTTTAGAAATCAATTGTTTGCCTACACCCATTGCGATAGAATTAAAATGTATAGCAACAATGAAAAATAAATAGGATTTCCGAACTTGCACTTATGCCCACAAAGAATGACTTAAGCCCAGAGATAATTGAAAAAATTCATTTACTACAAGAGAAGTACTCATCTGTTGGACAGGATTTAGCCTCTTATTTAGACGGCCTACTTTATGCAGACTTTCTAACGTATTGGGACTATATAAATCTCGACACCTTACTTACTCTGCAGCAGCCCAAAACCCCTTTCCTAGATGAGGAGATTTTCATTATCTATCATCAAATTACTGAGCTGTATTTCAAGCTTAGCCTTAACGAATTCAATAGACTTAAAATTGAATCAGAAAAGGGCGCTGTAAAGCCAGAATTTTTGCTTGAACGAGTTCGTCGAATAAACCGATATTTCGATGCGCTAACACATAGTTTCGATATTATGGTTGACGGAATGGACCAAAAGGAATTCCTTCAGTTCAGGATGTCACTTCTACCTGCTTCGGGATTCCAATCTGGGCAGTATAGAAAAATTGAAATCTGCTCTACTTCACTTGATAGGATTGCACACAAGGNCCTNAGAGAAAAGTANGCTAATCACANAATTGACGATATAGCAGAAATAGCTGAACACTTNTACTGGAGAGAAGGTGCAATTGAAATGAAGACNGNNAAAAAGACTTTAACGCTGAGGCAATTTGAGGAAAAGTACGACGATGAATTCTTACAACTTGCCAAAGATTTCTACTCATCGAATATTAGAATTCTTGCGAGCACGGTTGAAGAAAATTCCGAATTAAAAGACGAATTAAATAATGCTCTGCGTTGGTTAGATGTTAATGTAAATATCAATTGGCCTCTAATGCACTATAAGAGCGCAGTAAGGTACCTCCAAAAAGACGTAGAAGATATAGCTGCAACTGGAGGAACTAATTGGCAGAAATATCTACCGCCTAGATTTCAAAAGAGGATTTTCTATCCTGAACTTTGGACTGAAGAGGAATTAGATGAGTGGGGTAAAGGTTGGGTCAAGCGAGAAGTATTTGGGATAAATGAATAAAAAATGGGGGCTTGTTGTTATTGCTGTAGCGCTTTTGACGGCGCTTAAATTGTGTAATAATGATAATGAAGCTGTCTCCCTTTTTTCTCCCGAGCCTGAACCGCGTATGAGGTTTGGCCTTTATTGGGACAGTTTAAATATTGATTCGGGGTCTATTAAATCAGGCCAAACCCTATCCCACCTGCTCGACCCTTTTGGCATTACGCCTGGCAAGGTTGCAACACTTGCAGCAAATAGTAAGGACGTTTATAAGGTCACTTCAATGAGGCAAGGACAGCCCTGGTGGATAGCTTCAAGCACGGATTCTACATCAACTCCGCTTTGGTTTATTTACGAAAGAAACAATACAGATTACGTAGTGTTTTCTTTGGGGGACACTCTAAGCGCTAGTTTGGGCTCTTATCCAGTAGATACAGTATATAGGAGAATTCAAGGAGTGATTGAAAATTCTCTTTATCTAGATCTAGAAAAAATGGGAGAAAGCCATCTTCTTGCACTTTCATTGTCTGAGGTTTATGATTGGACTATTGACTTTTCACATGTTAGAAAAGGNGACANATTCGANGCTTATTACTTCCAGNAAAAAGTAAATGGTGAGCTCGTGGGNATGCCTGAAATTTTGGCCTCGACATTCACTCATATAGGAACTGAATTTAANGCGTATAGNTTCGATCAGGGTGANGGCCCAGATTGGTTNGACCCNACAGGAGCNTCNTTGAGAAAGGNCTTTNTGAAAACGCCTATTGAGTTTGGNCGNNTGTCAAGNGCTTATAACAAGNNAAGGTTTCATCCAGTATTAAAGAAGNTTAAGGCTCACCTTGGNACTGATTACGCTGCACCAAAAGGNACGCCCATTAGAGCTGTTGGAAGTGGTGTTGTAACAAAAAGCGAGTACAAGTCAAACAATGGCAACTATGTGAAGATTCGTCACAACGGAACTTACGAAACCCAATACCTACACATGAGTAAGAGGTTGGTTAAAGTTGGTGATGTTGTAAAGCAAGGAGAGGTTATAGGTAAAGTTGGAAGTACAGGGTTAGCAACTGGTCCACACGTATGTTTTAGGTTTTGGAAGAATGGAGAGCAGGTCGATCATAGAAGAGAAGCCTTCCCTCCAGATACGCCAATAAGGGATGATAAAATGGACGAATTTGCAGAAGCTGTAAATCAACTAGAATTCGATGCAGAGTCAGTCCTCAACCTAATTGAAAGGATGGGGAATTGATATAAATCCGTATGCCTTTTTTGTCTTTATTACAGCAAGTATGTTCCATAAAACTGTGCAAACTGAAGTAGCAAAAGCAGCGCCAATAATTCCGTATACGGGAATCAAAACATAGTTAAGCACAATATTGAAAAGACTCGCAATTACAATAATGTTTCTAGCCGATTTTTCCATTCCCGTCATGCTTAGAAGGTACATAACTGGACCGCATAGTGCGTTGAGAATAGCCCCGATTGACAATATGATAAGCGGGAAGATACCTCCAGAAAATTCCTCTCCAAAAAACTCTAAAATTAATCTTGGAAAAATTAAAATTAGAAGAAAAATCGGTAGACTGATCAAGATATTTAAATAGCCAATATTCATGACTATTTTCTTAAGACCGTCCATATCACCTTGGGCTTTGTAAGAACTAAACATAGGTGCAGCAATTGAGTTAACGGCATATTGAGAAAAAGTAATTAATGTGGCTACTTTGAAAGCGAGCCGGTAAATTCCAACGTCCTTTTCTTCGTAGAAGAACTCAATCATCAAGGTGTCTGTCCAATTCATAACCATGAACATCGAAGCGTGAAGTAGCATTGGAAATGCCATCGAAAGGATGATGGATGATTGAAAAGGAGTGTTAGGTGTTGTTGCTTCACCTAAGGCCAAAATCCTCCTTGGAGCATATACTCCAGCAGCTATTGACAAAATCATAGCGCCAATTCCAAACCCTACAATAGGAACGTGATTCCATTGAGGATAGTAAATCTTCAAAATCAAAATGGCAATCCCTGCAATGAAAATTGTTGTCCCCCTTTGGTAAAAAGAATATGCAACCATGTTCTTCATACCCCTAAACGCTTCAGAATTAAGTCCTATCCAAGTTGAGAAAGGAACAATAAGCGCAGTTATTTTAAATCCCTCTTCTAGGTAATCTGAATTGAAAAAGACAGCAAGAGTTGGTGCGCCCAAGTAAAGGGCAGCTCCTAGAACTAAAGAAATTGGTAAGGCAAAACTTAGTGCAAACTTGTAAGTTGACCTTAGGTGTGAGAATTCTCTTTTTTCCTTGTATTCAGGTATAAATCTTACAAGAGCACCATCGAGTCCCATCCTGCCTAAAACCCCCAAAATTGTTAGTACAGTTAGACATAATTCAAAAAGGCCAAATATGTGCGCCCCATAACTCGTAGTAATCAAATAGGTAACCGCATATCCAGCTAAAGCACCAAGAATTCTAAAAAAGAATACCATCCCGGAACCTGTCAATAATTTGACAAAATCCGGATTGAGTCTTTTTAGAAAATCTATAGCTGATTTTACCATTGCCCTTGATTAACGTGCGGAAAATGCTAATCCATACAATTTCATCTGTTTTACCATGGACAGAAGTCCGTTTGATCTAGTAGGGCTAAGATGAGCGTTCAATCCTATAACTTCTAAAAATCTAAGTTCAGCGCTAGCAATTTCCATTGGTTCAGCATCGCTAAGCACTCTAATCATTAAAGCAACTAATCCTTTAGTAATGATGGCGTCTGAATCTGCTGTGAAAATTACTTTCCCTTTGTCGTTTAATTCTGCTGAAAGCCAAACCCTGCTCTGACAACCCTTAATCAAATTTTCATCGATCTTCTCAGAATCATCTAGTGGGTCCAGTTCTTTTCCAAGCTCAATAATATGCTCGTACTTCTCCATCCAATCAGGAAACATATCAAACTCCTCAATGATATGGGTTTGTCTAATATTAATCGTTGCAGAAATGCTCATGGCGCAAAGATATCACCTTAGCATTTTCACAGCTCTCTCAACACCTGCGACTAATGAGTCCACTTCTTCAAAAGTTGAATAAGCTGCAAACGAAGCTCTAACAGTTCCAGGAATGCCAAGCTTTGTCATAATTGGTTCAGTACAATGATGACCTGTCCTAACAGCAACTCCAAGTTGATCAAGTAAAGTTCCAATGTCTGAAGGGTGAACTCCTTCAACTATAAAAGAAACTACGCTAACTTTATTTGGTGCAGTTCCGATAAGCCTCATTCCTTCAATGCACAATAACTTTTCAGACGTATAGTTTATTAGTGCCTTCTCGTGCTCAGCAATTTTGTCTAGTCCTATTATGTTAAGCCAATCTAATGCTGCGCCCAATCCTATAACTCCACTCAAATGAGGAGTGCCGGCTTCAAATTTATATGGCGGAATATTAAACGTGGTTGGCTCTTCAAAACTTACTGTTTCAATCATTTCTCCTCCTCCTCTCCAAGGCGGCATTGACTCGAGGATTTCATGTCTGCCATAAAGAAAACCAACACCTGATGGGCCGTACATTTTATGTCCAGAACCAGCATAAAAATCACATCCTATGTCTCTAACATCAACTTTTTTGTGTGGCAAAGCTTGGGATCCATCAATTAAAACTATCGCACCAAATGACTTAGCAAGATTAGTAATTCTCTTTACATCATTAACTGTTCCCAAGGTATTTGAAACGTGAGAAAATGCAACGAGTTTGGGCTTCATCGCAAGCTTTGCTTGGAGGCTTTCCTCATTTAAAGTGCCATCCTCATTTATCTCAATAACCTCAATTACGAATTTCTTCTCTGTTGCTAATATCTGCCAAGGAACGATATTACTGTGGTGTTCTAAACGCGTTAGTACAATTGTATCTCCCTGTGCCAAATTTGCTCTACCCCATGTCCCTGCAACTAGGTTGATACTATCTGTGGTGCCAGAAGTAAATATGATTTCTTCACGCTTTTCTGTATTTATGTGTTTGGCGAGTTTAGACCTAACACTTTCATACGCTTCTGTAGCTTGAGTAGCTAATGTGTGTACCCCTCTGTGAATATTGCTGTGAAAATGAGCTTCGTATTCTCTTTGAGCTTCAATAACAACTCTAGGTTTCTGAGCTGAAGCAGCGCTGTCCAAATAAACTAATGGATGTCCATTTATTGATTTTGAAAGAATGGGGAATTCCTTTCTCACTGCGCTTATATCATATGGAGATGGACTTCTCATTCCCAGTTGTGCCTATCTGAATACAGTTTGATTATTTCGCTCCTTAACTCGTCCCTTTCAACAGCTGAAATTACATCACCTACATAAGCTTTAACTAACAAAGCTTTAGCTTCACCAGTTCCTATGCCTCTTGATTTTAAGTAGAACAAAGCCTCTGTGTCGAACTGGCCAACAGTACACCCGTGAGAGCATTTTACATCATCAGCATATATTTCAAGTTCTGGCTTTGCGTTAATTGTCGCACCGCTATCAGCAACTATATTTGAGTTTTGCTGGAATGCATTTGTTTGTTGCGCATCCTGCCTTACAAATACCTTCCCGTTAAATACCCCCGTTGACTTATCGTACATAATTCCCTTGTATAATTCAGAAGAAGTTCCATTTGGATGAGCATGATCCATGATGGTATGGTTGTCTACGTGCTCTTTACCAGTTGGCATATAAGCTCCGTTAAATGTTGAGTCTGTTCCACTTCCATTGGCTACAATCTCAAGCTCATTCCTAACCCAATATCCCTTAACGGTGAAAGTGTTTATCTTGAATTTGCTATCCCTCTCTTGGATAATGTTTTCGTGAGAAAACTTGAAAATTTCACCGCCTTCATTACACACCTTATCAATCTTTAGATAAGCGTTTGTTGCAACATGAGCTTCGAGTAAGCTATTGCACATTCCAGATGCTGAATCTGTTGCGCTAGACCAAACCATAACCTCAGCTTCAGCACCATTTTCAAGCTCTATATAATGTCTTGGGAAAGATGCGATGTCACTACCATCACTTAAATGGTGAATGACTATAGGTCTATCTAATTGTGTGTTTTTACTAACCTTTAGGTATAGTCCATCCTGGAAATAAGCTGCGTTTAAAGCTCCAATCCATTCCTTTTTATGATAGGTATTCTCAAACGTAGTATTAATCTCGCTTAAAGGTGAGCAAATAACATTATCGTCAACTGGTAAATCACTAAGAGAAGCAACATATGATCCATTTCTAAAAACGATTCTGTACGATTCTAAAAACGGAATTGGATTTGGAGGTATTTCTTCTGGCCAAACCACACCCACTCCTTTACATGTACTCAGACTTGAATTTACTAACTTGGTAATAGGTGAATATTTCCACCTCTCAGACTTTCTGTTTGGCACAGGAAGGTCAGCCAAGTACTGTTTGCCTTGGGATCTCAAGTCCACCAAATTACTTGCGGCTGAAAAGTTCTCTATGAAGCTTTCCTTAGATCCAGTCATATCCCTTTTCTTCAAGTTCTAGTGCTAGTTCTTTACCTCCGCTCTTTACGATTTGACCGTTTGAAAGAACGTGGACAAAATCTGGAACAATATGATCCAATAATCTTTGGTAGTGAGTAATCACAATGAAGCTCCTTTCAGAGCTTCGCATTGCATTTACTCCTTGAGATACAACTCTTAAAGCATCGATATCAAGGCCTGAGTCTGTTTCATCAAGAACCGCAAGTTTGGGCTCCAACATTGCCATTTGGAAAATTTCATTTCTCTTTTTCTCCCCTCCAGAAAACCCTTCATTTACAGATCTGTCTCTAAGTCGGCCATCTAACTCAACTAGCGAAGCACACTCTTTTACTTTTTGAAGAAAATCAGTCCCTTTGATGGGATCTAATCCACTGTAAGTGCGCTTGCCATTAATTGCGGCTTTCATGAAGTTCATGTTGCTAACTCCTGGAATTTCAACGGGATACTGAAATGCTAAGAAGAGTCCTTCTCTAGCTCTTTCGCTTGCGTCCATGTCAAGAAGATCTACTCCGTCGAAATCAACAGATCCCTCAGTTACTTCATATGCTTCTCTCCCAGAAAGAACAGAAGCAAGTGTTGATTTTCCTGAACCGTTTGGGCCCATGATTGCGTGAACCTCCCCCGGTCCAACTTCTAGGTTAAGTCCATTGAGGATTTTTGTGTCCCCAACTTGTGCGTGTAAGTTTTTTATCTTCAGCATTATCCTACGGATCCTTCTAATGAAATTGTCAAAAGTTTTTGGGCTTCTACGGCGAACTCCATTGGTAGTTTATTGAGAACGTCCTTAGCGTAACCTTTTACGATAAGTCCTATTGCCTCCTCTTCTTCAATACCTCTTTGTTGGCAATAGAAAATCTGATCTTCACCGATTTTTGAAGTAGTCGCCTCGTGCTCAATTTTTGCAGTTGGGTTGATCGCTTCAATATATGGGTATGTGTGTGCTCCGCATGTGCTCGACATGAGTAGTGAGTCACAAACGGAAAAATTTCTTGCGTTAGTTGCGCCTGGGTGGATTTTTACTAATCCTCTGTAACTATTTTGGGATTTCCCTGCTGAGATGCCTTTTGAGATGATTGTAGATCTAGATCGTTTGCCTAAGTGAATCATCTTCGTGCCAGTATCTGCTTGCTGCATGTTATTTGTTACAGCAACACTGAAAAACTCACCAATGCTATCATCTCCTTTTAATATGCAACTCGGGTACTTCCAAGTAACAGCCGATCCAGTTTCAACTTGAGTCCAACTAATCTTTGAACTCTTGTGGCAAATTCCTCTCTTTGTTACAAAATTGTATACTCCACCTTTTCCTTCTTCATCACCTGGATACCAGTTTTGAACTGTGCTGTATTTCACCTCAGCGTCGTCAAGACTAATGATTTCTACTACTGCAGCATGTAGTTGGTTTTCGTCCCTCTGTGGTGCGGTGCAGCCCTCTAGATAACTCACATAAGAACCTTCGTCAGCAACCAGCAGTGTTCTTTCAAATTGCCCAGTTCCTGCTTCGTTTATTCGAAAATACGTGCTGAGCTCCATAGGACATCTAACGCCCTTTGGAATATAGCAAAATGAACCATCTGTAAAAACTGCAGAATTTAAAGCCGCAAAGTAATTGTCTCGTTGAGGAACTACTGTGCCTATGTACTTTTTAACTAATTCAGGATGCTTTTGTACTGCTTCACTTAGTGAACAAAATATTACTCCTAGTTCTGCAAGCTTATCCTTGAATGAAGTTGCGACACTTACGCTGTCCATCACAAAATCAACAGCAACACCACTTAGTCTCTTTTGCTCTTCAAGACTAATCCCAAGCTTTTCCATCGTCTTCCTTAACTCAGGATCAACCTCATCTAGAGATTTAAGCTCTTTTTTCTTTTTTGGAGCAGAGTAATAACTGATTGCTTGAAGATCTGGTTTCGGGTATTCCAAATGCGCCCATTCAGGTTCTTTCATTTCAGACCAAATCCTAAACGCATTTAGCCTCCACTCTAGCATCCATTCTGGTTCGTTTTTCTTCGAACTAATCTCCCTAATTACGTCCTCATTTAATCCAGGAGCAATGGTGTCAGACTCTATATCGGTCGTAAAACCGAATTCGTAACTCTTGCCAGTTACTTCATTGAGTAATTTATCTTCTTCAGTTTGGCTCATAAAACCTGATTAAATCAAAGAGAAAAGCTCTCTCCACATCCGCATGTTCTGTTCGCATTTGGGTTGTAAAATTCAAACCCCTTTCCATTTAGTCCTCCGCTATATCTAAGCTCTGTGCCTACTAAATAAAGAAAGCTTTTTTTATCTACTACAACTGTAATTCCCTTATCCTCAAAGCTTTGGTCCCCATCTTTAAGGTCTGTGTCAAAATCCATCTCATACATAAGCCCGGAGCAACCGCCACCTTTGACGCCTACTCTAACAAAACTATTCTCCGGCATTCCCTCGTTTGCAATGAGTTTTTGCACTTGTGTTGCTGCTGATTCGCTGACTGTAATCATATTGCAAAAATACCATAAAAAGGGGATGCAACACCATGTTATTTAGAATTGATATAAATAAGGGGTGGTTATTTTTTCTTTACATCTGGCGCTCAGATATAAACGAATCAAATCGCATCTTTGAACTATGGAGAAAATGCCTGCGTCTCAAGCCACAACAACATTGACTACAATTGTAGGAATGACTTTAACTCTAGTGCTTGTGGGGATGTTGGCAGTTATTGCAATGTTGGGTTCTAGGTGGGAAAAGCAATTAAGGCAAGAGGTTAGAATTCAAGTGTATTTTCAAAGAGATCTTGATAATGCCATTTTAAAAACTGCCCTCGCTTCTGTCGAATCAGATGTCGCAGTTGAAGACGCCAAATATCTGGACCCAAAATCAGAAGCAGAAAAACTCGAAAAAAATCTAGGGGAGGATTTTATCGATTTTCTTGGATATGTGCCGTTACCTCCCGCAATGGATGTAAAGGTCCGAGGGGATTGGGGAACTTCGGACAAACTGCCTGCACTTGCAGATAGAATTAATGATATTCATGGAGTTAGCGAAGTAGTTTGGCAAAACAATCTACTTGCAAAAATTGAAAAATCCATCCTGAAACTCTTTTACCCAATAGTAAGTTTTGCAGGAATTTGCTTTCTAATTGCTCTAGCTCTTATGAATAATACAGTAAGATTGACTGTATATGCAAGGAGGTTCCTAATCAGAAACATGCAGTTAGTAGGAGCAAAGCCTAGCTTCATTCGTAAGCCATTTATCAAACAAGGTGTTATACTTGGTGTTACATCTGGCTTTCTTTCACTTGCATTAATTATGTGCGGGCTTACACTTCTAAAATCATATTCTCCAGAAGCCTCTATTTCTCTAACACCGGAGTTTGTCGGCATTCTGACTGCTAGCTTAACTTTAATTGGCGGACTAATGGGCATTGTATCAACAACTCTTGCTGTAAACAGATATCTTAGACTTGATTTAGGCAAGCTTCATTAATTTAATTTCGCATTATGAGTAACTCAAATTTCGCATTTTCAAAAAAGAATTATCTCTTGCTCGGGGCCGGCATTGCGCTTCTAATTATAGGCTACCTATTGATGAGTGGAGGAGGCTCAGATAACCCAAACGAGTTCTACGCAGACCAAATCTTTAGCTCACGTAGGATCACTCTTGCGCCTATTACCGTACTAACAGGATACGGAACCATATTATACGCAATCCTTAAAAAACCGTGATAGAGGAGATCATAAGCTATTTGATTCTAGGCCTTGTTCAAGGGCTTACCGAATTCCTCCCCGTATCTAGCTCTGGCCACCTTACCCTTTGTTCTGAACTCATGGGCATTCAGAGTGATGATATCACCTTCAAAATTTTAGTTCATTTTGCGACTGCGCTGAGCACCCTCATAGTATTCAGAAAAGATGTTGTCGATTTATTCCGTGGAGTTTTTAGCTCTTCATCAGACAAATCAATAAAATACATTGGGTTTTTAGCTCTTAGTTGTATCCCTTCCGCAGCTGTTGGATTTACTTTAAAAGACCAAATCGAATCTTTTGATAGCACACATTTTGTCGGATATATGCTTTTGGTTACAGCTCTAATCCTTGCAATTTCTCAAAAGCTAAATTCAGATTTAGAAAAGGGTGTTAATGTAAAAAGCGCAACATTGATTGGCATATCCCAAGCGTTTGCAATACTCCCTGGAATAAGCCGATCTGGGTCAACAATTAGCACTGCTTTACTGTTAGGAATTTCGCGAAGCGAAGCCGCTCGGTTTAGCTTCTTAATGGCGCTCCCGGTAATACTCGGGGCAACACTTCTAGAATGCAAAGATATGGTTGAACAAGGAGTAATAGCGTCAGGCCCTATGCTTGGATATTTAGTAGGAGTAATCTCAGCATTTATATCTGGATTACTCGCCTGCAAGCTAATGATTAAACTTGTAAAGGGTACTAACCTTCTATGGTTTGCCGTTTACTGTTCAGTTGTTGGTGTAATCGCAATCATAATTTAATTGACATGAAGAAATCCACCTTACTCTTATTTTGTGTCCTAACATTTCTAATGGTTAGGTGTGTTCAAGTAACTTTTATTGAACCAATGCCGTTCAACAGGCCCAATAAAACAACATTTCCAAAAGAGCTTCAAGGGGAATGGTTTTACAAGGGTGATAACGATGAGTTAGCTGAAAAAATCACTATCTCATCTCAGTTCGTAGACATGGGAGATGAAAACATCGTCATCAATGAACAAAACCTGTTGAGAAAATTTAATGGTTTCTACATTTTAAATTCATTGGTAGAAGACAAGGGTAGATATAGTCTAACACTCGCTAAAAAAAATGGTGCTGTACTAGCAGTATATAAGTTTGACGGGTCCAATGAGGCAAAAATCAAAATATGGGAAGAGATACTGGGGGCTGACTCTGTTGACGTGATTAATAAAGGCGGTGGGTCATTAGAAACTGAAGAAATAATTCTAAAACCAGAAAACAACTCAACCTTTAGAAAGTTGTTAAATGAAGGTGGTGTTACTCACCTTGGAGATTATGTAAGATGACCCTTAAAAAAACAGTTGCTTACATCTTTATTGTCCTATTAGTCGCAATAATAGGAGTAGCATCTGTCGTGTTTGTAAAAGGGGATTCTTGGAAAGAACTTGCCCTCAATTCTATTGGCGATAATATCCAGTCTGAAATGGCCGTCGGAGATATGGCCGTTAGTTTCTTTTCTACATTTCCCCAAGTAAGCGTCGACATAAGCGACGTTAGAATTGCAGGGGCTCCTTCTAGAACTGGAGCTGAAGCAGATACATTATTAAACGTGTCAAAACTGGGAATAGCTTTCTCACTATGGGAAGTGCTATTTGGTGATCCCGTGATTAGGTCAATTTATTTAAAAAATGGTGAATTACTTATTGAAGAATTTGCTAGAGGCAGATGGAATTATGAAATCTCAAACAGAGTGTCAGATAGAACAAATCTTGAAATTTCATCGATACATTTAAGTAATATCGACTTTCTTTATAAGGAAAAAGGAAAGGAGAAATCATCTTGTATAATAAATAGTGCATCTCATTCTGATGGATTAATCTCAATCTCGTTTCAGGATTTTAAATACGATGACGTTAGCGACATCTTTGTGCCGCTTTTCGGCGAGTTAGATGCTAGCTATTCAATTAGCGAAGACGGATTATATAGTGCAACTATAAAAAATGGCGTTCTAAACAATCTCAGCACTACTTGTGATCTTAGCTGGTCTTCCAAAAACAACATAGAAGCAAAAGGACATTTTTCAAATGTTTCTAAAGATGAATTGGAAGCTGTATTTTTAGAAAAGGAAGCTTTTGATGGGTGGAGCTATTCTGGAACAACAAACCTCTTTTTTAATTCTAATCGTGAAATTGGAAGAGTGGACTTCCTGTTGCCTGAAGCTGACTTTGCTGTTGCACCTTCATTAACTGGTTTGGCTTTGAATAATAAAGGTCAAATCTCAGGAAAAGGCTGGATTGATCTCAATTACAAAAAGGACATTGTAGCTTTTACTCTTGAAGATCTTTCAATTAACTCAAATGGGCTTGAAGCATTGGTTTCAGGATCTACAAAAGCATGGAACAAAAAGCCTGTAGAGTTTGATGTCGACGCGAGTTTAGATTTAAGCTCATCTTATCTGTCGTGGATTCCAAATTCTACTAGCCAAGTCCAAAGCTATATGCCCAACGAAGGCAACATTAAGTTTTCGACTCTAGTAAGCTGGATGCCTTCTGGCGAGTTTAAAACCTCTCAAATTCAAATCGAATCATCATCTATAAAGGGCTCGCTAAATTCAACCCCATACACCCTTTCAAATGTGATTTGTAGTCTTTCAAATGGAGTGTTTGAAATCTCTGATTTAAACTATAATTGGGCTGGAAATATTGGTGAAGTTAGCAGTAGGATAATTTCGTATGACGACGCTTCAAAGGGAGGGAAAATCCAAGGGTCAGTAAAAATATCTGCAGAAAGCACTATCGTTGATCCCATTTTTAATTGGTGGGAAAATAGCAGTTCAGACACTAGTCAAAATGGCCCACTAAAACTTTTACCTCTAGGTTCAGCACTAAATTACTTTGTAAATACTGATGTGTTAATTTGGGGTGGGCTAGAATGCCAAAACGCATCTAGCAAAGGAGAAATTAATTCAAAGAAATTGAGAATATCGTTTGCTAAAGCTAATTTACTAGGTGGTGAGGCGACCGTCCAAGGTCAGCTAAAAACAACCTTGAATAAAATATTTCTAAGTCTAACAGGTGCCGCAGAAGGATTTTCATATTCTGAGCTTTTCCGAACATATAACAATTTTGGACAAACCGTACTAAGAGCTGAACACATTCAAGGGAGGGGCGAAGTAGCAGGGAGCGCAAACATGGTTTGGAATAAAGCCGGAAAGTGGCTGCCAAAATTATTTGATTCAGAACTCCATGCTAGTATTTCGAATGGGCGCTTAAAGGGCCTAGAAGTTTTTGATGATGTAGCTAACTATCTAAAAGAAAACCGTTTAATTGCGCCACTTGTTGATCCAGATGATCTGAGAAGTAGGTTGGCTGATATTGAATTTGATTTTGTCGAAACTCCTATCTCGGTTTCAATGTCTACCGTTAGTGTTCCTTTTACCAACATTCAATCTTCTGCTATGAATGTAAGTCTTGAGGGGCGCCAAACTTTTAAGGGTGGCATTGACTATACTTTGGGCTTTGCACTAAGAGACCTAAGAGATAACAAACAAGGAGAGTTTGGTGAAATTGAAGATGATGGTCTTGGAAATATGTTCTTTTTAGGCATGGACGGAACGTTAGATGAGCCCGTCTACCGTTATGATAGGAAAGCTCATAAGGCTCACAGACGCAGGTCCATTAGAAATGAAGCAAAGCGTATTAAAGATGCGTTCTCAAAAGATAAAACAGAAGAAGAAAAGATGAAGGAAAAAGAGCAAAAGAGCAAGCCTTCATGGCGCCAAAACACAGACAAACTAGATGATCCAGACGACGACGACTTTTAATTTAACACTATCTTTACAGAGTAAATGGACAGCGAAAATCACATACCGCTTTCTGAGTTAATTAAACGTCTAAGTTATGGTGTTAATTCGCTTAATTCTGGGGACGCTTCTAAGGAAGAGGTCCATCAAATGCTAGATCTATCAAGAGAGTTGCACGAGAGATTAACAGTGCTAAGGTTTAAGGCATTTGAAGCTGCTGAAATTTCTAAAGATTCAAAGTCAAAGCATGATATTATTTCTGAAGTCCAAATTGATTTAATCGACTCAATTAAAGAGGTAAGCCTCGCAGAAAAACATCAACGCAAACGCCTTTCTTCAGTTGGAGAAGGTCTAACTATTTTAGAAAGAGCTAACTACACTTCAGCGCTTTACTCAAACGACAACAAAACGTTTAACGATATCATAGATACAATTGACGGTTGTGGAACGGTGGAAGAAGCGATGGAATTATTTAGGGAAACTCTAAACCCATCGGGCAGAAAGGAAGACATAGAATCTGCTATAACTTCTTTTGAAGAACGAATCACCAGAATTTTTTAAGATGGAGTCCGGCAAATTAGACATCATACCAACTCCTATTGGCAATCTGGGAGACATTTCTAAAAGATCAATTGAGGTTCTCGAATCTTGTGATTTAATCCTGGCTGAGGACACTCGGACAACTGGAAACTTGTTAAGGCATTTGGGCATTGATAAGCAGCTTAAATCGTTCCACTTACATAATGAGCACAAGTTGGTTGCACCTATTGTTGAAGCTCTTTCATCAGGCATGCATTATGCACTTTGTTCTGACGCAGGTACTCCCGGAATATCTGACCCCGGATTTTTACTCGTTCGCGCTTGTGTAGCGGCAGGAGTAGAAGTTAGCTGCCTTCCTGGCCCAACTGCATTTGTGCCTGCGCTTGTAGTTAGTGGCATCCCTTGTGACAGGTTCTCTTTTGAAGGGTTTCTTCCACATAAAAAGGGAAGGCAGCAAAAGCTTCAAGCGCTTTTAAAAGAGGATAAAACTATCGTCCTCTACGAAAGCCCACATAGAATTATAAAGCTTCTTAGGGAGCTCTCTGGTTATGGTTGTGGTGATCGCAAGATTGCAGTTTGTAGGGAACTAACTAAACTTCACGAGGAAATAATAAGATGTACAGTTAATGAAGCTCTTGTGCACTTTTCCAGTAAATCACCCAAGGGTGAATTTGTGGTTGTACTAGAAGGCGCTTCTTAGAAGATATTTGAGTGTACTTCACTCACTCTTTTTACCGGAACGACAACTAGTCCTTTGGTCGCTTTTAGCGTTTTTGCATGGCCACTAACAAGGATTTTTTTCATTCCCAATCTTGCTGCCTCAGCCATTCTAGCTTCTAACCGAGGAACTGGTCTAATCTCTCCGCTTAACCCTACTTCTCCAGCAAAACAGATATCTCTGTCTAATGGCAGGTCTAAACTAGATGAAAGAATAGCAGCAACAACAGCTAAATCATTTGCCGGATCTACAATTTTTAACCCCCCTGCCATATTTAGAAAGACATCAAAAGAGGCTAGCTTAAAACCGCATCTCTTTTCTAATACCGCAAGAAGCATATTGAGACGTCTAAGGTCAAATGAAGTTACTGATCTCTGTGGTGTTCCGTAAACAGCTGTACTAACCAAAGCTTGTACCTCAACAAGTATGGGGCGTAATCCCTCTAAAGAAACTGATATTGCAGATCCACTTGTTGGGTCTCCAGCCTCTGTAAGAAAAATATCACTTGGATTTTCAACTCTTTGAAGTCCCTCTCCTAGCATTTCGTATATACCTAATTCAGAAGTAGTGCCAAACCTATTTTTTGATGCCCTAAGCATCCTATACGCATGGTTTCTGTCGCCCTCGAACTGTAGCACAACATCTACCATATGTTCTAAAACTTTAGGCCCTGCTATTGATCCCTCTTTTGTGATGTGTCCAATTAAAAACACAGGAAGGCTTCTTGTTTTGGCATATGAAGTAATCGATGCTACAGATTCTCGAATTTGAGAAACTGAGCCTGGAACACCGTCAATTTCTGGTTGGTCGAGGGTTTGGACTGAGTCAATAATAAGTAGAGAATAATCCTCTTTGGCTAAAACATTTAAAATAATTGGAACCTTCGTCTCGGGCAAAATCATTAAAGTCTCTGGAACATCACCTATCCTTACTGCTCGCATCCTTACCTGCTCTGGGCTTTCCTCTCCACAAACATAGAGGATTTTTTTACCTGATTCACTGGCGCGAATTGCAACTTGCAGCATTAAAGTTGACTTTCCTATCCCTGGCTCTCCTCCTAAAAGCATCAATGAGCCCGTAACAACTCCTCCGCCAAGCACCCTATCTAGTTCTATTTCTCGAGTATTAAGCCTTGAAGATGTGTTTACAGCTACGTCTTTTAGCGGCATTGGAGACGATAAGGTGCCTAAACTTGCTTCTCTATGTTGTCGTTTACTTGGCTTAGTTATAACTTCTTCAACTAAGGAATTCCAACTCCCACATCCTGGACATTTTCCTACCCATTTGGATACGGTCGTTCCACAATCCGAACATACGTATTGTGAGCGTTGCTTTGCCAATTTATAAATTAATTATCTCTTAAAATGGTAACCACGTTTTGCTTTGAAAATTGATCTTCGCCAAGTGTATAACTAAAAGTATAATAATAGGTTCCTTCCGGTAAGTCTATATTTTTATTGTTTTTTCCTTTCCATGGGTTGCTATTTTTATATGCGAGATCTTCAAACACCATATTTCCCCATCTATCGAACACTTTTAAAGTCGCAATACCTCCAGCATTTGTAATATTGTCTAAGCCTTCTATTTTAAATGATTCATTAAGGCCAATTTCGTCGTTATCTGGAGTGATCACATTATAAAATTCCAAACCACAAACATCACCTTCTCCTGGGTCAGTATAGACTAAAAACGATTCGCTTGCAGTTCCACAAGTGTTCTCAACAACACCAGTTAAAATGAAGTATGTGCCACAATCTGAAGAAGCATCAATAACTGTGTTCATGATCTCAATAAAACTTGTGTTTTCTACTTCAAATATTGTGTCTAGGTAACTGCCCCCGGGCTCGGATTGACATTCAATAGTCCAAGTGAAATAGGCAGTATCAGGAACTGGATTAATTGCATTTAAGTCGAATATATAGTCGATGTTATCACAAATATTTACATTCTGATCCAAATTATCACTTGAGCCATATTCATCTACATACGGATATTCAAATATAAAATCGCCAACTACACCAACAGTAGGTTCAACTGATGGCGCTGCGCCAATAAATAGATCAACGCAATGCTGAGTTACACCACATCCGTATGGATCTTCTACTTCAACACAAATTTCTTCACCATTATATTCCCATATTGGGTTTCCATCTGCATCGAATAATGGGTTTCCATCATCGTCAGTAGCTTGAAGATCTTCTGGAATTATCCATACAGATCCTTCTGTTCCATCTGGCCAAGTAGCGATATACTGATCATTTGGCAGAGTAATTGTAATAGGCGTTGTTTCGTCGTCGCCAAGCTCGTCCTCATCACAATCAACAACTTCACCATCGACTGCGTCAACAAAGATGTCTTCGATTTGGCCTACAATATCAACAAAACCACAATTAATCTCACCGTCTGGCCAACATGTATTGGTTACAATAACACAATATGAACCAGTTTCTGAAGCAGTATATTCTTGTCCGTTTTCACCTGGAATTATATCACCATTATATGTCCACTCATATGTTGAAACATTGTCGTTTTGGTCTCCAGAGATTGGGTCTATTTCTACTTCTTCTCCTTCTTCACAAAGGAATATGCTATCGATTAGAGGAGAGAAGAAAGCTTCAACATCAACCGAAGCCTCGTCAGTACCACATCCATTTTCAATCTCAACAGTTATTGTAGTGTTTGTGTATTGAGTGTAGCTAAAGACATTTTCAAGAACATTATCAGTACCGGGGTATGGCCAATTGATATCTGCCGTACCGCCTGCATCCGCTGTGTCAGCAATTAAGTTAACAGCCTCACCGTCACAAAGAGTTACAGCACTTTCATTTAATTCAATCGATGGTGGTAAAGTAACTTCGATGTCATAGCAATAAGGAATGTTACAGTTTTCTTCGAAGAAACATAGTTCATAAATACCATACTCAGTTGGTGACCAAAGGGTGTTGTATTGATCCGTATACTGGAACCATGATGTTCCTGGTCCACTTTCTTCTTCCCAGTAGCCGCTTGCCTCTTCTACTGAACACATCGCATCTAATGAATAAACAATTCCAGAGCTTAAATCCGTAATGTTTGTATTGTTCTGGCTATTTGAACAGTTAAACACTTGCATTTGGTTAAAGACATCATTATCGGGATTAGCCGATATGTATTCTACTTCAATTAAATCTCCAAATGCAATTGGCACAGAGAACGTATCAAACGTACTGTTGATTAGAGTAATGGTAGAAACAACTTCGCCATTGACAATGATATTTGCAAAGCTGCCTTCCCATCCAGCGCTGTTGGAAGTAATTAAATAGATATTAAAATTTCCCTCGTCGGTGCTTGCATAACCTCCTTCAAACACAACTGTGTCCAAACCTTCACACATTGGCGGGATTGTTACGTCAGGGATGTCAGCACCAACACTAAATATTTGGAATACACGTTGGCCAAAACACCCACTCTCATCCTCAACAAGCAATCTGTACATTCCTGCAGAAACCCAAGCGCCACTTTCGTCAGCTGTTACATCATATACCTCACCTCCAAGACCATTCCAGTCAGATTCCCATGTATATCCTACAAACACTTCATCCAAATCAGGAACAACTTGAATAAAGGCAGAGTCGCCGGAACAAATGTTTGGTGGATTTGGTGTATACTCTACATCTGGAAGATAGTAAGGGCTTTGATCAATAAAAAATGACGTTTGAACTTGGCATCCTTCGTCTAAAATACCAGTAACAACAAATGTTCCGCCAAATGGAATGTTGGCAATATTTCCGTCTGTAAATTGGCTGTTTAAGTTCCATGTAAATTCATCAAAATCTCCTGTGGCAGTGATTTGAGTTTCTGAACCAGCACATATTGACAGTGTTCCTTCAACGGTGAGTTCTGGCGGGAGAATATCCAGCACTTCAATATACATAGTTACTGACGTTGATGAAGATGGTGATCCGTCGTCAGTTGCAGTAATCTCAATTGTATTCATTCCTGGGGCACTCGCAATGAATGTGCCTGTTATACCAGCGTTTAGACCATCTGTTTGAGTATAACCGTCAATTATATTTCCTGGAATAAGGGTTTGTACTACATCAAGGGTAACAGACTGACCTGGTTCAGGCCCAAGGAAGTTGACGTCTACAGAAGTAGTCTGGTTTAAACAAATCGTAATTGTATCACACCCTAGGTTTTCTGTTGCTACTGGCGGTAAGTTATTACTTGAAAGAGCTGTGTTAATATCAAAGTACTTGAAATCAAGCCAATCGATACCATCGTCATACCCTTCGCCAACTCCGTAAGGACCATTATATGTGTCATCGAGAAGATTGAACCTACCGAATTGTACGTGGGGGCCGTCGTCTCCTGTTGTGCTTTGGTCTGCTCCTGTTACTCCTGGGTCAGGCCCACAACAAGCGCCACTTCCTCCGATGTCTCCGTGTGCCCAATCCATGTCTAAGTAACATACTTGAGCGTTGTTTCCATCACCGATGATTCCATCGTTAGGTGTAATGATGATTTGAAAATTATTAGTTAAATCATTATGATTGTTGTAATACCCTACGTCAACATAATTTACATACACAGCATCTTGTGTAACCTTATACATGATCTCGCCAATAGACCTGTTGTCTGTGTCTTGCCAGTAACCTGCTATTTGATTGTATTCGGCGTTGGGGAAGCCTGTCGGTGTCCAGTCAATTACGTCACCTCCAAACGAAATCATTCCTTTTGAGTTTACATAAAACTCATCGTATAAACTACCATATAATTCGAAGGTCCATCCTGGAAAAGAAATTGGGGGAGATGCACAGTCTACGTCCCAACCAGCACCGCCTTGGGTTGCCCACTCTACCTCATTTGGCCCTGGGCCGCCAAGTCCTCCAGGAGGAATTAAAGTCTTATATGTTTCATCTGGTTCTACCCAACATCCGCAATCATCATTTTGCTGAATCATTTTTAGCCTTTGCTCCCTTCTCTTTTTCCGCTCATCATCAAATGAACTCTTAAACTCTTTCAGAGCTTCAGCATATGCTGTATGATCAAACCCATCCCATCCCCTTACTATTTCCCATTCTGGACGAGTCATATGAAGGACTGCGTGTTTTAACCCTCCATAAGAATCTAAAATTTCTTGAGGCGTGCGTGAATTTGTGTTTTTTTGAAATTCATTTTGAGCAATCCCCAACGAACTTGTCGACAGGAAAATCGAGGCTAAAATGAAGCTGCTATGCAGAGATCGAATCATTGAAAATCGGTGAATTAGCGAAGGTAAATATACGACTAACTTTAGTGCAGATTACAAGGTTTGTCGCATTGGGCTTCAACAAGTGTATTTTTGCATCTCATAAATCGGGAATTTACCAATGGAACGCATTAGAAACTTCTGTATTATCGCCCATATTGATCATGGAAAAAGCACCTTGGCTGATAGGTTGTTGCAGGAGACTAATACAATCTCTGACAGGGAATTACAGGAGCAAACTCTTGACGACATGGATCTTGAGAGGGAAAGAGGTATCACGATTAAATCGCACGCTATTCAAATGCGCTACACTCACACTGATGGCAACGAATACATCCTAAATCTAATTGATACTCCTGGCCACGTTGATTTTTCCTACGAAGTGAGCCGATCAATTGCTGCTTGCGAAGGCGCCCTTTTAATTGTTGATGCGACACAAGGAATTGAGGCCCAAACCATTTCTAATCTTTACCTCGCACTTGAGCATGATTTAGAGATAATCCCCATTTTGAACAAAATGGATTTAGACTCTGCCGATCCTGAAATTGTTGGAGACCAAATCATAGATCTCATTGGTTGTGACGAATCGGAAATAATCCCTGCTAGTGGAAAATCTGGCTTAGGTGTAGAAGATATTCTATCAGCAGTTATTGATAGAGTGCCTCCTCCAAAAGGAGATCCAGAAGCGCCATTCCAAGCAATGGTTTTTGACTCTGTTTTCAATAGTTTCAGAGGAATTATCGCATACTTCAGAGTCCTCAACGGCAAAATCAATCGCCGAGAAAGAGTAAAGTTTATTTCAACTGACAAGGAATACATCGCAGATGAAATTGGCACTCTGGGTCTTGACTTAATGCCTCAAGATTCACTTTTAGCAGGAGACGTAGGGTATATCATTTCTGGAATTAAGGATGCTAAAGAGGTAAAAGTTGGAGATACTTTAACTGTAAGTAGCAGGCCTTGTGCTGAAGCCGTAAAGGGATTTGAAGATGTTAAGCCCATGGTTTTCGCGGGTATTTACCCTGTAGACACTGAAGATTACGAGGAGCTAAGATTTTCAATGGAGAAGCTTCAGCTCAATGATGCGTCTCTCGTTTTTGAGCCGGAGAGCTCTGCTGCACTTGGTTTTGGGTTTAGGTGTGGATTCCTGGGCATGCTCCATATGGAAATAGTCCAAGAGCGACTAGAAAGGGAGTTTAATATGACTGTAATTACTACCGTTCCAAACGTAAGTTATATAGCACACGTAAAGGATGGAGAGTCGTTTACTATAAACAATCCTTCAGACCTTCCTTCTAGCAATCATCTGAATTTTGTTGAGGAGCCTTATATCAAAGCCCAAATCATAACAAAGTCAGATTACATAGGTCCTATCATGAGCTTGTGCATTGAAAAGAGAGGCGAGCTTGTAAGCCAAATCTATCTGTCGTCAGAAAGAGTTGAACTCACTTTTAAAATGCCCTTAGGGGAAATCGTTTTTGATTTTTATGATAAGCTTAAGAGCATCTCTAGAGGATATGCCTCATTCGACTACTTCCCCGACGGTTACAAAGAGTCTAGCCTTGTTAAACTCGACATCCTACTGAATGGAGACCAGGTTGACGCTCTGTCTGCTTTGATCCATAGAGATCACGCATATGAGTTCGGAAAAAAGGTTTGTCTAAAACTAAAAGAGCTTATACCAAGACAGCAATATATGGTTGCGATTCAAGCTGCAATTGGTGCAAAAATTATCGCGCGCGAAACAATTAGTGCAGTTAGAAAAGACGTTACAGCCAAGTGTTATGGTGGTGATATTACTCGTAAACGCAAGCTTTTAGAAAAACAGAAAAAGGGCAAGAAGAGAATGCGCCAAGTTGGATCGGTAGAGGTTCCGCAATCTGCTTTCTTAGCAGTACTAAAGCTAGACTAGCTTTTCTTCGAAGCGTCCTTGCCAATTTCATTTTTATTTGCCAGCTGTCCGCAAGCAGCGTCAATGTCCTTTCCTCTTGATCTACGGATGTTAACGATTAGGTTTTTGCTTTCTAAAAACTTAGCAAACCTATCGACTTTATCTGAATCTGCTTGCTCAAACTCTCCATCATCAATTGGATTGTACTCGATGATATTGATTTTACAAGGAACGTTTTTACAGAATTCAGCTAGTTCCCAAGCGTCATGGGTTGAATCGTTGAAGTCTTTAAAAATGATGTATTCAAAGGTGATTCTTGTTCCTGTTTTTTCGTGGAAATACTTTATAGCATCCGCTAAAACCACCAGATTATTGGTGTCGTTTATAGCCATAATTTCGCTGCGCTTTTCGTCATTTGCCGCGTGAAGGCTTAGCGCAAGGTTAAACTTCACCTCATCATCTCCTAGCCTCTTAATAGCCTTTGCGATTCCAGCTGTACTAACTGTAATTCTTTTTGGAGACATCCCCAAACCAGGAGTTCCGCATATTTTCTCAACGCTCTCAATCATATTTGAGTAGTTGAGAAGAGGCTCTCCCATCCCCATATAAACTATGTTGGTAAGGTTGGTGTCGTATTCCTCTCGAGCAATTGACGCTATGTTTTCTACCTGGTCGTACATCTCAGCCGCTGAAAGGTTTTTCATTAGCTTCAGCCTGCCTGTGGCACAAAACTTACACGCTAGGCTACACCCAACTTGTGATGAAATACAAGCTGTCATCCTGGTCTTTGAAGGGATGAGAACTCCTTCGACGACGCTTAAATCGTTTGGCCTTTTCTTTTGAACCTCAAAAGCGCATTTAACTGTGCCGTCAGAACTCTTTTGCCTTTCTGAAAGGCTTATTCTTTTTAAATAGAATTTTTCTTTGAGCGCCTCTCTAAACTGTAATGAGAGGTTGGTCATTTCGTCGAATGACGATGCAGATTTAGTCCAAATCCACTCTTCAAGCTGTTTTGCCCTAAATGGCTTTTCGCCCAAATCGACAATTGCCTCTTTGAGTTCAACATTTGATAATCCACGAATATCGACTAGCATAATGTAAAAGTAGCTCTAGCTAGCTATCAATTGCTGCATTTGAGTTTATAACTGTTGTCTTTGTTTTGCTAACTCCAATGCTTTTTCTATATAAATATAGATATCTGTGCTTACATTTCGATGGCTACTTGTGTCTCTTTGATATCCTGTGCGAACAACAATGAGGTCTTTTTCCGGAATTACAATTACGTATTGACCCCTGTGACCCCTCATGACTTTGAAGTCAAGCCCTGAGTCGGTTTGGCCCATCCAAATCTGATAACCATAGTAAGGAACTTTTAATCCAAGCTCTTGATCATCGATAGGAGAAATCATTTCTGACATATAATCCTCAGAAAGAATTCTAGTTGAATCGATCATCCCTCCATGCATTATCAATTTACCAAATCTGGCGAAATCTCTAGTTGTAGAATAGAACTGAGCAAAACTTCTTTCTAACCCGCCTACAGCGTCAAGTCCCCACTCTGCATCACGCTCTGCCTGGATTGGCCCCCAAATATTTAAAGCCACATANTCNGTAAGGTTCAAAGGCTGNACCGATGAAAGAAGTTCCGCTAAAAGNATTGTGTTTCCGCTTTGNTANTCAAANTCNGTTCCCGANTCTGCAATNGGNCTATANGGTTCCATTAAGCTNTNAATATCTCCCCCGTANTATGCTTTTGCTGGAAANCCAAAAGGATTGACATAGCTCTCNCCAAANGGAATACACGTCCTCATTTGTAAGACGTGTTCTACTGTAATTNTAGANCCTAANCCATCGTTAAATCTTGGNATGTATTTATGCAGCGGNTCCTTAACGTTTATAAGGCCATCATCTACTGCTATTCCAATTGCCATTGCTACGATGGATTTGGCCATTGAGAAAGAATTGGAAAGAGTTTCTGTTCCATGTNCCCTCCAGTATTTTTCAAAAATTAAAGTATCTCTATGTGCAACTAGATAGCTTGCCGAGAGCTCTATGTCCATCCAAGATTCTGTTGAATCACTCAACTCTGCTTTACCAAAATCTTCTGGCCACGGAACTGGGTTAGTTGCTTTTAATACCCTTGAATCGTAAGCAAATTTTAAATCGTCAATATTGCCAGACACCCATCCTCTAAGCCAAACCTCCTTAATCCCTTTGTACATATAACCATGGCCAGTCAATAGAGCAACTGCGACAATTGTTGAACCAATAATTAAAGTATAACCGAGAACTCTTTTGAGCCAATTCATACTGCCAAGTTAGCAGATGTCTTACGATTCTAGCCCTGAAGTGTACTCATAACCAAATAATTTCTGAAGATGAGCTTTGAGTTTTGGCTTCACCTCGTCCAACTCCACCTTTCTTCCTATCTCCTTTGAAATAGAAGTAACACCCCTGTCCGTTATCCCGCACGGNACNATTAAATCAAANAATTGAAGNTCNGAATCTACGTTTAATGCTAGTCCNTGCATNGTCACCCATCTTGAGCTCTTCACGCCAAAGGCGCAAATTTTTCTCGCGGCCATTCCTGATTCTACATCAACCCAAACTCCAGTCAAGCCTTCTATTCTTCTTGCTACAATCCCAAACTCTTCACAAGTCCTGATTACAGCTTCCTCCAGAGTCCTGAGGTATTTGTGTATGTCAGTGAAGAATTGNTCTAGGTCTAGAATNGGGTAAGCAACAAGCTGCCCCGGACCGTGATAAGTAATGTCGCCACCCCTGTTTATAGGAAAATAATCGATACCTAATTCTGCTAATCTTGCTGGGTTTACAAGCACGTTTTTTGCGTCTCCACTTTTGCCCAGAGTTAAAACATGTGGATGCTCCACAAAAAGCAATCTGCTCGTTGGCAAGGGTAAAGAGGCTAAATCTAATACATCGGCAGCGTCCCTCCTTTCAATTTTGCGACGGATAATCGTCTTAAAAATTTTCTCTTGATAATCCCAACAAGGTTTATACCTCATTAAGCCCAAATCCTCAAACTGCAGCAGTTTCATTTGGGCTAGATGTCAGATAGTCTGTTTTTTAATCTAATGATATTATCAATCTCAACTGGGTCTACTCCTGCCCTCTCAGCAAGAATCAATGATAAATGATCTCCAAGGAAAACGAGATTCATTAAGCGCTGCATTTGGTTTTCTCCATCGGGGTCAATGAAAATCACATCAGATCCCATTTCCTGGAAAATCTCCGCGCTTATAGCCATCCTTGTTTGTGTTCTTTTGTAGTCCTCCGGTGTTCGAAGAATAATAACCACATCATTCTGTCCACCAGCAGCCCAACCTACAAGCTCATTGTGGTTTAGCTCAGGGAAAGCCATTGAATTGACTAAAATCTTGCTGTTTTCATTTAGTTGCTGTCTCCATCTAGTCGCAATGCATTCAGCGTGTGAGTCTGAATAAATGTGTATGGATTTGCCTACAACTAAATCTGCTACTAACTCTGCCTTCTCAACCACATTATCTACACTTTCCCTTGTGCTTTTGTGTGTCGCCTCTAAGTCTGAGTATAGATTCTCTGGGAAAATCCCAAACCTCACCAAGGTCCATGCAAGACTCAATAAACTATGCCCAAATTGTGATCTTGGAGGAAGCCCCGCAGGAACTTTAACCAAGGGAAAATTCTTCTTAANTGCATATTCTTCAAGCTTTCCTCCAGANGTTACNCACGTGATGGTTGCGTTTCGCTTTTGGGCTTCAAAAGCAGCCTCTAGAGTCTCTTCAGTATTCCCAGAATTAGAACAAGCAACTACAAGTGTGTTTTCACTAACCCAACCTGGAATGCAGTAATCAGGGTTAGTTTGTATAGGAATCGAAGAGGTTTTATTTAGAATGGAAGAAATAAAAGCGCCTCCTATTCCAGACCCTCCCATGCCCAACATTAGAACACCGTCTGGGGTAAAATCTTTTGCCTTTGAATCATGCAGGTTTGAATCCTGATTTTTTAAAGCTTCGGCAGCTTCTTTTATTTGATTCGGAAAATTCTCAATTAATTCGCGCATATGGAATGCAAGTTACACCTATATAGGTCGTTTTACTATGCCTTGCAACGTACTTTTGTAATTATGACAAGGAGTGAACAGGAAACCATAAGGTTAGGGTCTCTTCAGCAGATTAGAGATTTGGGAATAAACCCCTTCCCTGCTGAGGAATTTGTCGTTTCTCACAGAAGTAGCGAGCTTTCCAACAACTTCGAGGTTGACAAGGAAGTGACTATGGCTGGAAGGCTTATGAGTCGTCGCATAATGGGTAAGGCCTCATTTACGGAGTTAAAGGATTCAGAAGGAACATTTCAGCTCTACATAAATAGAGATGAGATTTGCCCTAATGAAGATAAAACCCTCTACAATACTGTTTTTAAAAAGCTCCTTGATCGNGGTGANTTTATTGGCATTAAGGGAAANACTTTCTTGACTAAAGTTGGCGAGCCTTCNGTGAAGGTTAGTGAGCTNACNATTTTGGCCAAAACTATTCGCCCNCTTCCAGCTGTAAAAACAGATGAGGATGGAAATGTGCACGACGCATTTGTAGATCCTGAACTTCGCTACAGAATGCGCTATGTTGACCTTGTCGTGAATGATCATGTTAAGGACACATTCATCGCGCGTAGCAAAATTATCAAGGCAATTAGAGACAACTTTGACGCTCAGGGTTGGTTAGAAGTTGACACTCCTGTATTGCAAAANATTCCTGGTGGTGCAGTGGCGCGTCCGTTCATCACCCACCACAACGCATTGGACATTCCTCTTTATTTAAGAATTGCGAACGAGTTATATCTAAAGAGATTAATTGTAGGTGGGTTTGAAGGGGTGTATGAATTCAGCCGAAACTTCAGAAATGAAGGAATGGACAGAACCCACAATCCTGAATTCACAGTTCTTGAACTCTACGTTGCTTACAAGGATTACAATTGGATGATGGGAGCTATGGAAAATCTCATCGGGGACGTTTGTAAGGCCGTACATGGAACTACAAAGGCAAAATTAGCCGAAACAGAAATAGACTTTACTCCACCTTTTGCTAGAGTTACGATGCGCGATGCAATTCTCGAGCACACAAGTGTAAATATTGATGAACACGACGAGGATGGGCTTCGTAAAGAGTGCAAAAAGCTTGGGATTGAGACCGATTCCAGCATGGGCCGAGGGAAGTTGATAGACGTACTCTTTGGCGAAAAATGCGAAAACAACTACGTTCAGCCAACTTTCATTATAGATTACCCTGTAGACATGTCACCACTGACCAAAGCTCACAGAGACAAACCTGGTTATACAGAGAGGTTTGAGCTTATGATAAATGGCACTGAGGTGGCTAACGCTTATTCAGAGCTTAACGATCCTATAGATCAAAGAGANCGTTTCGAAGCTCAACTTGCTCTTGCTGAAAGAGGCGACGATGAGGCTATGTTTATAGACCAAGACTTCTTGAGGGCATTAGAGTTTGGTATGCCTCCAACCTCTGGTGTAGGTATTGGGATTGACCGCCTGGTTATGATGCTCACAGACCAAACCTCTATCCAAGAAGTTCTGTTCTTCCCACAAATGAGACCTGAAACAAAATAAGATGGCTATCCCAAATCAAGACCAAGTAATAGAAGTCCTTAAGACTATTTTCGATCCTGAGATTCCGGTGGATATATACGAACTTGGGCTTATTTATGAAGTCAAGATTTCGGCTGAGGGTGTAGTTGATATCGACATGACTCTCACGTCGCCAAACTGTCCTGTTGCCGAGAGTCTCCCAAAAGAAGTTGAAGACAAAGTAACTGAGATGGAAGGAGTAGAAAGTGCAAAAGTCCAAATCGTTTTCGATCCACCTTGGACTCAAGACATGATGAGTGAGGCGGCAAAACTTGAATGCGGATTCCTATGAGCGAAGAAACTCGCGGAATAGCGATACTAGGCTCAACCGGATCCATCGGAACCCAAGCCCTCGACGTCATTCGAGAACAGAGTGATNTNCTCCATGTCGAAGTACTTACTGCNGGCAGAAATTCNGNCCTTCTTATCAAACAAGCTCTTGAATTCAGGCCAAACGCCGTTGTCATTGCCGACGTCTCACAACGAAAAAAAGTTTTTAATGCACTTTTCGACGAGGGCATAAAAGTCTATTCTGGAGCAGAAGCCCTTGAGCAAGTTGTTGAGATGGAGCGCATACAAATGGTACTTACTGCTCTTGTTGGGGCTGCAGGCTTAAAGCCCACCTTAAATGCTATACGAGCAGGCAAGCATATCGCGCTAGCAAACAAAGAGACAATGGTTGTTGCTGGCGAGCTGGTTACTGCAGAAGCAGAAAAATACGGAGTGATGATTCATCCAGTAGATTCGGAACACAGCGCTATCTATCAATGCCTAGCTGGTGAATTCCATAATCCAGTTGAAAAGATTGTTTTGACCGCATCTGGTGGTCCGTTCAGAGGCTACACTAGGCAACAGCTTTCTGAGGTGACTAAAGCTCAAGCCTTAAAGCATCCTAATTGGGATATGGGCGCAAAAATCACCATAGATTCGGCTTCTATGATGAATAAAGGTCTTGAAGTAATTGAAGCAAAGTGGCTGTTCGATCTTCGACCAGACCAAATTGAAATTATTGTTCACCCTCAGTCTATAATACATAGTGTAGTTCAGTTTGAAGATGGAAGCATGAAGGCGCAAATGGGGCTTCCTGACATGAAGCTACCTATTCAGCACGCTTTAACTTATCCTCATAGATTTAAAAATCAATTCCCAAGATTTGATTTCCTTGACTATCCTCAACTGACTTTCGAAAAACCAGATTTCAGCGCGTTCAGAAATTTACAGTTGGCATATAATAGCCTTGAAAAAGGAGGAANCTCGCCTGCGATTTTAAATGCAGCAAATGAAGTTGCCGTTTCTCGCTTCCTCAATGATCAAATCAGGTTTGAGCAACTCCCTGATGTCGTTGAGCACGCATTAAATAATGTTAGATACGAAAAGAGCACCAACCTTGATGCTCTTATTAATTCTGATTTAGAAGCTCGACGTTTAGCATCAGAGTTCCCTTAAATAGTCATGATATCTGCCTCTTTGGCACTCAACATCTCTTCTACTTTGGCAATGAATTTATTGGTTAGGTCTTGAACCTGACCTTCTCCCGTTTTTTGCATATCCTCGCTCAACCCTTCGTCTTTTGCAGACTTTAGAAGGTCGTTTGCGTCCTTTCTAGCGTTTCTAATTGAAACCCTTGCGCTTTCACCTTCTCCCCTTGCTCTTTTGCTCAATTCTATCCTTCTCTCCTCAGTAAGCGGTGGCACATTTATAATTAGCACCTCTCCATTATTCATTGGGTTAAGACCCAGATTTGCATTGATAATACCAGCAGCAATATCGTCTAACATTGTCTTCTCCCAAGGTTGAACGATGATAGTCCTTGCGTCTGTCGTATTAACGTTCGCAACCTGGCTAATCGGAGTAAGGGTTCCGTAGTAATCAAGTTTTACTCCCTCTAGCATAGAAGGGTGCGCTTTACCTGCTCTTACCTTTCTTAATTCTCCTGCAAGACGCTCAAGGGCTTTTTCCATTTGGTCTTTTGCCTCTTCAAGAGCCATGTCAATCGCTTCGTGCATGTCGTTTTCTTATAGTGATTTTACCGTTGTACCAACCTTTTCTCCATCTATTATTCTTTGGAGATTTCCCTCTTTATTCATGTCGAAAACTACGATTGGAAGATCGTTTTCATTACAAAGAGTAAAGGCGGTCATATCCATAACCTTTAGGTCCTTTTCGTATACTTCGTTGAAACAAATGTCGTCGTAACGAGAAGCAGAAGGGTCCTTTTCTGGATCAGAAGTGTAAATTCCGTCTACTCTTGTTCCTTTTAAAATTACATCTGCCTCTATCTCAACTGCTCTTAGGGCTGCTGCTGAGTCTGTTGTGAAAAATGGAGATCCTGTTCCGCCGCCAAAAATTACAACACGTCCTTTTTCTAAATGGCGCATAGCCCTTCTTCGAATAAAGGACTCTGCTATTTGCTTTAGTTCTATTGCAGACTGAAGCCTTGTGTCAATGCCAATTGATTCAAGTGAGCTCTGAAGAGCCATCGCATTGATTACTGTAGCAAGCATACCCATGTAATCTCCTTGGGTTCTTTCCATACCTCCTTCCTCAGCTTGCACACCCCTAAATATGTTTCCACCACCAATTACAACTGCACACTCAACCCCTTTGTCAACTATTGTTTTAATCTCTTTAGCGTATTGAGCAAGTCTGTCATTATCAATACCAAACTGTTTGTCGCCCATCAGGGCCTCGCCGCTTAACTTAAGTAGAATTCTTTTGTACTTCATCTAAAGTGTAAATATCCGATAAACGAGACAAACATTAAAGTGCCAAACAAAAGAAGACCACCAATGGCAGTCTTCTTTTCAAAAATATTTCTTCTGGATCTTTATCCTAAAGCCACACGGCTAAAGCTAGAAACAGCTGCGCCTGGGCATTCAGTAGCAACGTATTGAGATACTGTTTGCTTATTATCCTTGATGAATGGCTGGTTAACAAGAGTTACTTCTTTGTACCACTTGTTTAAACGACCTACGGCAATCTTTTCAGCAAGATCAGCTGGCTTTCCTTCTTGGATAGCAAGGTCTTTACCAATAGCCTTTTCTTTTTCGATAAGATCTGCAGGAATGCTTCCCTCATCAACAGCAACAGGTGCCATTGCAGCAGCTTGCATAGCAACATCACGTCCTACAACTTCGTTTACATCTCCAATGAATCCAACTACTGTAGCTAGACGATTACCTGGGTGGATGTATGCAGCTACAGAATCTCCAGATGCAGTTTGAAGGTCACCTATCTCAATGCGCTCACCAATCTTTCCCGTCTCTTCAACAATTTTATCAGCAACTGTGATTCCAGAACCAGGATATTCAAGTACAAGGATACTATCCTTGTTTTCACATCCTTCTACAAGAGCAAGGTCAAGAAGAGTTTTTGCAACTCCAATAAAGTCCTCGTTCTTAGCAACGAAATCAGTTTCACAGTTTAATGAAAGAACAACACCCATCTTTCCATCGGCGCTAACGCCAGAAAGAATAACCCCTTCGCTTGCCTCGCGGTCGCTACGCTTTGCAGCAACTTTTTGGCCTTTAAGACGAAGAATCTCGATTGCCTTTTCCATGTTTCCTTCGGCTTCTTGGAGTGCTTTCTTGCAGTCCATCATGCCGGCTCCAGTTTGCTTACGGAGCTTGTTTACTTCAGCAGCAGTAATGCTCATGATCTTTAAAATATGAAGTGTGTTTTCTGTTATTTGTCTGACTTTGCGTCCTCAGTAGCTGACTCTTTGGCTGGAGCTTCCTCTGCAACAACTTCTTCAGCAGCAGGGGCCTCTTCAGCAGGAGCTTCCTCTGCAACAACTTCTTTAGCAGCAGGAACCTCTTCTTTCTTGTCAGCCTTCTTAGGCTTCACGTCAGCAGTAGCTTTTTCAGCTTGACGTTCATTAAGTCCTTCAGCAACAGCTTCAGCAAGAGTTCTAGTAATTAGGTCGATTGACTTAGTTGCATCGTCGTTCGCAGGAATAACGAAATCAACTTTACGTGGATCACTATTTGAATCAACAATTGCGAATACAGGGATTCTTAGCTTCTTAGCTTCAGCAAGAGCAATATGTTCCTTAGTTACGTCAACAATAAAGATTGCAGCTGGCAGACGAGTCATGTCAACAATAGAGCCTAAATTCTTGTCGAGCTTCGCTCTTTGACGGCTAACCTGAAGACGCTCTCTCTTTGAAAGAACAGCAAGCGTGCCATCAGCCTCCATCTTGTCAATTTGTGTCATCTTACGAATAGCCTTACGAATAGTCCCGAAATTCGTGAGCATACCTCCTGACCAACGCTCAGTAACGTAAGGCATGCCAATCGCCTTTGAGTGCGTTGCTACGATTTCTTGGCCTTGCTTCTTAGTAGAAACGAAAAGAATTTTCTTTCCACTCTTAGCAATCTGCTTCATTGCAGCTGCAGCCTCATCGATCTTTGCAATAGACTTGTGGAGGTCAATAATATGGATACCTTTCTTCTCTCCGAATAGGTATGGCGCCATGTGTGGGTTCCACTTGCGCGTTTGGTGGCCAAAGTGAGCTCCGGCCTCTAGTAATTGCTCAAAGTTTGTACGAGCCATGATTGTTTACTTTCCTGGTTTAAAGCAATTCTTAAGTAGCCACTTAGTGAGTCTTAAGAATTTGGATGCTAAACGAATTAATAAAAAACGAATACGTCGTTGGCCGTTACCATTAACGCTTCGAGAATTGTACTTTTTTACGTGCTTTTCTCTGACCAAACTTCTTACGCTCAACCATACGTGGATCACGTGTAGTTAAGCCTTCAGCTTTAAGAGCCGGTTTGTTCTCAGCATCTAGTTCAACTAGAGCTTTTGAGATAGCAAGGCGAACAGCTTCAGCCTGGCCAGTAATACCGCCACCTGCAACGTTTACCTTAATGTTAAACTTACCAGCGTTTTCAGTTAAGTTAAACGGCTGGTTAATCTTGTATTGAAGCGTTCCTGTTGGGAAGTAGTCTTTGTAGTCACGGTTGTTAATTATGAATTCACCTTTGCCTTCTGACATGTAAAGGCGAGCAACAGCGTTCTTACGACGACCTGATGTATTGATTACGTCCATTTCCTATTAAGAATTCAATGTAATAGCAGTTGGGTTTTGAGCCTCGTGCTTATGGTTTGGGCCTACGTACACATGCATGTTACGGAATAGCTGACGACCAAGCGTGTTTTTTGGTAGCATTCCTCTAACAGCCTCTTCAACCATAGCAAATGGCTTACGAGCCATTACTTCTGAAGCAGTGCGTGTACGCTGTCCACCAGGATACCCGGTGTGGCGCATGTAAATCTTTTGATCCCACTTTTTTCCTGAGAGGGAAATCTTATCGGCATTAATAACTACTACGTAGTCTCCACAGTCTGCGTGTGGTGTAAAGTTTGGTTTATGCTTACCACGAAGAAGCTTAGCAACTTCAGATGCAAAACGTCCAAGAGCTTGGCCCTCGGCGTCAAGTAATAGCCATTTCTTATCGGCGTTCTCCTTATTGGCGGAGATAGTTTTGTAGCTTAAAGTATCCACAGCGAATGTGTTGCGAGTTTAAGATTCCCAAAAATTTGGGTGTGCAAAGATAGTGAAGGCTATGGATAAACAAGCGTTTTTGTGTAACAAATTTTATTTCTCAGGCTTTCGACGCTTCATTTGGGATGAAAAATTGCAAATTATTGCGTGCTCAACCCACGGATCAGGGCCACCACGTGGGGATTCCACCTGATATCCTATTGTTAAATATTTACGCTTAGACAGCTTTTTCCTCACTGAAATACGGCCTCTAACATCGCTGAATTCATAAATGTCATATAGAGGCCTGAAAAAAGTCTCACCACTAAGGCTTAACCTGTAGCTCTTTGCAACCTCATAATAAAATGTTGCTTTTGTCCTCGCAGCCTTTGAAAAGCCCAAACCCTCTCCAGGGGTTCTAACTCCTTTATGTCCGCTTTGGTATTGAAGTCTAACAGAAATTGACGCCTTTTTTCCCAATCCCTTCTTATATCTAGCGTTAGTAGCAATTCTTCTCTGTGGCTCCCATTGATATTCATTTGTCATAGAAGCTCCTCCTCTAAAGGCCAAATTTAAATTCAGCCCCTTAGCAACTTTCCTGTCTATCTTAGCATTAATAAATGTTGATCCTATCCTAGTAAAATCCCTGTCAAATCTTGCTGCAAAATCAGCAGAAGCAACGGTTTTTCGCATGATTTTTTTGGAAATAGACGCTGAAGCCCATGCGCCATGATCAACCCATTGAGCGTAGAGTCCTGCGCTTACAAAAGCAAAAAATAAAATTGTCGCTAGGACTTTTCTCATTACTTAGTTATAATCCTCATAAATAGTTATTAAGCCTATGTCTAACGTCTCGTTTCTATCATCGATATATACCTCTTTATAGATAGCTATTTCTGGGACAACTTTTGCTGTGTCCTCAGAATAAACATATAAAGTGTAATTACCTGTTCTAAGCCAATTAAAAGCAAAGTCACCATCGGGATTTGTAAACACCCTGTCATCAGGCCCCGTATTGTCTCCGTACACAATAAATACTTCTGTATCAGTTGCGGGGATAATTGAATGAACCAGTGAAGGGTCAGGGTCAGCTATTTCAATCCTTCTTTCAATCTCTACATTCCCAATAATTGATGCGCGCCCTCCTTCACCTGGGGTCTTTTCACAAGAAGCAAGAAAAAATATGATAGAAAAAAGTGGCAGATATACTTTGTGAATATTCATGTGCCTAAATTACGAGTCTTAGCGCCAATCATCGTCGTAACTTGCGACAGCTTATGCATAGATCTGATTCATATCACTCCATTTCAACTCTGCCATTAGGCGAAGGACGCCTTGAAATTATTTGTGGGCCAATGTTTTCTGGTAAAACTGAGGAGCTTATGAGAAGGGTCAGACGCTCTCAAATTGCAAAATTGCCAACTGTGCTTGTAAAGCCTGCAATTGACACTCGTTACGCCGTTGGAGATGTCGTCTCTCACGACAAAAACGCAATGCCTTCAATTGTTGTTAATGCTGCAAAAGATATTTTAAAGGTGTTAGAAGTTGATGGCAGGTCCGCTTTAGTAGTAGCAATAGACGAAGCCCAATTCTTCGACGAAGACCTTCCAGATATATGTGTACATTTAGCAAATCAGGGTATGAGGGTAATCGTTGCGGGTTTGGACCTAGATTTTAATGGGGTTCCATTTGGAAGCATGCCCAAACTGTTGGCTCTTGCAGAAGAGGTAACAAAACTCCACGCAGTTTGTGTTGAAACAGGTCGCTCAGCTCACTTTTCTCACAAAATAACTGGAAGCAATGAAACTGTAGAATTAGGCGAAAAGGACAAATATATTCCGCTGGCTCGGCACGCATTTGTTGCTGCTAGAAAAAAGTGACATATGGCAAGTAAGTCTCATGTAACCACATTGACTCTGGATTTGGGGCGTATTAGAGAAAACCTCAATGCCGTAAAGTCCCATCTGCAAAATACCGGGGGAGTTAACCCCGGCATTATTGCCGTAATCAAAGGGTTTGGATATGGAACTGACGATACTGTTTTAGCAAAATTATATGCTGAAGAAGGGGTAAATTATTTAGCTGTTGCATATGTAGAGGAGGGGATTCAACTAAGGGATTCTGGAGCTAAAGGCCAAATCATGGTCTTAAATCCCGACCCCTCTACATTTGACATGATGGGCAAATACCGCCTAGAGCCCTGCATTATCTCAATGGAACACTTAAATGAATATTTGGCTTGGGTTGAAAGAAGCGGGTCTAAGCTACAGCCGGTCCACTTGAATTTTAATTCCGGTATGCATAGATTAGGATTTGGTGAAAATGAAGTACGTGCTGTTGCCGCCGCAATTAAAAATGTGTCAGGCTTAATGTTAGGCACAGTTTACACACATTTGGCCTCAACTGAAAGTGAAGAACATGATCAAAAAACACTACGCCAACTTAAAAAGTTTAAAGCGATGTGTGAAGTCCTCAAAGAAGAATTCAAGGGTTTAAGCGCGCTTTCAGAATTTAAAACTCATTCGCTTAACTCGTCTGGGGTTGTCCGTTTTCCAGAGCACGGGATGGATTATGTAAGAGTGGGGTTAAGCCTTTTAGGATCGGAGCTCTCACGTCTTGAGATCGCTCTCAAGCCCGCTGTGTTTTTTAAAACTGTAATAACACAAATCCAAACTGTACCAGCTGGTGAAGGTGTGGGATACGGATATGCCGACTCATCTATAAATGAAAGAGAGATCGCTTGGCTCCCGGTTGGATATGCAGATGGATATCCGCGGAGCCTAAGTGATGGAAAAGGCAGGGTCGCGGTCGTAGGTCACATCGCTCCTGTCATAGGTAGAGTTTGTATGGACCTAACGGCTGTAGATGTCACGGGTCTTAACGTAAAAGTTGGTGACGAAGTTGAACTCTTTGGTGACTACGTATCTATCGAAAACGTCAGCTCCGCTGCTGACACGATTCCTTATGAACTTATTGCGCGAATTCACCAAAGGGTGATTCGAAAAGTAGTATAACTAAGAAGCGCCGTCCGCGTTCGGACAGCGCTTCAGCCTTAACCAATACCCTGAGAGTCGTCTCAAGGGCTAATGTCGAAATCACACGACATTGACTTTCTAATCAATTGTAAAACGGCTTATCGTCTAAAAAGGTTGCGCAGTAAATGTTAAAATTCCCTATTTCCTTTTGACTATTATAAATTGAATCTAGAGCGATGTTTTTCTGAGGCTGTTATCTGTACTATGGAGATGAAATGCGAAAGCACTAAGTAAGTGCGTATTTAATAATGTCTATGTCGGTGTGATTTGGTACAGTTACTTTGAGACTAGGTTCAGCCTCCATTGCTCTTTTTATTGTCCATTCAGCACCAGGGTTTCTAGCCCAAGACCTTCTTGCAATTCCGTTATTTACATCAAAATGAAGCATTGATTTGAGCCTTCTGTCAGAATCCTCCGATCCATCGAGAAGCATCCCAAATCCTCCGTTTATTACCTCTCCCCATCCAACTCCACCGCCATTATGAATCGAGACCCATGTTGCTCCTCTAAAGCCGTCGCCAATGACGTTGTGCAACGCCATGTCTGCTGTAAACGCTGAGCCGTCGTAGATGTTTGAGGTCTCTCTATAGGGCGAGTCTGTTCCGCTAACATCGTGATGGTCACGCCCAAGAATTACTGGCGCGCTTAATTCTCCAGAGGCAATCGCTTTATTAAACTCCTCTGCAATTCTTATCCTGCCCTCTGCATCTGCGTAAAGGATCCTAGCTTGAGAACCCACCACAAGTTTGTTTTCTTCTGCACTCTTTATCCATTGGATATTATCCTTCATTTGTTGCTTTATATCTTCTGGAGCCTTTTCAATCATTTCTTCTAACACCCTGCAAGCAATCGCATCTGTTTTGACTAAATCCTTCGGATCACCACTAGCACACACCCATCTAAACGGCCCAAAACCATAGTCGAAACACATTGGCCCAATTATATCTTGAACATAGCTTGGGTAGCGGAAATTGATTCCATCGGTTGCTATTACTTCTGCGCCCGCTCTACTCGCTTCGAGCAAAAACGCATTTCCGTAATCAAAAAAATAAGTTCCCTTAGATGTGTGTTTATTTATAGCTGCTGCGTGTCTTCTTAATGACTCTTGAACGAGCTCGCGAAATTTTTCTGGATCTTCTGACATTAATCTATTTGATTCCTCAAAACTTACTCCAACTGGATAGTAACCTCCAGCCCAAGGGTTGTGTAATGAGGTTTGGTCTGAGCCAAGGTCAATGTAAAGATTTGCTTTATCGAATTCCTCCCATACCTCTACCACATTACCTAGGAATGCGTATGATACAACTTCTTTCTTTTCAATTGATGTAGCAACCTTTGATTTTAAGTCTTCGATATCGGTGATTACATGATCTACCCAGCCTTGTGAGTGTCTTTTATACGCTGCGTCTGAACTAACCTCCGCACATACAGTAACACAGCCAGCAATATTTCCGGCTTTAGGTTGGGCTCCACTCATTCCTCCTAGACCAGAAGTGACAAACAGCCTGCCAGCTAGCGTCCCGTCACCAGAGAGTTTGCGACCAGCGTTTAATACCGTGATTGTTGTTCCATGTACAATTCCTTGCGGACCAATATACATGTAAGATCCAGCTGTCATTTGTCCAAATTGGCTAACTCCTAAGGCATTCATTCTTTCCCAATCATCTTGCGAGCTGTAGTTTGGTATAACCATGCCATTTGTTACGACAACCCTTGGCGCATCAGAGTGTGATGGAAATAGCCCCATGGGGTGACCCGAGTACATTGAGAGCGTTTGGTCTTCATCCATTTCGCTCAAATACTTCATAGTTAGCCGGTACTGTGCCCAATTTGAAAAAACGCCACCATTTCCACCATAGGTAATGAGCTCTTCTGGATGTTGGGCGACAGCTGGGTCTAAGTTGTTTTGGATCATCAACATTATCGCAGCGGCTTGCTTACACTTTGCGGGATACCAATTAATAGGCCGGGCCTTCATCTCTCCTTCTGGCATAAATCTGTACATATAGATTCTGCCATAGTTTTTTAGCTCTTGAGCAAATTCGGGGGCTAAAACTTTGTGTTGATGGGGTGGAAAATATCTGAGCGCATTCTTAAGAGCCAGTTCTTTTTCTGCTGGGCTTAAGATGTCCTTACGCACTGGAGCGTGAGAAACGTTTGGATTTGGGGTTTTTGCAGACGGCAGTGCTGAAGGTATGCCCTCAGTAATTGTGTTGCGAAATTGCGCTAAATTCATTTGCTCAAATCTTTTCTAAAAGTTCCTGTTTTCTTGTCAAAACCAAATGGGCAATGCTTGCACCCACTTTGACAGCAGTGCCCTCTTTTTAAATGATATTTTTCAGTAAAAATGATAAAGCCCTGTTCCGTAGTGTAAAAATCATCTGGTTCTAGGTTTTTATCCATCTATGCAAAGGTAGTATTTCACTACCTTTGAGGCTCAATTATTCCATCTTAATGAGCGACTTCTTAACGCACGAATGCGGCATCGCGCTTTTAAGGCTTAAAAAGCCTCTTCAACACTTCATAAATAAGTATGGTACGGCGTTCTACGCACTCAACAAGATGTATCTACTGATGGAGAAACAACACAACAGAGGACAAGACGGGGCAGGTATAGCAAATATCAAGCTAGACGTAAGTCAAGGGAAAAGATATATCTCTAGAATGAGATCTGTCGACAACAAGCCCATCCAAGACGCTTTTAGTAAAATAATGAGACGTTTTGAAGATTTGAATGCTGATCAGCTTCAAGACGCCGACTTCCTTCAACAAAATTTTGCCTTTACGGGCGAGCTCTCTTTAGGTCATTTGAGATATGGAACTTATGGTAAAAATGATATTGAAAATTGTCACCCATTTTTAAGACAAAACAACTGGAGAACTAGAAACTTAGTTGTAGCGGGAAACTTTAATATGACAAATGTCGACGAGTTATTTGACGTATTGATTAACATCGGCCAGCACCCTAAGCAGAAATCTGATACAGTAACTGTTCTTGAAAAAATTGGCCACTTCTTAGATGTAGAAAACCAAACAAGGTTTGATGCACTTAAAGCCGAAGGTCTCGACAACAGATCTATATCTGAAAAAATTGCCGATACCCTAGATCTAGGAAGCGTCCTTAGGTCTTCAGCCTCTGATTTTGACGGAGGATACGCAATGTGTGGTTTACTTGGTCATGGAGATGCTTTTGTTTTAAGGGATCCTAATGGTATTAGACCAGCATATTGGTATGAAGATGACGAAGTCGTTGTTGCTGCGAGCGAAAGACCCGTAATTCAAACCGCATTTAATGCAAATGCTGAAGACGTTGTCGAGGTAAAGCCAGGGCACGCGCTTATCATTAGCAGAAGCGGTTGCACTAAGCTTGAAAAAATTACTGAGCCCGGCAAAAGAACTGCTTGCAGTTTTGAGCGTATTTACTTTAGCAGGGGTAATGACAAGGACATCTACGAAGAAAGAAAAGCCCTTGGTGAAGGCGTTGTTTCAAAGGTTTTAGAGGCTGTTGAACACGATCTTGACAACACTGTAGTTAGTTTCATCCCAAATACAGCTGAGGTTTGTTTCTACGGTTTGGTTAAAGGCCTTGAAGACAGATTGAACAGATCTAAGATTGAGCGCATTAAAGGTCTTGGCGCTAATCCTACTGCAGAAGAAATTGAAAGCATCATAGGGGAGAGAACAAGGGTTGAGAAAGTGACTATAAAGGACGCTAAACTCAGAACATTTATTAGTGAAGACGAAACTAGAGACGATCTTGTAGCACACGTATACGATATCGCATACGGCACTATCAAACCAGGAGTAGATAACCTTGTTGTGATAGATGATAGTATAGTTAGGGGCACAACGCTAAAAAAATCCATCCTAAGAATTCTTGATAGACTTAACCCAAAAAGAATCGTTGTTGCTTCAAGCGCACCTCAGATTCGATACCCAGATTGTTACGGAATTGATATGGCAAAAATGGGGGACTTTATCGCATTCCAAGCTGCAGTTGCGCTTTTAGTTGAGCGCGGAATGGGGCACGTTCTTGACGAGACATATGAAGCGTGCTTGAAAGAGCTAGAAAAACCCCTTTCTAATGATATCAAGAATCCCGTATCCTCTATTTACGCCCCGTTTTCTGCAGATGAGATTTCTAATAAGATTTCTGAACTCCTTACTCCAGAAGGCATGGGCGCTGAAGTAAAAATCATTTTCCAGGGTATTGAGGGTTTACACAAATCCTGTCCTAATCACACCGGTGATTGGTACTTCACAGGAAATTACCCAACGCCTGGTGGGCGAAGGGTAGTAAACAAGGCTTTTGTTTACTTCATGGAGGGCCGAACTGAGAGGGCTTACTAAACCTTTATGTATAATTAATTTTTTTGTCCTATTATATTAAATAGTTCTGAAACACCCCGCATACAATCCTGCTTCCAATCCGCTTATATTAAAAGCAGAAAATGAAAATAAAGGTTTTAATTGTATGCTTTCAATCACGGGGCCATAAGCTTCGTAAAAATCAAATGAACTATTACTTACAATCCACTATACTATAACTCTATCCGATACTGGATTTGGGAGCTTAGTAAATTGAGCCTTCGATTGCACAATATGAGAGTGTCCTGTATATTATTCCTCGACCTTGTCATGTTGGCCTCATGCAATCCTGGAGAGGATTCTTCAAAGATTGTTAAATTTAGAAATAATTTATAGTTTCAAAGAATGGAAACTACGGTTGGTGAAAAGCTGAAGTGCGGCGCTTCTACATTGGTCTTTTGCACGGGTTTATATATTATTACTAATCGCATTACCTCTGGCTTCGAGAACACATTTCAAATGTTTCTTAAATGGGAGTTGAATATTCCTCTTATTCCTTGGTTTATAATTTTCTATGCTTCTTTTTACTTGCTTATTTTAATTGGATTTGGCGCTTGTAAATCAAGACACGATCTTAAACGTTTGAGTTGGCAAATGATCTTGAGTACAATTATTGCGTGTGGCTGTTTCTTGATTTTTCCAGGCGAGCTAGGTTTTAATCGAATGGAAATTTTAGGGCTGTTCGGTCCTATTTATAAATTTCTATTTATCCTGGACAATCCCACTAATTTATACCCTTCTGTTCATATAACATTCTCTTATTTTTTGATCTTTGCTATCCTAAAGGAAGTAAAACAGGTTTTTTGTAGGGTGTTATTTGTAATATGGTTTTTTCTAATCTGTAGTTCCGTAGTTCTAGTTCATCAACACCACCTTTTTGACGTTGTTGCAGGGTTTCTTTTAGGAATATTCATTCAAAGGGTGGTTTAAGTCAAATTTTTATTGTATTACCTAGCGATTTATATAAAAGTCAAAATACCTTTTTATTTATCATATTTAATGAGTGATCATGATTAATGCGACAAAAAGCGGGAGGGTGTCGAAAACACACTCCTTTTAATACCTTTGGCCGGCGCCTATCTCGAATTTATTTTATAAACCCGTAGGCTGGGCTTGGCGTATAATGAAAAAGATTATATGGCCAGCAATACTGCCATTACTATAGCGAGTTTAACTATTCCGCATACAAGTCCAGCAATTGCCATACCCTTTCCTCGCGTCCCATTTTCGCTAGTGTTTTTTATGCCGATTGCGCCAAAAGTAATTCCTAGTATACCAAATCCGAAAATGAGAAGTCCGAAAACTCCGCAACACAGAGCTGCAATTGACATTCCATCTGTTTTTGATGACGGTGCAAATAACTTGCTCTGGATAGCTTTGGAAAAACGCTTAAACGCCGACCCTCCTTCAGGTTGTACTTCTAACGATTTATCAGAAATAGTAATTACATCCTCAATGTCGAAATCTTGGCTGTTTTCTTCAAATTCTAGGCTCGGTTCGTCTTCAAATTCTATCACATCAAGGTTATCGTAATCAACCGCTGAGGATGCTTCTAGATTTGATTCCAACGATCTATTAGAAATAGTCGCTATATCCCCAAAGTCGAAATCTTGGCTGTTTTCTTCAAAATCTGGGGTTGACAGGATGGTTAAATCAGTTTCAGAAACAGTGTCGTAGTCAACTGTTGAAGGGTCGGAATATTCTGTCTCGTAACCTCTGAATCCATCAAAATAAACATAATTTGATTTGTTCTTCTTTGCAATATTATCTGCTTGCTCAGTCTTTGTTTTTTTCTTCTTCTTTTTAAAAAGTTGGGCTTGTGATTGATTTGGTAGGCAAATTAGTACGCTTATAAGAATTAGAACTGAATGCTTCATTTTAATAGGATTAAGGTGATAAATTAAAATTACGTAAAAAAATTAATGTTATCCGTTTTTACGAAAAAAAGAGATGATTGGGCTTAACCAACAATAGCGTCAAACCATTATTTCGTTTAAAAAATGAAAGTGAGGCTTTCGTCTCTCGTTTGGTGCCCGAAGTGGGAATCGAACCCACACTCTTTTTAAGAACACGAGTTTGAGTCGTGCGCGTCTACCAATTCCGCCATTCGGGCTATTTGGAAGTTTAAAAATACGTCACAGGTTGTATTCTCTCCACACTGAAGTCACTGGAATTTCGTGAAGCATGTTAGAAGGCGTTCCTTCAAGTTCTTTCTCCCGACTTTCTATCCAAATCTTTCGTGCATTTAATGATTTTTGAGATGCTGAAGCGTCATGTAGTCTCAGCTTTTGAGCAGGTTTAAATGACTTTTTTAAAATTGTCTTATTGTCTTTTGTAAGAAGGGAAAGCCTTAATATAAGCTCAACATCTCCAGACACTCTAACAGGAAGGAACCCCCCCGCTCTTTCATATGCATAACGGGAATGTAGTGATTGACAGTAGCCAAAATAAATGGACTTCATCTTAGAAAAATCTTCCGTCCAGCGCTGAAGAACAGGTCGAACCGAGCCTTCAAGACCATCGAGTACGTTTAAACAGTGCTCAAGCCAGTTAGGAAAAGCAAGGTCATCAGGGTCAATAAACGTCACATGAGTCCAGTCTGAATCAGCTGCATTAAATCCTGTATTCCTAGCAACATAAGCGCCTGTGTTTTCTTTTAGAAAAATTGCTTTTATTCTTGGGTCTCTAGCAGCTTGAGCCGCTAGCCCTTCGCAAACTCCTTCGTCGCTTGAAAAGTCGTCCACTATAATGAGCTGAAAATTTGTGTGTGTTTGTGCTAAAACTGAGTCTATACAGCCAGCCAGCCATTTCAAATGATTGTAGTGAGCGCAGATTATTAAAACTTTTGATTTTCTGTGATTACGCCCTGATCCTTTGAATTCGCGCGCTAACTTTTTGCATTCAGAAACACAAAGAGCAGATTGAATCGCTTTAGATAGGCCTAGTTTTCTGGACAAAATTGCGAGAGGAACTCTTATGATTGATGGAATAATATTTTGAAATAAGCTAACTCGCATCAAACATCGAATCTAGTGAATTAGTATAGTCTTTGCTTTCTTGAAGATGCTTAGAAATAATTAAGCAGATATAGTTCCAGCTGTTTTTATTAATCGTGGAAAGGGCGCTAATGATTTTTAACAGTTGACGGTCTTGATAATAAAATAAAAATTCACTGAAAACAGATCTTTCGTGTCTATTTGATCTTTCAATAAAGAAGTTTTTCTGGTTGGTGAATAAAAAAAAATTATAATCCCAATCCAATGGGATATGAATTATCGCCCCACCTAATCCTGCTATTACAGAGGCAATCAAACTGGTCGCTGACCTCGCCCTACTTGTTTCCCAGATTTTATTAGGCATTTCTTTTAAGAGAAATTCTGAAAATTGTAACAGCTTCTGGGATAGATTTCAAAAGAGAAATACTTCCTCCGTGGTATTCTTCAATAATTCTTTTTGTTAAACTAAGGCCTAACCCCCACCCTCTTTTCTTAGTTGTAAACCCCGGAGAAAACACATTGCGGATATCTGATCTAGGAATTCCCTTGCCTGTGTCTTCAACATCTATAAATACGTTTTGAGCTTCTGGTTTAACGGTAATTGTTATCACGCCCTTCCCTTCCATTGCGTCAACAGAATTTCTTATAAGATTTTCAAGCACCCAGCTAAGAAGACTTGGGTTAAAAAGGGCGTGAACCTCTGTTTTTTTATCACAACAAACAAGGTTTATATCTACTTGTTTGCTTATGCGCGGCCTCATATAAGATATGGTGTTTTGAACTGCTGAATAGAGGTTGTCTGGGGTAAGTTCGGGCTGAGAACCAATCTTGCTAAACCTGTCTGTAACTATATGAAGCCGCTTAATGTCTTTCTTCATTTCGTCAAGCTTAGCTGTATCTATCCCTTCACTTTCAAGAAGCTCCACCCACGCCATGAGAGAGCTTAGCGGCGTGCCTAATTGGTGTGCTGACTCCTTTGCCATACCAACCCAAACTCTGTCCTGTTCGGCTCTTCTAAACGAGCTGAAAACCAGATAGGCTACGACTAGAAATACCGCTATGAGGATAAGTTGTATGAGCGGATAGTATTGCATTTGGTCGAGCACGTAGCTGTCCTCATAAAATATGAAGCAACGGCCCTCGCCTGGCAGATATACTTCTATTGGATTTTTTGAAGCGGACATGTCTTTTAGGCGCTTCTTTAATTTGGACGGTTCATCAATTTCGCTCTTCTCGATTCCCCTCAACTCAAGTACTTCTGTCATCGTTGAGTCTGTTAAAAGAACTGGCACAGATGCGCTGTTCAAGACCGTTTCAGAAACAAAAGAAGATATTAGCTCAGACATCGCCTCTTTGAGCTCTTTGAGCCTAGTACTTTCGTTGTAATAAATTACATGACCTTCGTCTTCAAACCTGATGGGAGTGTATCTCGATGCCATCTGGTCGCGCAAACTATCAAATTGGGTTTGGGTGGCTTCGTCTTCAATAAAATCGTCATCCAAATTTATTGAAAACAGCTTTTCGCCTTTGTTATTGTAGATAAGAACAGGAACTGTTTTGTTTGCCCACAAGTAGTCTGTGACAAAGGTTAGGTCCATCCCTTATGGTGGGTTGTCTATAATACGGTATGCGTCTGCCAGCCTATCTGCTTTCTGTCTTTCCTCTGCCTCAAGTTCTTTGAAAAGTTGCTCTGTATAAGTTACGAGTTTTGACCTTTGTGTAATTGCTTTTGCCCAAACACTAACCTTAGCTCGCTCCTCATTTCTAACCCTTCTGCTAATGTCGCTTGCAAACCAAAGTGTAGCCCCTGCAATTATTGCAGCGGCGAATAAAAGCACTTGCTTCCATCGCTGTTTGTTTAGTCGTATGCCGGGCATTCCTGGACTTTGGTTAATTTCATGTCGCAAGCGCTGAATGCAATCGTGATTTCGTTTGTGCTTCGTGCGGCTAGGTTGAGTTTTGAAACGGAAAAGTCGTAAGAATATCCTACCTTCAAATAATTAAACAGCGTAAGCTGAACACTTCCAATTAAGGCGCTTTTAACCCTGTAGCCTATGCCCACAGAATACGAATCGTCGTACACAACCGATCCAGTCATCTCAAAGCTGGTGGGCAAGCCTTCCGAGTATCTGATATTTGCTGATGGTCGGAACATGAATCTACCGTCTAACTCCATTGAAGACCCTCCTGTAATTACAAAAACTGTAGCTGTTTTGGAATCCATTGTTAGAGTGTCTAGCTTACTTGCTGTTGCGTTATTAATCGATATGCCCACAACATTTCTTTTGTCCTGATACCAAATCCCAGCATCAATTACTGGAAACAAGAACTGTGTCGTGGTTCCGCCTTTAATCGCAGGGTCTGTAGCTGTAATATCTAAGCCATTTACGTCCAAAGAATATTGGCTCATCCCCAAAGAGAAACCTCCGCTGAACCATCCTCTGTTGTTTAATCTAATCTTGTGCGAATAGGCGATGCTTACTGTGGTTTTACCCCATGCACCGGCTTTATCTGATTCCACTCTTAGACCAACACCTTGAACCGATTTAACGCTCTCTCCCAGCCTTCCAGATAAACTTAAATAAGAGTTAAC
>PBEE01000039.1:0-44706 GCA_002717605.1 Crocinitomicaceae bacterium | reverse complement strand
CCTTTTTTTCAGGGGCTGGCCACAACGATCTACAGGACGTTGTGCTGCCGCGTTACCCCGAGGTTCAGCAAGCGTGGGAATGGCTTCATCAGCACTCCCCGACGGCAAGAATGACTGGCAGCGGCGCCTGCGTTTTTGCCGCGCTGGAGACAGAGGAATCAGCGCGCCAAATTGCGGCCAAGGCCCCGGACGGGCTGCGGGTTATTGTGGCCGAGGGCGTGGACCGACTCCCCGAAATGCGGGTAGTTGAATAAAGGGCTTGTTGGGGCGTCGCCAAGTGGCAAGGCAGCGGGTTTTGATCCCGCCATTCGGAGGTTCGAATCCTCCCGCCCCAGCCATCTTTCAAAGGGTGAGGTAAAAGAATGTCATCGAAAATGATGGTGTTTACAGGCAACGCCAACCCTGGGCTCGCGCGTAAGGTTGCGGACCGGCTTTACCTTGCAATCGGCAACGCGGCGGTCAGCAAGTTCTCCGATGGTGAGATCACCGTTGAGTTAAATGAGAACGTGCGCGGCAAAGACGTGTTCGTACTGCAAAGCACCTGCCACCCGACCAATGACAATATTATCGAGCTATTGCTCATCATCGACGCCCTGCGCCGGGCCTCGGCGGGTCGCATAACAGCGGTGGTGCCCTACTTCGGCTATGCCCGTCAGGACCGACGTGTGCGCTCCGCTCGGGTGCCGATTTCCGCCAAAGTGGTTGCCGACACCATGGTGGGCGTGGGTGTAGACCGGGTACTCACCGTAGACCTGCACGCCGAGCAGATTCAGGGCTTCTTTACCGTACCGGTAGACAACGTCTACGCCTCTTCGATTCTCAATGCCGATATTGTGCGCTGCGATTACGAGAACCCCATTGTCGTGTCTCCAGACATCGGCGGCGTGGTGAGAGCCCGGGCAATCGCCAAGCAGTTGGACGATGCCGACCTGGCCATCATCGACAAGCGCCGTCCGCGCGCCAACGAAGCCGAGGTCATGAACCTGATTGGAGACGTAGAAGGCCGCACCGCCATTCTGGTCGACGACATGGTCGATACGGCTGGCACCTTATGCACTGCGGCCAACGCACTCAAAGAGCGTGGCGCGCTAAAAGTGGTGTCTTATTGCACCCATGCCGTCTTATCGGGCAAGGCCCTTGAGAACATCAAAAATTCGCAGCTCGACGAATTGGTCGTTACAGACACGATTCCACTTTCGAGTGAGGCGCTGGCCGTCGGCAAAATCCGGCAGTTAACGATTGCTGATTTACTGGCGGAGTCCATTCGCCGCGTCAGCAACGAGGAATCCATTAGCGCACTGTTTGATTTGTCTTAAGCAGTGTTTTACCCACCCACCACCGCGTCGGTCGCAGACAAAGTGGTGCTAGAAAAGGAGCCAGACCATGTCTGACTTTATTGTTGTTGCAGAGGCGCGAGCCGACGCGGGGAAAGGTGCGAGCCGCCGCCTGCGTCGCCTCGAGGGCAAAATGCCTGCCGTCATTTATGGGGCCAATAAGCCCGCCCAAAGTCTCACGCTGATCCGCAAGGATTTCGAGCACATGTTGGAAAACGAAGCCTGCTTCAGTTCCATTCTCGAAGTGCAGGTCGGTGGTGAATCGGAAAACGCCATCATCAAAGATATCCAGCGTCACCCGGCAAAAGGCTTTCCCATGCACGCCGACTTCCTTCGCATCCGCATGGATCAGGCGATCAAGGTGAATGTGCCGCTGCATTTCATAAACGAAGAGCAGTGCGCTGGGGTCAAGCTCGAAGGCGGCATGATCCAGAAGCAGGCGACGGACATCGAAATCCAGTGTCTGCCCAAGGATCTGCCGGAATATCTCGAAGTTGATATGCTCGAAGTCGAAATGGGCCAGATCGTCCACTTGTCCGACATCACGCTTCCTGAAGGCGTCATCTCTCCCGCGCTGGAACAGGGCGAAGAGTATGACCTCACGATCGCCTCTGTCGTCGCGCCACGAGCCGCGAAGGAGGAAGAGGAGGTTGTCGACGCTAAGGCAGATGGCGAAGCGGAAGGCGATGACTATTCAGGTGACGGCAGTGAGGCGGCATCCTCTGATGATGCCGGAGAAGGCAGCGAGGACTGATTAGGCCTTGTCTGCCATCCGACTCATCGTCGGGCTTGGCAATCCCGGCACGCAGTACGAAGGCACTCGGCATAATGCCGGTGCCTTTTTTGTGCGCCGTCTTGCCGCGCAATGCGGGCTGACACTGGCTACTGACCGCAACGCAGTGGGTGAGTCAGCGCGCGGCCCCGTCGCTGGACACGACTTGCGGCTGCTAATTCCCGAGACCTTCATGAACGAAAGTGGCAGATCGGTCGCCGCCATGGCGCGCTACTACCGCATCGAGCCTGATGCGATTCTGATTGCCCACGACGAGCTCGATATTCCGCCTGGTGAGTCCCGATTCAAGTACGACGGCGGCCACGGTGGACATAATGGCCTCAGGGATATCATCCCAGCACTGGGAGGTCACCGTGACTTCTGGCGGCTGCGCATCGGCATCGGCCACCCGGGCTCAGCCAAAAACGTATCTGGCTGGGTGCTGAGCAAGGCCTCCGCCACTGATCAGGCCGCCATTGAGGCCAGCACTGAGTCAGCTATCAATGCGTTACCACTGCTCCTTGACGGTGAAGATGTAAAGGCGATGACGGCGCTGCACAGCGAAAGCTTCGTCACCACGCCATCTCAAGAGGATTAATTGGCATGGGAATTCAATGTGGCATCGTCGGTTTACCCAACGTGGGTAAATCCACTTTGTTTAACGCGCTCACGCAGGCGGGTATCGATGCGGAGAATTTCCCGTTCTGCACGATCGAACCCAATACGGGCGTCGTGCCTATCCCGGATCCAAGGCAGGGGCAAATCGCCGACCTCGTGAACCCTGAGCGGAACATTCCCGCGACTATGGAATTTGTCGATATCGCCGGGTTGGTAGCGGGCGCCTCAAAGGGCGAAGGTCTTGGCAACCAGTTTCTGGCGAATATTCGGGAAACCGATGCCATCGCGCACGTCGTGCGTTGTTTCGAGGATCCCAACGTCATTCACGTGGCCAACAAAATTGATCCGCTCGCCGATATCGAGACGATCAACACGGAGCTTGCGCTGGCGGATTTGGAGTCCTGCGAGAAGCAGCTCACCAAGGTGGTGCGCACAGCCAAGAGCGGCGAGAAGGAGGCGGTTGCACTCAAGGCGCTCCTCGAAGACAAACTGTTACCCCAGTTGAACGAGGCGCAGCCGGTTCGCGCGCTGACGCTGGATGACAATGACTGGGCGCGCGTCAAAACCTTGCACCTGCTAACCACCAAGCCGACGATGTATATCGCCAACGTGGCGGAGGATGGCTTTGATGGTAACCCCCATCTGGATGCTGTCAGGGCTCACGCCGCCACAGAGAATGCAGGCGTGGTGGTGATCTGTAACAAGCTCGAATCCGAGATCATTGAGCTCGATGATGAAGAAAAAGTCGAATTCCTCGCCGAGATGGGCATGGAAGAGCCGGGGCTCAATCGCGTCATTCGCGCCGGCTACGAGCTACTCAACTTGCAGACCTACTTCACCGCAGGACCCAATGAAGTGCGTGCCTGGACTATCCGTGCGGGCTCCACTGCGCCGGAGGCCGCCGCGGTCATTCATACCGATTTCCAAAAGGGCTTTATTCGCGCCGAGGTGATTGGCTTTGAGGACTACGTGACGCATCGCGGCGAACAGGGCGCCAAGGATGCCGGCCGCTGGCGACTGGAAGGCAAGGAATATGTGGTTGCGGATGGTGATGTCATCCACTTCCGCTTCAATGTCTGACCTAGCTTGCGACGAGCGCGCGGCTGATCGCGTCCCGCGTCTCCTCGGGCTGAATGACTGCGTCAATCTCGAGATAGCTGGCGGCCTCTACCGCACGCCCTTTGTCGTACATCTCGGCGAGTAACTTGTCATATAAGGCCTGCCGCGCTGCCTCGTCGGGCGCCTCTGCGAGCTCCTGACGAAAGCCAAGGTGAACGGCCCCCTCCAAGCCCATGGCACCAAATTCACCCTGCGGCCAACTTACGGCGTAACGCGGCACCTCGAAGGAGCCGCCGGTCATAGCCATGGCGCCGAGCCCATAAGCACGACGCAGAAAGATCGCGACAATGGGTTGGGTGAGTGTGGCGCCCGCAATAAAGAGATCCGACATCAAACTCGGCGCACCAGCAGCCTCGCTTTCAGGACCCACCATAAATCCGGGCGTATCGATCAGCGACACCACCGGCAGTCGCCATCTTTCCGCCAGCTGATAAAGGGCCGCCGCCTTGGTGGCGGACTCGCCATCAATCGCGCCCCCCAGATGACGACAATCACTCGCGAGCACCGCAACGGCGCGACCTTCGACCCGGGCAAGCCCCGTGATAATCGCGCGCCCCATATCCGGTCGCGTCTCGATGAAGGACTCCGTATCGAAAAGATGTCGGATAATCTTGCGCACGTCGAAGGCATAGCGGCGGTTAGTGGGCATCAGAGCGGCCAGCTCTGACTGATCGGCGGCCTGCCAGTCCGTCACTGAGCCTTGGATGCAGGCGAGCACGCGTTTTGCCATCAGTGTCGCCTCGGCCTCATCAGTGACCACAATATCCACCACNCCGTTTTCACGATGCACNGAGACCGGNCCAATGTCCTGNGGCTTCCAGGNNCCTAGGCCACCGCCCTCNATCATGGCGGGGCCCGCCATACCAATACANCTCNCTTNNGTGGCAATGCGCAGATCCGCNGCNCCNAANAGCGCCGCATTGCCGGCAAAGCANTAACCGTGNTTCACCGCNATNCGGGGNACCCGNCCNGCCANCGCNGCCCANCGATGAAAGGTGGGCACATTNANCCCNGCCATNGACACCAANACATCGGTATCNCCCGGCCGNCCGCCNCCGCCNTCGGTNTACATCACGATGGGNAAGTTGTCCTGCTCGGCGATCTCCAGCAGNCGGTCAATCTTNCGGTGATGAAAATANCCNTGNGTGCCCGCCAANACGCTNTAGTCATTNATGATCAGCGCTGTTTGGTTCTGCTCACTNGGNAANAGCTCANCGTTGACAGCGCCGACCGCCGTGATCACGGCATCNGCNGCNGTCTCGGCNTANAGCGCGTCNCCCTCNCGNCGNGTNCGCTGGGCNGCNACCNCCAANTGACCGTACTCTGAAACNGNNNCGCCNTCNGTGAGATCNNNGAGGTTCTCNCGGGCAGTGCGNCCCCCNCGGGCATGCCGCTTGGCAACCGCCTCGNCNCGCGCCTCGTCAGTNGTCTTNGCAAGCCGGTCCTGTAACNCGGCGTAGGGGTCGCTGTGTTCGTCACTCATGGGGGTNTGTCTATCCGGNAAGCNGGCGGTTCCAGTCACCANGGNGAGCTNGGAGGGCTGACTGGTTGACTTCAATCACGGAGTTTTGCAGAATCGCGCGCCTCGTAGATTTCCTTATGTGGCTACGTAGCTCAGCTGGTTAGAGCACAGCATTCATAATGCTGGGGTCGGTGGTTCAAGTCCACCCGTAGCTACCACCTCTACCTATTTTTCAACGCTTTGCGAGCCTCCGAAATATTCGGAAACAACAAAACGTTGCCGTTGCGGGAGTTTGGGCGGTTCCAAGCGCTTTACAGCCTCTGCTGCTGAGGATGGGGAGGTTCAGTGGGATTGCGAAACCATGCGGAACTTTCAATCGATTGCCGCCCCTCAGAGGCAGGGTGGTAGCATAAGCCGTGGGGGTGCTGCAGTGCACGCTAGGCACCTGCTTTTCAATTCCCCGGGGCGGCCTGTACTTTCACAAGCCCGACAACATGTTTCTGGTAGTTTCTTCTGGGCAACAGCCTTAGTTAGTTCTACTCAACGCGGGAGTAAGTTCGTGATAAAGCTCTACACCACACCGAGCCCAAACTGCCAGAAGGTAGCGATCATGCTTGAAGAGACCGGGCTACCGTACGAGACCCAAGAAATCGCGTTGTTAGAGGGCGAACAGAAAAAACCGGCTTATATAGCAGTGAACCCCAACGCACGTGTGCCGGCAATCTTCGATTCAGATACGGATTTGACCCTATGGGATTCAGGCGCAATTCTTATTTACCTTGCTGACAAGACAAATCGGTTTCTCCCGGAGTCAGCAACGCAGCGCGCGCTGACGATTCAGTGGTTGATGTTTCAGATGTCCGGCATCGGACCATCCCAGGGCGGGGCTAACGTGTTCTCCCGCTATGTTCCCGACAAGATTCCCTGGGTTATTGAGCGCTTTAGGCGTGAGACCCTGCGATTATATTCTGTACTGGAGGGCCAGTTGTCATCGGCCGATTATCTGGCGGGCGAGTACTCCGTTGCTGATATGGCTGTGTATCCGTGGGTTCGAATGCATGGCTGGGCAGGTGTGAGTGTGGACGGCCTGAATAGGCTGCAGGACTGGTGCCAGCGAGTAGCTGAGCGCGCCGCAGTAGAGCGCACCAAATCATATTACGAGCCGGATATGTCCATTTATGAGGGCGAAGAGTTCGACAAATCGACCCATCACATTCTCAATTGAAAAACAGTTACACATGGCTGAGCCTGAGAAGACAAAGCGGCCGTCTCGAAGCAGGCCATCAGGAGGCAGATTAAAATGAAATTCACAGGGCAATGTGTTTGCGGTGGCGTAACGTGGACTGTCGATGGCGAGGCAGTTTCTCAATTTTACTGCCATTGCAGGTCGTGCCAAAAGGCGACTTCTGCACCGGCGGTGGCAATTGCCATTTTTCCGGCTAGCGATGTTGCGTTTTCGGGGCAACCGGCAAGCTTGTCTGTTACTGGCGAGGAAGGCGCCGCAGCTAGGCTCTACTGCGCAGGCTGTGGTACACGAGTTGCTAACAAGCCGGGCGCGGAGGGCTTTACAGAATTGCTGGCAATGTTCCCGCCTCTTTGCGACTCAACAGATTGGTTTCAACCCAGCATGCATCTCTTTTACGAAGAGAGTGGTATCGAAGTCAGTGACAAACTGCCAAAGTATCTTGATATGCCCGAAGCTTTTGGTGGCAGCGGTAAGACTCTCTAGGCTACTGACAAGTTAAGTTCTCATAACCCCCTATCTAGCGGCTCTGGTGCCAAAGCCGAGAGTTAACCTCACCCGCTACCGAGGCTTCGCACCCGAGAGGGAACCTCAGGCTCCGCTGATCTTGCGACCAGAAGGGTCATTCCAGAACTGGTCCCTAACAGACTTCCGCTGGATCTTGCCGACTGGCGTCCGGGGCAAAGGCTCCTCGCGCAGGACCACGCTCCCGGGCCGCTTGTAGGAGCCGAGTTGAACTTTGCAGGCCTCGATGATGTCGTCTTCCGAAACCTGCGCTCCGTCGTTCAAAACCACCACCGCGACCGGCACTTCGCCCCATCTTTCGTGCGGCGCAGCGACAACGGCCACTTCGCGAACGCCTTTCAGGTTTGAAATCACATTCTCCAGTTCGGTGGGCCAGATGTTGAATCCACCCGATATGATCATGTCATCTTTGCGGTCGGTGAGATAGACATAGCCGTTTTCGTCGATTTTTCCGATATCGCCAGACAAGACCCAGCCGTCCACGAGGCGCTGACGCGTGAGTTCCGGCTCGTTCATGATCTCGGTAATCTGCCCTTCGCATTGCAAGGCGATTTCTCCGATCTCGCCGGGCGGCAGCGGCTGGTTGTTCTCATCTCGGATTTCAATGGCCGAATAGGGCATGATCTTGCCAACCGACAGCAGCGGTTCCGAGCCCTCTACCTCGCTGAACCACTCGCGCGGGCTCATCCCGGCCACGGGCACGGATTCGGTTTGACCGTAAAGCTGGTATAGCACGTCCCCGAAGAAATCGCGGGCTTGCAGCGCAGTGGCCGGTCGTATCGGCGCCCCAGAGACCATGATGCCCCGGAGCTTGGTAAAGTCCCGCTTCCTGGTCCCTTGCGCGACCATGTCGCTCAGCATCGTGGGCACTGCAAAGGTGAAGCCGCCGAATCGTTCCAGCATGTTGGCAAAGGCTTCGGGGTCAAACTTTCTGACCAGAACGTTGCAGCCCCCAGCCAGCCAGATAGGCATAAAAAGATATCCCGATCCATGCGAGATGGGTCCAACATGCGTGCCGTAATCTCCGGCCTCGATTCGTGGCAGGAAGAAGGACCAGTCGCGGCAGGTCCGCATCCACTGGCGGTGGGAGAACTGCATCCCTTTAGAGCGGCCGGTCGTTCCCCCGGAGTGGCGGATCAGATGAGGATCGTCGATATCAATGTCGATGTCAGGGTCGGCATCAGACTGCGCGGCCAGCCACGACTCATAACCGTCGCTCCGAATAATCACGTGTTCGAGGTGGTCGAGCGTATCCTTAAACTGCGCGACCTCATGCGCGTATTCCGCCGCGACGATTATCGCTCGGCAATCGGTGTGACCGATCATATGCGCGTGAGCCTCCGCGGAATTGCGGCGATAGAGTGGCACACGCACAAAATTGCCGATCGCAGCGGCTAGAAAGAAATCCGATGCTTCAAGGCAGTTGTCTTCCAGCACCGCAATCTTGTCGCCAGGTTTGAGGCCTTTAGACAGTAGCGCGTTGGCCAACTGACAGCCGCGCTTCCATGCTTCTTCGAACGTCAATTCGAAGTCTTCCGCCAAAATGGCAGGTCTGTTTCGGTTACACACCATCGCACGACGCAAGGCCGACCGGACATCGAGCATAATTTCGCCTCCCTTCCTTGCCAGTTTCTCTGGGGCGAGGGTTTCTATATATTTATTGCTGACCCCGCCCCGCAAGACTGCCCTGCTGCCCATTTTCGGAACACTTTGGCAACATGATCCGTTGATTACCTAAAAAGATACCTTATTTCTGTCTCTAGTCAATACGTTTTGTCTTGCAACAAAAGCTATGGCTGGTAATCTAGAACCGCTGAGGCGTTATGCATGCTTGATCAGAATATGGACATGCACTTCCAAGACCTATCAGCTCAGTCAGGTAGTGGAGATTGAACATTTGGCTTCCATACAGAATCAAGACCCGGCCACACCCGAGTATGACGCTATCATCATCGGGGCCGGGGTTTGCGGCATCTATCAGGCCTATAGACTGCAGCAGATGGGCAAACGGTTTCTGGTGCTTGAACAAGCCTCAGATGTCGGCGGCACCTGGCACTGGAACAGATACCCGGGGTGTCGTTTCGACTCTGAAAGCGAGACCTATGGGTACTCCTTTTCAGCCGAACTTTTGGAGGAATGGAACTGGAGCGAACACTTCGCGCCGCGCGAAGAGACAGAGCGCTACCTGCAGTATGTCACAGACAAGTTCGACTTGAGACAGCATATGCGGTTTAGACAGCGTCTAGCGTCCGCCATCTGGAAGCCAGACCTGTTGGGCTGGGAACTCACTACCGATACCGGGGACGTGCTGACCACGTGGTTCCTGCTGACGGCGATCGGTCTGCTGTCATCGCCGACACTACCCCGGTACGAAGGGGTGGAAAACTTCAAGTCACTGTCCTTTCACACCTATCATGCGCCGCGCGAAGGGGTGAATTTTACCGGCAAGCGCGTTGCCGTGATCGGGACGGGAGCAACCGGCGTTCAGTTGATTGCGGCGATCGCCGGCGAGGTCGGCTCACTTACTGTATTCCAGCGGCGGCCAAACTGGTGCGCGCCGCTGAATAACTCGCCCATATCCGCCGAGGAAATGACGGACATCAAAAAACGCTACAACGAAATTTTTGTCAGGTGCCGCGAGACACCCAGCGGGTTTTATCACGATGTCGATCCGCGCCGCACGCTGGATGTCGATCCGCAAGAGCGAGAAGCCTTCTGGGAAAGACTTTATAACTAGCCAGGTTTTGGGGTTTGGGTCGGAAATTTCAAGGACACGCTGGTGGATGCCGAAGCAAATGCCGAATTCTCTAAATTCGTCGCCGCGAAGATCCGCGAACGCGTCAGAGACCCCGATGTCGCCGAAAAGCTGGTTCCCAAGGACCACGGATTCGGTACGCGACGCGTTCCGATGGAGACGGGTTACTACGAGGTTTACAACCAAGCCAACGTGCGACTCGTGGACATTTCGGAAACACCCATTGAGCGAATCACCGAAACTGGCATCCAGACGATTGCCGAGCACCACCAGTTCGACATCATCATCTATGCCACTGGGTTCGATGCGGTGACCGGGGCCTTTGATAAGATCGACATCGTTGGCGAAGCCGGACAGAAGCTGCGCGACAAGTGGATCGACGGTCCACTCACTGTCTACGGCCTTGCGGTTAATGGCTTTCCGAACATGCTGACGCTAGCTGGGCCACAAAGTGGCTCGGTGGCAACGAATTTCCCGAGGGGCATCGAAGAGGCCGTGGACTGGTGTTCGCGGGTGCTGGAGTATATTTTCGATAACCGGATCGACTACTTCAACGCACGGCAGGCCGCAGAGAATTCATGGAGCGAGCATGTTCATGAGATGTCGGAACGCATTTTATTTGGCAAAGAGCAATCCTGGTTTACCGGCTATAACTCGAATGTCGACCGCCAGTACCGGCAGAAATGCCTCATCTACGCAGGCGGACAGATCCGCTTCCGGCAATTCCTGAAAGACGAAAGCGCTCAGTCATATCCCAGTTTCGAGATGAGGCGGAGTGGCGGCACGCCTCGGTCCCACGGATCTGTTGTACCTCGCGACGCGGCATTATAAATAGCCGCAGATGAAAGTCTTGTCTTACAGTCCTTGGCTCGATTCGTGCTAAGACAGTGCCATAAACCCTACTCCGAGTAGGGAACCTATCAATGGATCGCTAGACCATGCAAAAAGATGAAACCGAAGACCTAACTGACGCTACGAAAGAAGTGAGTAGATCTCAGGTCAAACGGGTGCCTGCGGTCCGACGTGCTGCTTCGATCCTCTGGGAGCTGGCCGATGGCTCCACTCCAATGAATCTGTCCCAGATCTCCCGTGCCGTGGATGTCATACCCAGCACCTGCCTGCATATTCTACGCGAGCTGGTGACCGCGAGATTCGTATCCTATGACCCCAGCTCAAAGACCTATCAGCTTGGCAGCGGCATCAACGATCTGGCGCGCAAAGCGGTTAAGCTAAACAATTTTGCGGATCTTGTAAGGCCCCGGCTTCAGTCGATTGCCGACCGCTTCAACATGACCGCGACGGCAACCTCCAAGATCGACGCTCAGCACCTCGCGCTGGCTGCCTTTGCCAGTCCGTCCAGCACAATCTCCATCCGGGTGACCCTAGGCGGTCGGGTGCCGCTGATGTCCGGAGCCTCGGGACGGATCTTCGCGGCGTTCGGGGGCATTCCTGAAAACCAGGTCAGACGCAACTTCGAAAAGGTCAAATGGGTGCGTCCGATCGACTATGAGACTTGGCGCGTTCAGGTCGCTCAGGCCGTGAAGAATGGATATGCCGAGGACTGTGAAGGGTTTGTCGAGGGCGTTTCGACCTTGGCGGTCCCGGTTTACAACTTCGATGGAACTATGACCCATACCCTAGGAGTCTTCGCCGTTGATTCTCAGCTGGAGGAACCGATGCGCCAGGAGATTCTCGACGCGTTGTGGACTCTCGCTAAAGATGTCCATCTAAAACTAGTGTGCTAGCGGCAGCTCTTCACTTTTGACTTGGCACGCCTTGCGCAGGAGAGTCCCTCGATGCCGTCCGCGACATGGTAAACGCTTCAGTGCGAGCCTGAGACTGGGAAGGCGTAACCGCAGGTCAATCTGTCCCCTCGCGACGTCAATCCCCGCAAGGATGGCTTGGCACCCCAGCAGGGGTTTCCCATAAAAAATGCTTTTTGTCAATTGACAATATATTTGTACCTATACGATACTCCTAAGCAATGATGTTGGCACCGGGCCGCCAGTGGCGACTGGTCGGTAGTTAGCTCGTGATCCGCAACCAATATCGATAGTGAGTAAGAACATGGATTACGCCAAGCGTGAAGTCGGACATGTCAAAAGCATGGCAAACCTTGCCAGGTCCCGTAGGAGAGCGCCCTGCATCATTCCCCAGATCTCAGCAGTTCGGGTATCTGGACCAATGCACTGCGGGAACGCACCGGTGGGTAGCCCAACCGCGGAGATCACAGAATGAGCGCCGCTCTGCCCCTTCTAGGGGTCCGGGTGATCGAGCTTTGCTGGGTCTGGTCTGGACCGCTGCTGGGTCAGTTCCTAGCCGATTTGGGCGCGGAAGTGATCAAGGTCGAATGGTTTAAACGGTATGACCTTTACAGGACACGGGGCGTCGAGCGCATGGCGGGCAAGTACCCGGAATTCATCCGGCGCGAGATGTCGCATTCTTTCCATGGTCTGAATCGCAACAAAATCGGTTTGGCCCTCGATTTGAAGGAAGGGCAACACCGTGAAGCGCTGCTGGACCTCATCGGTCAATCCGACTTAGTTATCGAAAATTTCACAGCCGGCACATTGGACCGTCTCGGGTTGGGCTACGACGCGATGGCAAAGGCCAACCCGGCGGTCATGCTGCTTTCGCTGTCCGGATTTGGCGACACGTCGCGACTGGGACAGATGCGGGCCTATGGACTGGTGTTGTCTGCACTTTCAGGTTTCGAACCGGGAATAATCGACCCGGCCACCGGTGAATTTGTCGGTTCGCCCACTTTCGTGGCGTCGGATCCGAACGCGGCGACATACGGTCTTTTCGCCGCGATCACGGCAATCCTTGAGGCACGTGCCACGGGCGAAGGCCGCCATATCGAGATGTCACAGCTAGAGGCCATCGCGCACGCCGCGACGGACAAAGATTCCGAGTTGATGGACCTGGCCGCATCGCTGGGTCTGCCCACAACATTCGCCTCAAACCGCACATCGGTCCTACGATGCAAATCTGGAGAATATCTTTGCGTTGCCTGGCCTACTGGCCTTGAGGAAGAAAAGATGCGGGATCTATCAGACGCCGCATCGGCAATCGACCTAACCGAGGCCCAGAATTATTTAGAGGATGCAGGCGCCCAAAGTGTCAGAGTCATCGAGCAAGCGTCAGAATTGGGCACTGGCGCATCGCGGCAAGGCACTCTGATCCCGTCCATCCACCCAGTCACCGGGTCTGAGGAAATCGTCGCTGCCCCTTGGTGGATCGACGGTCAGCGCGCACCGCTCCGGAAATCCGCGCCGGTTCTGGGAGAAGGCAACGACTATGTACTGGGTTTTCTGCTGGATTGGCCGCCGGAAGCCCGCGAGGAGATAATGGTGCTGGACATGGAAAAACGGCATGGCTCAACACGATAGGCCGGGGGGCGGGACCGATCGCTCCATCCGGCCGGTTGATGCACGTTTTGCCATCGTTGGCGCGAATAGGTCCGTTCTGCATGCTGCAAGCTGGCTGATCGAAGCCGGGGCTGCCGTTTCTGGCGCAGAGTCGATCAGGACCGCCGCGAAGGCAGAACAAACCCCTCTTGCCGTGCTTGTCGCCGGCGACGCCGTTGATCTGAATTTAGCCGACGCGATCGGTGTGCCAGTGATCGTCCTGTGGGATTTCGAGGTCGGCCAACCCGGTGTCGGCGCGTTTGCCAGCGCCGTTTCGGGCGTGTCTTCGGTAATTGGCGCGCATGACGGTGCCCCGGGCATCCTGCCGGCGCATGTGCCGGAGCAGTGGACCGGGATTTTCGGTGCCAACCTCGCACTTGGGCTGATCCTCCGTCGTTCCGATCCGACCGCGGAGAGGCCTGCGCGCATCGATGTGTCCGCCGCAGACGTCCTACGGTCCTTTGCCGAACAGAATTCTGGCAACCACGCAGGGGTGCCATATGGCTGGCGACGCAACGGCCTCACAGCCGTTGAACATGGGGGGGTCTTTCCTCAGGGCTTCTTTCGTTGCTTGGACGGGCATATAGCCGTGCAGGCACGCTCCCGTCAGGATTGGGCGGCCATTCTTAATGCACTCGGTAACCCAAGGTGGTCTCAAGAAAAGGACATGCAGAACCCGTTCAGACTGTCCGAGGACGACAGCCGGATCTTGCCTCTCTTCCAGGCGGAACTGGACAAACGTAGCATGCATGAACTACTCGACGCCGCCATTGCGACGGGCGCCCCCATGGCGCCCGTACTGACCCCTTCCGAAGCGGCCACTTGGGACGTGTTCCGTCCCGGCTTCGCCGACCCGGAGGGACGACTGAACCTACCGTTCGTCGTCAAGAGCGCCCGGGACTGATCGCTTTCGAGCAAGGAGGTACGAATTGACTTGGGGTACTATCACCGACGAGCGGATCGCCGAGGCGGAGGCATTGATTAACGTGCCTTTGCGGCGCGACCGCATGCAATGGATTGAAACAGCCACGCGTGACGCGATCCGGCACTTTGCCTGGGGCATCGGCTGCAATAATCCGCTCTGGCTAGACCGGGACTATGCAGCAAGCTCGCCCTATGGGACGCTGGTTGCGCCACCCTGCATTTTGTATGCGGTGGATGGCACCGTCGTAGCACCGAAGCTATCCGGCGTTCAATGGCTTTATGCCGGCACGGCTTTTACTTGGTTTGAGCCAATCCTTTTGGATGACACGTTCCGTGTCGACGCTCGGCTGATCAAGCAAGAGCGCAAAAGCGGCCGCAGATTTCCCGACTGGGTGCTGCAAACGGGCGAGATAAAGTATTTTAATCAGCACAATAGGGTGGCGGGTATCGCCATCGGCCGCTGTGCCCGCATGCCGAGGGGTGATTCGCTAGACGGGGAGAAGAACGCCGAAAACCGCAAAGCCTCTGAGCCACACCGATATACCCCTGAGGAGATCGCCGAAATCGAGCGCCAGATCCTCGCTGAATCTCGCCGGGGCGATACGCCACTTTACTGGGAGGAAGTGAAATCCGGTGAAAAGGTGCCTCAAGTGGTACGCGGTCCGCTTACGGTTACCGACATCATGGCTTGGTATGCCGGCCAGCAGGGAGCCACGCATTACGGCGGCGTGCACGGCGATGCACTGCGATACCGCCAACGGCACGCGGACTACCACCTGAACAAGCAGACAGGTGCTCGGGAATCTGCCGGGCGCGGCCATCTGGAAACTTCGACCGGGCGAGATGTTGGCATGGGCGGAGCCTATGATATCGGGCCCCAGCGGATTGCTTGGTGCCAGGACATGCTGACGAACTGGATCGGCGATCACGGCTTTCTGCACACGCTGGATGTCTCGGTTCGCAAACCCAATCTGGTAGGCGACACTTTGTGGTGGACCGGCGAAGTCGCTTCAAAAGCCATGCACAAGGGTTACGGGATCGTCGAACTGACCGTGCGTGCCAAGAACCAGAAGGGTGCGCTTTTGGCGGATGGCACCGCTTCGGTCGTGCTTCCTCTTAGAGATAAGGGGCAAATCTGCTTTCCTCTGCCCGAGCTGAGGCCGTGACAGGCGGCACATTGACGGAATATAGCGATACCCTCGAGGTTGCGGTCGCGGAAAATTTTGATTTGGGCGAGGGCCCGATTTGGGACGCACGCTCGGACACTCTTTTATTTGTCGACTGCAGCCGCGGCCATGTTCATCGGCTGACTCCGGACGACGGATCGATTGCCACGCTCGAGATCGGCCAGGTCATAGGCGCCGCCCTGCCATGCTCAGACGGCGGCCTCGTTGTCACATCCGACGACGGGGTTCTGTTCTGCGACAAGGCCGGTGTGACCAAGCTACTTGTGCCTATCGAGGCGGACCTCACCGCAAACCGCATGAACGATGGAAAGTGCGACTCGCGTGGCCGCCTATGGAGTGGAACGTTCTCGACGCTTTTCCATCGCGGCGCCGGCAGCCTCTATCGCATCGACCCAGATCTCTCGTTGACCCGGGCGGTCAGCAATGTGCGCGTCTCGAATGGTATCGGTTGGAACGGCGACGAGACGCGCATGTATTTTGTAGACACTCTCTCGGGTGGTATTGACGTGTTTGACTACGATATCGACACAGGTGCAGTGTCCAACCGTAGCCAGTTCGTGACCATCGCCCGCGAAGAAGGTTTGCCCGACGGGCTGGCGGTCGATGCGGAAGGATGCATCTGGGTGGCATTGTTCTATGGCGGCGAGGTCAGGCGATACAGCCCTCGGGGTCGCCTGATAGGAAAGCTGACCCTTCCGGTCGCCCGCGTTACCAGTTGCAATTTCGGCGGCCAGGACCTGTGCGATCTCTTCATCACCACCGCAAGTTTCAAGCTAAATGGAGATGGGTATCCGCACGAACCGGAAGCTGGATACGTTTTTCGATGTTCTCCCGGCGTTGCCGGGTTGCCCTCGCAACCGTTTGGATATTTGCCCCAGCAGAATCCTATACGCGAATAGGCGCATTGAATTTGGTCGTCGCTCCGCTGCGCGTTGCACTCGCGGCCGCCCAATAGCGACCCGAAATCCTACCCACAGCCCCGGGTCACGGCCGCTAGCGCACGCATAGCGTTCTTTTTCGATAGGGAGAATAACTCTGCGCTTCTGGATTTCTACCTATTGTGCGGAAGGTTTCGTTGACAAGTATCGGTGGCACACCATCACGCTGCGCAGCGACTTTCAGAGTGACCGCATCGACACAGACGAGACTGACCTGCTGCCGCAACTCTTCGCTCAGCTATGAGAACACGATAACCCTGCGGGTCGTTTGAGTTCCCGCTAGCCCTTGCCAAAGACGTCCTGAGCATTCCCAAAGAGCTACTTCCCCCACTACGTGATGTGGTTGGCGTGAAAATAGAACTTCTGGACCAGCTCCGCCGTGGTCATATCGCCTAGTGAGCCACCAGCGCCGCTTTGGCTTTGAATTCTAGCCGGTGGGTTGGTCTCTAACGTCTCGTTGCTTCTATCCCAAGCGGGACCCTCATGTTGATAAAAGCACTGATCCCAGCTCAAACCCTGCCCAACCATCACCCTCTTTAGCATTCCCAGGCATTGCGTTGATACAATAAAATTTATCTATTGACAAATTTTGGTCCGGGCAATAGGGTCAAAGTAGAGTCGTTGTAGATCACAAAAAATTGGGTTCTTTGTGGTTCAGCATCGAGAAGGTAATGGAGTCGAAAGTTACGAAAGAACACTTTTTTCTCGGCAGTATAAAGAGGGAGCTATCGTGAAGAATAATGATATAAAGGGAATGAAAACAGCTCAGAAGCACGTTCTAAGTCAAAGCATACTAGCCGTTAGCTTTGGTTTGCTAGCAGGTCAGGTTTCTATGGGCGCTGAAGCTCAGGAAACCGCTGGCGCTCTTCTGGAAGAGGTCATGGTTACGGCGCGTAGGACTGAAGAACGTCTAGTGGACGTCCCAGTTTCAATATCCGCGTTCAATTCCGAGGCGTTGGAGGAGCGTCGAATTCTGAGGGAATTTGACCTTCAAGTTGCAACCCCTGGTTTACTTTCAAAACAGGGTATGTCATCAAACTATATTAATTATTCGCTACGCGGCCAGTCCGTTGGGGCATATTCCTACTCTCCACCTGCTGTAGTCACATATTTCAATGAAGTTCCAGTTGGGGGCTTGTCGGCGACGTCTTTCTTCGACCTGCAGTCTATTCAGGTTCTAAAAGGACCACAGGGCACGCTGTTTGGTCGAAATACTACTGGTGGCGCCGTGCTTTATACAAGTCACAAGCCGACAGACGAATTTGACTTTTCGCTGAAAGGTACCGTAGGCAATTATGACAACCGAGAGTTTGAGGGCATGGTCAACGTGCCTATCAGTGATAGCCTCGCTTTGCGCCTATCGGGTCGCATTCAGAAGCGTGACGGATTCCAAAGGAATCTGCTCTACAACACAGAAGCCAACTCGGTGGACTCTGATGTCATTCGATTGGGTATAAGCTTTGCGCCTGTCAATTCGGGATTTTCGAACGTTCTTACGCTTCAGGATGGAAACTACGGCGGTAAGAACGGAGTACAGGTGATGGCGAGTGCCTATGGTGCAGCTGGTGCCCCGACAACATTTATTGACCCCGGCACCGGGCAGGTTACCCCGCTAGACCAAACTTTCGCATTTGTTCACGGTCCTAATGTCGCAGGACCTGGTGCGAGCTCCAATAACCCATTGGTGAATGCTCTCTTTAACGGTATCGAGGACTATATCGAGAAGCGAGCGTCGGGAAACTATGGCGGTTTTTGGGATTTTTATGGCGATGCGAATGAGGGTGATTTCGGCCACGATGCAAATCACCAGATGTTCTCGAATATCACGACCTGGGAGGTGAGCCCACGTTTAACTATCAAGAATGTTCTTGGTTACAACGAGCTTATGTCGTCAGACCAACTTGATATTGATGGCAGCCCCTACACTTGGATTGGAAAGGTTGGCGGGCCGCGACCAACAGTCAACGGCAAGTCATATCGAGATGGTGATGTTTTCGGTCTTGAAAACTGGTCGAATGAGTTTCAGGTTGTGGGAGAAGTCGGTGCAGTTCAGTACATAGCAGGTATCTTCTATGCTGATGAGACCTTATACGATTATGCTCCAATTGAGATTGCACCTGATCTGGTTGGCTTCGGTTGGCCTGGCTACCTGGGCGCCTACGGTTCGGACATCAACAGCGAGTCTACAGCAATTTATGGCCAGCTTACTTGGGATGCCAGTGACCGTCTTAGCCTGTCCGCGGGGTTACGCTACACCTGGGAAGATGTTGAGATAACTTTCCAACAAGGGTCCAATTTTCTTCTTAACGGGTTTCTGCCTACCAGTCAGAAGTGGGACGATCCCAGCTGGCTGTTGAGTGCGACCTACGATCTGACAGACGACCTTATGGTTTACGCCACGCAGCGGGGGAGTTGGCGCGCGGGCGGGTTTAACGGAACCTCAGGCACTAATTATCCCTATGGCGCCTCATTTGAGCCTGAGACAACGTACGATTTTGAGGTGGGAGCAAAATTTGCCGGCCTGCTCGGCAATGTGCCTACGAGCATGAGCGTTGCTGTTTACCGGCAATGGATTCAGGACGTTCAGAGAACGATCTACCTGGTCCTTCCAACAGGACCTGCAGCGACCGCGGGCAATGTTGAAGAGGCAGAAGTCACAGGCGTAGAGATCGACGCAGTTTTCGATTTTACCAGTTGGCTCAGGGTAGGCGCTACGTATGCTATTACAGATGCTGACTATACCGACAATCGGGCGTTTTTTGCTCGTCAAACTTTCTTCTTCGACCCCTATAGCGACACACCTGAAAACTCTGGTTCGCTGTATTTCATGTTAAAGAACGAAATGGCGGGCGTAGGAAGTTTTTCCTTTAGAGCCGAAATTTACGCACAAGACTCCTGGTACTACGCCAACACTGCTGACTCTAATGCGCCAGGGACCGAGATTGATGGTTACGAGTTAATTAATGTTCGAGCCGAGTGGGCCAACATCTTCGATTCGAAGTTTAATATGGCTGTTTTTGGCCGCAATCTATCTGAAGAGGAGTATTTTGCAGGAGGTAATTCCAATGCAGCTACCGGAGGCTTTAACTCCGTAATTCCGGGAGAGCCTCGAAACTATGGCGTTGAGTTCTATTACAACTACTAGTTTGTCTTTCGGTCTAAACCGACGGCGGGACCGGAATTTCCCGCCGATTTTTCGGTCCACAGAATTGATCAAGCTGGAAAAATAATAAAGCGAAAGTAGCACATTGCATCCTATCCGCGTGCAAGAGTGCGATATTGTTTCAAAGTATCGCCGTGATAATCCAGTGGGTTTCTGTTCAGATACTATTCTGTGACAGGAGATGCAAAATATTATCGAAACGTACGGAGAGATCAGGCGCTGGACGGCTCGGAGGAAGGCAGCACTAGTGATAGAGATATCCGACGCCGACAGCTGTTGCGGAAGCAAGCCGACAGTGCGACTTGAAGCCCTCTGAGGTTCGACAAAAAGGTTCGATAACGTCAAGGTGCTCGGACAAGGCTACTGGGCCGCGAGACAGATTGCCTATGCGGTTTGTGACTCAATGCTGCGGTCCAAGGACGAAGCACTGTACCCTAGAATAATCCGAGGATATGAAAATGGCGCAGGCAACAGTCAAAGCAACACAGGCAACAGTCAAAGCAACCCATATGCGCCCTTCAGACATTGAATGGGAGCTGTTTCACGATCCCCATGGTCGGCCCACCACACCGGTACGCATGCTAAAGACCGACGGACCGTCTTTTCTGGAAACCAAGTTTGAACCTAATTTCGAGATCGGCCACCACTGGCATCCGTTTGATACTCTTTATTTCATTATGGATGGCAATATGACAATTGGCCCAGAGGGCAATTTTGTTCCTGGTGATGTCCGCTGGATCAAGGCTGGACACGTGTACGGGCCAGAACTGTCAGGCGCCGATGGTGTGCGTTTCTTCCTAATGGCATTGGGCGATGAAATTGGGCTGAATTGGGCAGACCTTTATGACCCGCCCGAGAAGCTGGCGGCGCGGTTGGAGGACTTCCCGGATCGATGGGGAAGAGCTAATGTAGCAGACGCCACTCCGGTCGACCTGACCGCGAGGAGCACTATTCAGACCATAAGCGCCGACAACCCCTTTATAACGCGGGTTCAAATTGCGCCTGGTGGAAGCTTGCCTGCCTATCATCACTCTGTGGGTGCACACTATCTTTTGCGAGCAGGGTCCATGGATATTTCCGGCGAAGAACACTATGCCGCTGAAGACAGTCGCTGGGTGCCTGCCGGTGTCGATACACCAGGCATAGTAGCCGGTGCCGATGGGGCCGATATGATCATTGTTGGTGATGGCGCTCTCGAAGATTTTGAGTGGAATTAAATAGACATACTGCGGCTAAACAAGATAGGAAAAAGGTGTGGGCGTTGCCAGACGAAAGTAGCCAGCCAGTGCACACCGGTCCCTGAACATCTCCGATAGTCCGAAAAGCTACTTTCGAATAGACCAAATGATCAAGGCTGCATCTCTATGGAGGGGTTTTAAACCATGACTGAACTAGCACCGGCCATAGAGGGCGTCGTCCCACCTCATGTCCCACCAGAATTGGTGAAAGATCTCACGATCGGAAGAGGTTTCGTAACAGAGCGCTTACCTCACGAAATCGTCGACGAAATCCATCGAGATTTCCCGCCGGTGTTCTATGCCCCCAACCTCATGAACGGTGGAGGCTGGGTCTTTCGGCGCTCTGAGGATCAGTTAGCAATATGGCAGGATGCGGAACATTTCAGTTCGCAACAAATTCAGCCTTTTGCTGAGCTGGCAGGCGGGAACTGGACGATGATTCCTGTTGAACAGGACCCCCCAGAGCATGAATTCTATCGGCGCCTGCTGATGCCGTTCTTCTCGCCAAAGGCTGCCGCCGATCTCGATGACAAGATAATGGAATACGCCCGCTCGCAGATCATGAAATTTCAGCACAAGGGAAAATGCGAATTCATGAAAGACTTCTCATTAATATTTCCCAGCCTGATTTTCTTAGAGTTGATGGGAATGCCTGTTGAGCGTTTTGAAGAGTTTGTCGAATGGGAAAACATCATGTTGCGAGATGACGACATGGATCGTGTCGCTTCGGCTGTTGGCACGGTAGTCAACTATTTCGAGCAGGAAATTGACGCCCGCAGAGAATCTCCCGGAGACGATTTATTGGGTTTTGCCATGACAGCAGAAGTAGATGGGCGCAAGATGAGCAAAAATGAACTTGTGGGGCTTTCTTTTAATCTATTTCTTGCTGGTTTAGATACGGTATCTGCTCACCTGGGTCACATTTTTAGACACCTAGCAGAGAATCCTGACCAGCAAGAAGAGCTACGCAACAATCCTGAGCTGATTGACCAATCCATTACCGAATTCATGCGCGCTTTCGGTGCAGTAACGATAACGCGAACCTGTGTTAAAGACGCAGTAGTCGCCGGTGTAGAAATTAAAAACGGTGACAAGGTGGCCGTTTCTACGGCTCTGGCGTCACGAGACCCAGAGGTCTACGAGTCGCCATCCGAAATCATTTGGGATCGTCCCCCCTCAAGGTCCCTGAGTTTTGGAACTGGCATTCATGTATGCCTCGGGGTACACATTGCCCGCCGAGAGATAAGGGCCGCACTGAAACTATTCCTGGAGTTACTGCCGCCCTTCAGAATTGAAAACGGGGCTACGATCGAGAGTGATCTGGGCACAGTTATGATGCCCTTTGCACTTCCTCTTGAGTGGGATGTATAGGTGAACGGAAACGCCGGCGCTTGTCTGCCTCATTCGAGCCACTGCAGCCGGAACAACTTGCCTTTTCAAACGACATATTTGGTTGTGAATCCTCACTTAAAGCAACATGTTGACTATTGTTTTAAGCGCCGAAGTTTCAACGTCATTACGATCGCGTCTCGACATAGAGGGGTGATCTGGAGCAGACCCAGATGCGCCATCTAACTGAATTTACGAAATACGAGGACGCTCAGCGCGAATTCTCGGTGGCGAGGCTGTGGGACCTTGTCGATGGCGATAAAGCGGATCTCAATATNGCCCACGAGGCAGTGGATCGGCACGCNGAGTCANGNCAGATTGCTGTNAAAGTGGCGCATNCTGACGGGCGGGACGAAGAAATTAGCTTTGCCGATCTGTCACGNACATCTTCGCAGCTCGCCAACTGGCTGGTTTCCATCGGTGTGCAGCGAGGGGACTGCGTGGGCGTCATGATTGATCCNTCGCTAGCCTTCTATGCAGCGTTGTTCGGAATTGTAAAAATGGGTGCNATAGCGGTTCCGCTATTTACCCTGTTTGGCATNGATGGTTTGCGGGCCCGCGCTGAAGATTGCGATTTAAAATTGTTGATTGCNAGCGAAGAAAAAGCAGATGTTGTCAACCAANTAGAAAATACGCAGGTGTCAATTGCCAACGAAGATTTTCTGTCTGCGCTAGACGCCTTCTCTNCAGAGTTTGCGGTGAGTAGTCGTAGTGACGAGTACGCTATCTANCAATACNCCTCCGGGACAAGNCGGGCTATCCCAACCGCGGTCAAGCATTCTCACCTTTCGGTGGTTTATCTCATGATTGCCGCTTTGTACGCCACCGGAATTAGACCTGGCGACANATTCTTCTGTCCCTCCTCNGCGGCCTGGGGCCACGGGTTGTGGCACGGNACNCTGGGCCCGTTAACGCTAGGTATTACAACAGGNACTATTTCCGGTAAGTTTGATCCCCATCGTTTTGCCAGAGCNCTTTCTGAATACGAAATCACAGCCCTATCAGCGGCGCCNACCCATTTCCGCATGCTCAAAAACAGCGGAGCAGCCAACCACCANCATTTCTCAATCAGCAAACTGTCTTACACCGGTGAACCGCTTGACTCAACAACCGCAGAATTCATNGAGGACGTTTTTGGGACTGATCCGTGCAGCATGTATGGCACTACCGAGGTTGGCACGGTCCTGGTCAACTACCCNGGTGCCGAAGATTTCGACGTGCGACGTGGCTCTCTGGGAAAACCCATTCCCGGNACGGAGGTGGACGTTCACAACAGTGATGGTCAACCATGCCATCCTGGCGAGTCNGGGGAACTCGTGGTGCGCCGCAAGGATAAATGGATTTCAACCAAGGATCACGGTCGCAAGGACGCCGATGGATATTTTTACTATGGNGGCAGGTCTGACGACATTATTATTTCTGCGGGCTGGACCATGAGCGCAATAGAGATNGAGGATGTGCTCTTGAAACATGAGAAGGTCGAGGAGGCAGCCGTTATCGGAGTGCCTGATGCAATACGAGGACTTATTCCAAAAGCGTTTCTGGTATGCAAGACAAANGAGCACGAGGGGCTTGTTGAAGAGCTGCAGGAATTTACTAAGAGTCGTTTAAGCCTTCACGAGTACCCCCGCGATATTGAATTTGTGGATGCAATACCGAAGACACCCGCGGGCAAGGTCAACCGCAAGGTTTTGCGCGACCAATTTGCAACCTNAAGCCAATTTGATCGCTAGTGGAGAGATAAAATGGGAACTCAGCGNGCTAAATGCATAGGGGTGGTGGATGGCTCAATGTTCATTCTGGAGGGTGGCGAGACTGTGACTCTCGCTGGAGTGCATGCGCCGCGCATGGGCATTCCTGGCGGCTCAGCCATGCGCACCGTGCTCCAACGCCACGTTCAGGACCAAGAGATCNTCTACGAACAAGTGGGCCGCGATAGGTCTGGCTTTGCTGCTGTCTCTGCAAGTGTCAACAAACAGGACCTTACTGCCGTCATGAAACAGGCCNTANTAGATTACGGTTATGTCAATTGACTCTGGAAAATACTCTACCGGCGCTTCTGGAGGGCCACTTACAGGAGTTCGCATTCTCGATCTGACCACCGTGGTCATGGGGCCTTATGCCACGATGATTTTGTCCAACCTCGGAGCAGACATCATCAAATTGGAGCCTCCAGCAGGCGACATCATGCGGTATGTAGGCCCCATGAAAAACCCTCAGATGGGGCATTCATTTCTAAATGCTAATCACGGTAAACGCAGTATTGTTCTAGATCTTAAACGTGCAGAAGCGCGAGCCGCTGCGTTAGAGCTGGCGCGAAGTTCCGACGTGTTTGTCCACAATATTCGCCCCGATGCCCTNAATCGACTGGGGCTTGGCTACGAGGCGGTAGCGGACATTAATCCGAAAATAATCTACGCCGCAGCAATAGGCTTTGGTACCGGGGGCCGATACAGCGGCAAGCCGGCCTACGATGATTTAATCCAAGGAATAGTGGGTATCCCCTCGCTTGTGATGGAGGCCGGTGGAGACATACCCCGCTATCTTCCAACTCCGATTGCAGATCGCTCGGTAGGCCTTTACCTGGTTGGAATGATCTCTTCAGCTCTATACGCGCGTGAGGTAAGTGGCAAAGGACAATCAATCGAGGTGCCGATGTTTGAGGTGCTTTCTCAGTATGTATTAGGCGATCACATGGCGGGGCTATCCTATGAGCCCGCTCAGGGCGGACCCCACTACACACGCCTAATATCGAAAGACCGTCGACCATACAAAACGAGCGACGGCTACATCTGTGCCCTCATCTATAACGACAGCCACTGGAAGGCCTTCTTCAACATTCTCGGTGAGCCAGACAAGTTTCACGAAGACGAGCGCTTTTCCTCACAGACAGCTCGGTCCGCAAACATTGACGAAGTCTACGCTTTTGTTTCACCCATCCTGGAAACCAAAGCAACATCGGACTGGCTGGAAATCTTTGCACAACACGATATCCCTGCGATGCCTCTCAACACCATTCCCTCGTTACTCGAGGACCCACACCTTGAAGACGTAGGCTTTTTCGAGTTTGGGGAACATCCCACAGAGGGACGTCTGCGTAGGATGAAACCTCCCGAAAAGTGGTCGGAAACTCCGTCAGAAATTCAGGGCTTTGCGCCCAATTTAGGCGAGCACAGTAGAGAGATTCTCTCTGAAATAGGCATGTCGGCAGAAGCTATAGATCTGGCGTTAGAAACCAACAATAAGTGAAAAGAAGATATCGCGCTTCGAAGTGCGATCCGATTAACATGATCAAGCGAATACAGCGATGAATGTGAAAGAGAAGTTAAAGTCTGCGCATGGCGAGGGCGCCATTACCGATGAGGCCCTCGAGGAAATGCGCGNCCGTATCGGCAAACCCATGCGGCATCTTCAGCGCAGCGTCATGATTACCGATGAGTGGATCGACCGTTACGTGTTAGGCGTCGCAGACATGAATCCGTTGTGGTCTGATCCCATTTACGCCGCGCGCGGTCCATACGGCCGACTCGTAGCACCACCCTCGATGATCTACGTCTTAAGTGGCTGGGACGTAGGTACAGGCTTCCCTGGCGTACATGCTTTGTACGTAAGAAGTCGTGTGGAGTGGTTTAAACCAATATTTGAGGGGGACAGGCTAGATAGCTCAGGAGCAATTCACGATATTTCTGTCCGCCCCAGTCGCTTTGCGGGGCGAACAGCACTACAGGGCGTCAAGATCGATTATAAAAATGCTGACGAGGAACTAGTTTGCACTGCCGAACATTGGAACCTCCGCACGGAGAGAGGAGAAGCCAGGAAGCGGAGCGAAGGACGCGAAAAAAAACTCAGAAACTACAAGCCGGCCGAGATTGCGGACTTAGAGAACGAGATATTCAGAGAAATCACACGTGGTGATATTCCTCGCGCCTACGCGGAGGTCTGCGAGGGTGAGGAACTGCCCCCCGTGGTAAAAGGGCCGCTCACCGTGACCGACATGGTGAGCTATATGCGCACCGGTTTTGGTGGCATCGCCGGCGGATTTTTCATGTATACCCACTCCGTAGGCTCCGCGTTCCGCCGCAGGCATCCCCACGCAGTAATTTACAACGAGGCAGGTGTTCCCGATTCTCCAGAGGCTGTGCACTGGGATAATTTTTTGGCCCAACGCTCTGGTCTGGAGGGAGCCTATGACATGGGACCTCAACGAATAGCTTGGCTGAGCCAGGTGGTAACAAATTGGATGGGTGACAAGGGTTTTCTGCGCGTACTGGATATAAAACTGGGCAAGACCGTGATTATGGGAGATGTAACTCGCTGCCATGGCAAGGTTGTNAAGAAGGTNGATGAAGAGGGCAAAAAAGAGGTTGTCATCGAATTGGTAGCATTAAATCAGCGCCAAGAAGTCGTCGCCCACGGAGAGGCGGTGGTACAGTTGTCGGACTGAANGAGAGGTAGAGTAAGTGCCCCTTCAATCGACAAACTTTGCCGGAGTNCTGGAAGAGCTGAGTATCGTCGACCTTTCNCGGGGNTTTGCTGGGGCTTTTTGTGGGCACGCGCTGGCACAGCTCGGTGCCAAAGTGCAGGCCGTGCGCAGCNTCGATACNGACCTCTNNTCCGANGAGAAAGAGCGCATGGTNGCGCTGGACCNTNGCAAGGCAGTAGAAAGCTNCGATTGCTACGACCCTGAGAACCTCGAGCGCGTGNCTGAGCTNTGCCGCGGNGCCGCAATGGTCATCGAGGANCGACCCTATGNCGGGTGGCCGGCGCANCAGCCTATCGCAGCAAAAATTCTAGCGGCGGAACCCGACCTNACNGCGATCTGTATTTCNCCNTTTGGGTTGTCTGGCCCTCACGCCCATTATGCNGCTGCACCACTNAANACCTACCACAGCGCCGGCCANGCGCAACAGATTCCCTGTGACTCACTTTGGCCGGAATATAAAACCAGACCCCCCGTNCAAGCGGGGGGGTACTGGGGAGAATCGCAGGCTGGACTGCTGGCGGCAGTGGCTGCTCTGGCNATTGTCACCGGGAACGGTAACTGGAAAGGACACATCATTGACTGCTCGAAACAAGAAGCGCTCTTACAGATGCACTGGACNGANCTGGTTAAGTATCCCAACAGCGGCAGATTGATAGATCGTCTGGANCCCAGTATTACGTTTGTCGGCGGTGTCTTACCCTCCAGTGATGGGTTCGTGCAAGTTGTTGCGCTTGAACAACACCAGTGGGAGGGGCTGGTAAAGCTACTGGGTGAGCCAGAGTGGATGACATCTGAAGACTATGAATCGCAGAAAATGCGGGTCGCACAGTGGGAAAAGGTCACANAATTACTGGCTCAGGAAACNGCAAAACACACTCGGCAAATGCTNTTCACTGANGGTCAGGCGCTTGGTGTCCCCATCGCACCAATTATGAGTATCGCNGAACTAAAGGTAGACAAGGAACTCTCCCGACGCGGCGTCTTNGATAATNCCAGTGAGTTAAGCCCTTCCGCGCCNCGATGGGATAACTCGGTGTTTTCCNATGAGGGTTTANAACGCGGCCCAAGNAAAAAAGGCATTAAATGANGGCATAAGCATTNAGTATCAGGAGGCAGATAATGGGNACTAGCAGTGAAGGGNCNGCAGAGGTCAGACAAGGACTNATTGTNCCCCGGANGATTCGGCGGGTACTGCTGGCGGAAAGAGAGGACGGTTCGTCCTTTGTCGCCAAAGAGGAGCAGGTTGAAGCCTCCCCTTTCCCGGGCATTGGTGAACTTTTTACCTTGTGGGGGGCCGACGAAACTTTCCAGCTTCCCGATGCCGGCACGGAACCAGTCATTGATGGCACGTTTCCGCCATTAGGTGGGTTTCGGGTATTCATGACCCGCTTCGCTCCGCGCGAAGACGTTGGCACCCTCAGCGGTAACATGCCCCATGATGATATGCCCTCGGCTAACGATGTACACAGCTCTAACACGGTGGACGTAAATTTGGTGCTAAGCGGCACCCTCGATTGCCTGCTGTCAGATGGTTCGCGGATCTCTCTACAAGCCGGTGATTCGATCGTTTTGAATGGCGCCGCTCACGCCTGGGAAAATAACTCTGCAGAAGAGGCAGTGATGCTATTTTTCCTAGTTGGTGCCAAGCGGGCTTGAACTCGAGGTAAGCAGTTGTCGCCAGTGACAGAAAACGCCAAAAATCATCTCCCTTTTTCCGGCTACAGGGTAGTCGAGCTGGGCACCAGAATTAGTTCTGGTTTTTGCGGCAGACTGCTTTGTGATTACGGCGCGGACGTATGCCTGATCGAGACTGCAGACGGCAATGAGCTGCGCCACTGCATCCCTCCGAAACATGAGTCTGGCCACGCAAACAATGGATTATTTGGTTACCTCCACGCAGGAAAAACTACCGTATTAGTCGATCATGTAGACCCAGATACCCTGCGAGGGCTCCTCAGTGACGCGGATATTTTTGTGTATGGTGCCCCGGACATTCCGCATCAAACCGAGCGCGAACTCTTTAAATTACTTTCGCAATCGCACGAGTCACTGATTGCTGTCCATCTCAGTCCCTACGGCCTATCCGGACCATACAGTGAACTTGCCGGCTGTGAACTGACCGCCAACGCTCTGTCGGGCATAACCCAACGGATCGGCGCACCCGATAGGGAACCACTGACTTTGCCACTTGCACAAGCGGCCTACCAAGCTGGTTATGCCGCTGCCTGCGGTGCGGCGTGTGGATTGATAGCAAGGATGGATTCAATGCAGGGGCAGGTTGTTGAAGTTTCAGAAACCGAGGCGATTGCAACGGTTCATGCCGGATACAGTGTGACTCGCTACCAGACGGCTGGCATTGAGGAGGAACGCGCCGGAAACAGGATGGCACTTTTGCCCTACCCACAGACGGTGCTCCCATGCGCAGATGGCTTTGTTGCCCTCAACACGCCAGAGGGTCGCCAGTGGGGTCGCCTGCTTGAGTTGATGGGCTCCCCGGCTTGGGGTAAGGATGAACGGTACCGTAGCCGAATTAAAAACAGCCTGCCTCCACGGGTCGATGAGTTAGACGCGTATTTTAAGACCTGGCTTCAAGACTATTCAAAAGAACAGTTCTATACCTTGTGCCGAGAGCACGAGATACCCTCGGGCCCAGTGCGAACCGTGGACGAGGTCACTGTCGATGAGCAGCTCAAGTCGCGGAACTTCTTCAATACCGTCACTTTCCCGGATGGCAGTCGAATCACTGTACCGGGGAGTGGCTGCAAACTCTCCAAAACCCCCGCACGCAGAAATCTATCTGTGCCGCTGTTGGGGGAATCGGGCAGGAATGTCTTCAATGAAAAGCTACCCAAAACCCAGCCAGGCACGCCCGGCGCGCCATCAAGCAAAGGGCCACTAGCGGGCATACGGATACTTGACATGGGTTGGGTCTGGGCCGGCGCAATTCCCGGTCAAATCCTGGCAGACATGGGAGCAGAAGTGATCAAAGTGGAGTCGATGAAGCGCATTGATTATATGCGCCTTGGTCGAGCCGTAGTGGAGGATCAACCTGCCTATGAACAGAACCCGTGGTTTCACGCGGTAAATAGAAACAAAAAAAGCATTGCGGTTAACCTCAAATCCGACGAGGGTGTTCAACTTCTCAAGCGTATTGCGTCACAGTGCAACGCTGTTATTGAAAACTTCAAACCTGGCTTCCTATCGAAAATCGGCATGGATTACAAAAATCTAGCCAGGGATCATCCAGGGCTTGTCATGCTTTCGATGTCTGGTGTGGGGCAAAGCGGGCCCCTAAGTGATATCCCCGCCTACGCTCCGTTCCTCTCGGGCCTAACTGGCCTAGATAGCCTAGTAGGCTATCCGGGAGAGGATATCTTGGGGATCCAACAGCCATATGCCGACACTAACGCTGGAGTAACTGGTGCCTTCGGCCTTCTCACAGCACTTTTACATCAACAACGAACGGGAGTCGGGCAACATGTTGACCTGGCAGAATCCGAGGCAGCTATCGCTGTAATTGGTGAGGCATTTGTTGATTACGAGACAAATGCGTCCGTCACAAAGCCTCTTGGAAACGATCGATATGGGTTTGCCCCACACGGTCACTACCCAGTGCAAGGAAACGACAAGTGGGTGGCAATTGCGGTAGAAACTGACGCGCAGTGGGCTGATCTGTCTAATGCGCTGGAAGCTCCGGAACTAGCCGCTGATCCAGCTTTTGCTAGCCCTAGTAAGCGCTGGGAAAATCGTCGCGCACTCGACGCTACTCTGTCAATTCTTACCTCCAAACAAGACGGAATCACACTGTGTGAATCTCTACAAGCGAAAAAAATTGCGGCGATGCCTCTACTTGGCCCGGCGGAGATGCTTGAAAACCCTCACTTCCAGACCCGAAATACCTTTTTAGAAATCGATCATCCGATCATGGGCCCAGAAGTACTGTTTGGCCCCATGTGGAGAATGACGGTGAACATGCACAAAGACTGGTGTCGTGCACCGTTGCTCGGTGAACACACCCTGGAGGTGTTCTCGGACCTGCTAGGAATGTCGCTTGCAGAGGTCAACCAACTCATAGCGACGGAAGTTCTTGTATGAGTGTCGATACCGGACCATTGGCAGGCACCCGGGTTGTCGATTTCACTTGGGCGGCTATGGGCCCCTATGCGGGCTACCTTCTGGCAGCCCTAGGGGCAGAGGTCATACAAGTCTCCCGACCCCAAAAAGGCGTCACATCGACTACCGCGTCGATTACACAGTTTTTTGACATAGGAAAGACCTGCATAAAAATCAATGTTAAAGACCCTAAAGGCAAACAGATCCTGTTAGATCTTACAGCGAAATCGGACATTTTCCTGGAGAACTTCAGGCCGGGAGTCATCGAGGGTTTGGGTTTCGATTTCGAAGCCCTCCAACAGAACCACCCCAGTTTGGTTATGGTCTCCGGCTCTGCACTGGGCAGGGGAGGCTCAGACTCTTCCTATGTCGGCTACGCACCGATTTTTAGCGCTCTTTCTGGATTGGCGGACTCAACTGGCTTCCCCGACGGGCGTCCCACAGAAATAAGATATCCCTGCGATCTGACTAGCGGTGCTTTGATGGCTTTCGCCGCTATTGTTGGCCTGGCGCAGGCCCGCGCAGGCCGGGGTACCTATGTTGACCTGGCGGCGCGCGACGCACTAATTTGGTCACTGACATCGTCCTTCGCATTACCAGATCAAAATATAGGCCTTAGACGCGGCAATGATCACGACAGCGCATTCCCACATGGTCTCTACCGCTGCAAGGGCGAAGACCAATGGCTTTCAATCGCAATATTCAGCGGAGCGGATCTAGAATCTCTGTTGAAGCTCCTTGAATTTACTGGGATATCAGGAAAAAAGCCCAATGATCTATCACCAAAAGAACGCCAAGCCATAGAGCAGGCGCTCGAAAATTGGGCCTCGCAACAGAGCATTGACCATGCCGTGTCACAGTTACAGAGCCTCAAGATAGCGGCCTTTGCATCCACCGACGCCAGAGACATCTGGGAGGATCAGCACCTTAGAGCGCGAGGCGCCTTCCAATATGCTCAAAACGTTGGCTGGGTGGCGGCCCCTCCCTGGACCCTGAGTCAGGCGCATCGGCCAGCCCCACATACTTCGAACCCGGACAGAGCCCGACAGAGGGTATTCCAGGAGATCCTAGGTATGGATACGCAACTAATAGAAAAACTTGTAGAGACAGAAATTATTGGCTAACCCACGCGGTCTCTTGAAATTAAATTGTACAGGTACAATTAGGTTATTTTATTGACAATCAATTTCATAGGCTTAAGTCTACTGCCAACTAGCCACTTACGACAGAGCTGGACGCTGCCGCCCGTCGACATAAAGCAGGCGAGGACTGCAAACCTATTCATAAAACTCCTAAACAGGATAAAGCCATGAGCGACGACAATCTCACTGTAAGCATCGCCGATAACATCGGCACACTCACAATCAATCGTCCCAAGGCTCTAAACGCCCTGGACTCAGGAACGCTGGAAANGCTNTCNANTANNGTAACCGAGCTTGAAANCAACGACGACGTCCATGTCATTGTAATTACAGGGGCCGGTGATCGNGCATTCGTGGCNGGCGGTGATATCGCNGACCTCAATTCCCGCCGCGGNCTTCAACACTACCTTGAATTTGCGGAGCTGATCCATGCGGTCTTCCGCCAGATCGAGGTTTGTAAAAAACCAACTATAAGTGCCGTAAACGGATGGGCACTAGGCGGGGGGGCTGAACTGATCCTNGCAACCGANATAAGAATCGCGGTCGAGGATGCCGTTTTGGGGCTACCAGAGATCACCTTNGGTCTATTTCCCGGCGCAGGTGGCAGCCAGCGACTGTTGCGGCAAGTCGCCCCCTGNCAGGCAAAAGAACTCATGTTCACAGGCGACCGCATATCAGCACACGAAGCTCAACGAATAGGCCTCATTAATAGAGTAGTAAGTCGGGAAGAGCTGATGCCAGAGGTAATGAAAACGGCACAGAAAATTGCAAGTCACTCCCCTCTGGTTCTGCAGTTATTGAAACGCAATCTTACTAGTGGGCAAGATATGCCGCTGCCTGCTGCACTGGCCCACGAGCAGGCNATGATTGGCCTTGTGCTGGATACAAAGGACGCNCATGAGGGCTGCTCCGCTTTCCTCGAAAAACGCCCAGCAGTNTTTAAAGGCNAGTGATTCGATNAGAGGNTATATNAGCGCGATAATTTTCAAGACAGTGAAGAGGAAATAATNATGGGCAGGCTGGAAGGCAAAGTGGCAATAATCACNGGAGCAGCGCAAGGCATGGGNGCTGCNGCAGCTCGCGCTTTCATTAGCAATGGCGCGAAAGTAATAATGACCGATATCAANGCGGANAAAGGCNCAGCACTCGCCAGCGAGCTGGGTGAATACGCNATCTTTATTGAGCATGATGTGAGTTCCTCGGCCGATTGGAAAACTGTCGTCGAGTTAGGGGAAAACACCTTTGGATCGATAACAACCCTGNTCAATAACGCTGGNATAGTCGGTGTGGTCGAGGGCACTGTTGAANTGAAGGAAGAGGACTACCATCGAATCAGTGCGACCAACCAAACGTCGGTGTTTCTGGGNATGCAGGCAGTACTNCCCACAATGCTNGAAAATGGTGGGGGCTCAATCATCAACAACTCTTCCATAGCNGGCATGTCTGCTGTAGTCGGCTGTCCCAACCTCGCCTATGTAAGCAGTAAATTCGCCGTNAGGGGGATGACCAAGCACGTCGCTGTGGAGTACGGAGNTAAAAACATCAGGGTGAATTCCATTCANCCCGGTTATGTTAAAACACCAATGAATGAAGANGCNCTAGATGAAGCAGGCTANGAGGCTGTAAATGTTATCCCCATGCGGCGTTTTGGTGAGGCATNTGAGGTGGCAAATTTAATGATTTTTCTGGCGTCAGATGAATCTTCTTTCATCACTGGGTCAGAGCATCTAATCGATGGTGGGATGCTNGCTGGCTGANTGCCTCCGAACCAGCTAANCACGCANACCATAAGTTTNTANGCCGCAAAAANTTNCCANATGCGNCANGTATNGAGAGGAGAAAAAGATATGTCATCACCTTNTTNTATNGTAGGCATTGGAGGAACTACAAGAGCCGGCTCTTCTAGCGAACGCCTGGTGCGCTGCGTATTNTCNGAGGCTGAAATGCTAGGAGCAGATACGAGGCTGTTTGNNGGCGAGGCGCTATCCACTNTGCCACACTACGCTCCTGAAAATTCNGCTCGCTCTCCCGAACAGCTCGATTTACTNGGAGCACTNCGCCAGGCAGATGGNGTGGTNATTGGCACACCCGCCTATCACGGTGGCGTGTCAGGTCTGGTCAAGAATGCTCTCGATCTGACAGAGGATATGCGAGACGACAGTAACAGCTATTTCAGTGGGCGAGCTGTGGGCACTGTAGTGACTGCAGCTGGCTGGCAGGCTTGCGGAGTCACTCTCCAGGCTCTGCGCGGCATNGTNCACGCATTGCGGGGTTGGCCCACACCGATAGGCATCTCCGTAAATACATCCGTGCAGGAAGTNTTCGANGGTNAAGGTAACATTATTGACCCCGCCTTANTGGAAACCTGTAAATTGCAAGCCGAGCAGATAATGTNGATGGCAGNGTCAACGCATTGAGAGNTGGCTCGCTTTCCATNAAAACCANCTGCTTAGNNANTATCNCTGTGGGCATNCTCTGTCGCCANGAAAAGTTTTTTCACCTNAAAAAANCNGCCAANGCTGACGGNCACTCAAACNAAGCGCTAGAGAAACTTCAGCGCTTGCAGCAAGNGCACTCCAGTATAANTGCCANGTGGCGGNGGNTTGATTGTAANACCTNGTGAACCAATCAACCCNAAGCANGCACGCTGCTGTTTGCCANAAANCCTGAGCGATNAAGGCCTCCAACTTCCCAGATTCTGATTANAAAACGNCTGGTCGNTCTGNCAGTNAACGTTCTTATAATTNNGAAACTCNCCTAAAAAAGCATCACCACNTTTGCTCGGGTCAATGCCTGTCNAGATTATTTANGACTGCCTTCATNTCAGCTACGAGATCTTGCTCTGCTGCTTTAACNGGAGTTATGTCCCCTACCGCAGCAAAACCATANGTCATGACCTCGTGCTCGATAATNGGTACCGAGACCACCATATGACCAGAAATGTAATTTCCTACATCTGCGGCGTAGCCCTTCTNCNTCGCCTCTCTAACCTGACTTTTCCAATCTCGCTTGGACGGTGCAATACTCCATCGAAGTTTCGGGAAATGCTCCGCTAACTCATCATCAGACACATTTCCAAAAGCAGCGTAGCAGCGACCNGTAGCACTCACGAGAGTTGGGAAGCGGCTGCCCACTTCAACGTTNAGCCGCATNGCGCTGCTTGAGTGACTGACTGCGACAACTACTGAGTGTTCTATATCGATCGTTTTTTCTGCGATCATTGACACGTTGTATCGGNGGGAGATGCGATCCAGCTCAGGCTGAGTGAACCGAATCATCTCGTNGCNNCTTATCAGGCTGCGTGCTAACGACAAAATTCCCACGTCCAATGTGTAGCGTTTNCCCCGNGTCTCTGGNGCNACTAAACCCTCAGCAACCAGCACCCGCAGAATATGCAAGCAAGTGCTAGGAACCAGATCAAGCTCTTTGCTGATNGCATTAACGCCCATTGGNTCCGAGGTCCGNGAGAGCAAACGGAGTATCGANACGGCCTTGCGAACGGCAGGCACCTCACGAAACCGGACTTCTTTCTTCGCAGTCATNTTACGTGCTGTGCCTCCTNGATAATCACCGGNNTTGAACTCGATCTTNAAANNNTTTTGTCTNNGTACAAAAANTAGCTCTCATTGACAACAATATGGCTAATTGACATAGTTGCCGCAAATAAAGANGTGNTAGCTCAANCGGACGAAAATTTCTCTACACTGTACCGGTAGCTGCTAAACACTGCNAGCNTTTNGCTGTANTCAATAATAAGGGGGAANATGCAATGGCTCATCCAAGAATTCGTTTTGGTGCATTTATCGCTCCNCATGCCGCTCCTGACGAACATCCNTCGCTGTCATTACAACATGACCTTGAGCTTGTTGANCATCTGGAAAATCTCGAATTTGACGAGGCCTGGTTAGGCGAACATCACTCAGGNGGTTGGGAAATCAGTGCCAGTCCNGAGCTGACTATCGCGGCNCTNTCGGAGCGCACCTCGCGAATCAAACTNGGCACCGGNGTNGTGTCACTCGCTTATCATCATCCGCTCCACGTAGCAGATCGCATTCGCCANCTTGACTATCTGACGAGAGGGCGCCTNATATTTGGNATGGGCCCCGGNGCTCTGCCGTCAGATGCGTACATGATGGGGGTTCCCACNGCNAAAGTACGAGACCGCATGGAANAAGGTATTGAGGTACTTGTTCCGTTGCTCAACGGNGAGACGGTAACAGCAAAAACCGACTGGTTNGAGCTACAGGAGGCTCGATTGCAGCTTGAACCCTATAACGAGGAGGGNATAGAAATGGCTGTGGCGAGNCAGGTGTCGCCAACAGGTGCAAGGGCGGCAGGTAAGTTCGGCTTAAGCATGCTGTCAATCGGGGCCACCTCAAAAGGCGCCTTCAATGCACTGGCATCAAACTGGGCCATTGCCGAGGAGACAGCCGCCCAATATGGCAACACTATGGATCGCACTAATTGGCGNCTCGTAGCACCAGTCCACGTTGCTGAAACCCGCGAGAAGGCTAGAGAAAATGTGATGTGGAGGCTTCCTCANTGGATCGACTANATGGCAGAAGTCGCTGCTATCCCANTAGCGCCACCACCGGGCGTCGATCCNGTCGACTANATGATTGACACTGGGTTTGCNGTGATTGGTACGCCCGATGACTATGTGGCGCAAGTNGCCCGTCTTACAGAGCAATCNGGGGGGTTCGGCTGCTACCTGCACCTAGAAACTAGATGGGCTGATTGGGCTGAAACCCGNCGCTCTTACGAGTTAATCGCGCGTTATGCAATACCGAAAATCAATCGCCTTAACGAACAACGNATGGCATCAGAAACTTGGTTACGAGANAACAACAAGCTNTTCCGCGGAGAGTTGGAAGCNGCNGTGAAAGCTAAAGTGGANCAACATGCCGCCGAAAAGGGCGATAAAAACATTTCGCCTGATGTCATGCAGGCTTTCGAACATGTTCAGGAGGTTGAGTAGGCAATTCCTACCAAATCNGGNTATCAGGTGGCTAANCCTTGCTNGNTGTAGTGAAAGAGTAGNAAAAGCAACCGGGGGGATAGCAGTGCACCGTTGTCTCAGGATCNTTCTACTTGTTGGTATTNCNCAGTTCCCTGTCNCGCATTCCTTCTCAGCNCAGGATCATGTTCTGGGAAGCANTAATCTGACATCGGTAGATGANTTNCAGGCTGNGNCTAAGGGGCTCAATCGNGATGAAATGCCCGGCGCNGCCCTGTTNAAATCCAACTGTCTATATTGTCANAACGGCTCTGTGCNCAAGGCGCCTCATCAGCANTGGCTCGAATTAATGAGNCCTAGGAACCTGCNCCAGGCTCTTGACGAGGGCATTATGGCAGCTCAGACCANACACCTGTCCCAANACCAAAAGCANCATATCGTTTCTTATCTTACNTTTGGGGNAGAGCAGGATAATCNANCGTTACTAGATGCCCCACGCTGCTCGAATAGTAAGATCGATTTTGATACAGCCAGCCTGCCACCGAAGAACAACTGGGGCCACAACACCTCTCGATATGCCGATGCTGCCAGCGCAGGATTATCAGTCGACAGCATAGATAAACTTAGGCTGAAATGGGCATACGCCTATCCAGATGCTAATAGGGCCCGCTCGCAGCCAGCAGTAGGTTGGGGCACTGTATTCGTAGGCAGCCAAGACGGCAGCGTACTCGCACTTGACCTTGATACTGGTTGCGAACGTTGGCGATTTGAGGCCTCAGCTGAGGTGCGCACCGGGATAGTTTTGAGCGATGGCGCGGATGGCCAACCAAAGGTCTTTTTTGGTGATATTTTGGCCAAGGCGTACGCCCTAGATGCACTGACCGGCCAGCTAATTTGGCGCACCCGCATTGACGATCATCCTAGTGCCACTCTCACCGGCACACCCGCTCTGTCTAAAGGCATGCTCTACGTCCCCGTGTCTTCCTTAGAAGTAATACCTGCAGCCGACCCTGGCTACCCGTGCTGCACCTTCCGAGGTAAAGTGGTAGCACTCAACGCCCAGCGCGGCACAGAAGTATGGACTGCTTGGGCTATAGATGAAGCACCCACACTACAGCAAACTACAGAAGCTGGAACAGCCGTATACGGACCCTCCGGTGCGCCGATCTGGAGTAGCCCTCTGGTGGATGAAAAACGAGGCCTTATCTATGTAGGGACAGGAGAGAACTACTCCTCCCCTGCAAACACGTCCAGCGATGCAATCCATGCTTTCAGCCTCAAAGATGGCAAACGCCAATGGTCTAGGCAGACCTTAGGAAAGGACGCATGGAACGTGGCATGCATGATGGAGGGCAACCCCAACTGCCCAGATGAGCACGGCCCAGATATGGATTTTGGCGCTAGCGTAATACTCATTGAACCCGAGGGAGACGCCGGTGCCGTGCTTGTTGCAGGACAGAAGAGCGGCATGGTGTTTGGCCTAGATCCGGATCAGGATGGCAAAATTATATGGTCTCGGCGAATTGGTCGTGGCGGGATACAAGGTGGCGTCCACTTCGGTATGGCCGCTGAAGGAGACCGGGTTTACGTTCCAATCAACGATTACGGGGAGGCGCCTGTCGGCGCAAACTATGCAGGCCCGGCGCAACCCGGCATGAATATGCTCAATGGCCATACGGGTGCAACAATCTGGCAGCACCTTCAACTAGACATATGCCCCCAAGAGCGGCCCTACTGCGACCCCGGGATCTCTGCCGCGGTCACTGCATTTCCCGGGCATGTGGTGGCTGGTCACTTGGATGGTTACGTGAGGATATACTCCGCCAAGGACGGTTCTGTGGTGTGGTCTTTTGACACGACGCGGCAAGTGGATACGCTCTCTGGACTTAGATCCCGAGGTGGGAGCATCAGCGGGGCTGGGCCAGTGGTTCACGATGGACATCTTATTGTCAATTCAGGTTACGGGCTCTACTTTCACGAGCCCGGTACCCTGCTGCTAGTATTTTCCGCACACTAGATTAATAAACACTCACTAATTGGCAGCAAGATTCTTAACGCCATACTAATAACAGTTAACCTCATCATAGAGCAGGTTATAACTTGGGCTGGGCCTTGCGATTTTTCGGCAAAAGGATTCGCTTTACGAGACCGTCTACACCCGTTTCACAATGGGTCAACATCCTTGATGCCAACCAACCCAATAGCTGGGCTTTGGTTTCCAGATAACGTTGCTTTAGCTCTGAACGTTGGGTCACTTAAGCGGCACCAATCGCCTCGGGTTTTATTGTTTTCACCACCCGCCCCGGAAACCCTTTAAAGTGAGGGACACCTTGCTCATAATCCAGAAGCTCGTCGTCATCCGAGCACAACACCGCATCGCTCGACAAAAACGCACCAGCCAGCGTTTCAGTATCAGTCGCCTCCGGGTACCACCAGCCATGGGGCACACGCACATGCCCTGTTTTCATATTGGGCTGCACTGAAAGCTCCGCGCTCACTGCACCGTAAGCGGTTTGCAGTTCAATCCACTCACCGTCTGTGAGGGCCTCTCGTTTCGCATCATCAGGGTGCATAAAGATCCTAGGCACCGGACACCGGTCTCTGAGCTCTTTAATGTTGCGTTGCCCGGTCTGAAAAAACGGATCTTCGCGCACACCGTTGAATACCAAGTAGGGGAACTCCTCTGACGTCGCCGGCCCCGGGCGGAAGTAAGGCAAGGGATCGAAACCCAGATCCCCCAGCACCGAGGAGGACAGCTCGACTTTGCCTGAAGGTGTGGCAAAGCCGGTCTTGCGATACTTGCGATAGCGCACGGGTGGAATCTCCATGAAACCCTGCGCCTCGAAATCTGAGAAGCTGCGGCCGGAACGTGACAACCGGTAGTCGAGCACCTCGTCATGGGTGGACCAGGGGAACCACTCTTCGAAGCCAAAACGCACGGCGAGATCCCGCCAGAATTGGTAGCTGTTACTGGCCTGCTCGGGCGGCTCTGCCAACTTCTGGGAGAGTCCGAGTCGCGTGGTCCAGCTCCAGGTGTCTGCAATGTGATTACGTTCCGAGAAGGCATCGCCGGGTAGCACATAGTCCGCCATCATGGCAGTCGGCGTCATAAACAGCTCATGGGCAACGATCAGGTCCTGGTTCAACATCGCCTTATGAATCTGGTGTTGATTGGGATAGCTCATGAGTGCGTTGTTACCGAGCGCAAAAAACGCCTTGATCGGATACGGATCCTCATAGGCCATGGCACGAAACACCTCGCTCGGGTTCGCCATATGGCAGCCCATCACGATATCGGCGTAGGGATATCCCCAGACTTTTTCCGTGGGCGCCTTGAGCATCTCGGCCACCCGATACGTATAGGCGGGGTGCTTTTCATATCCCAGCTGTTTGGCCTTTTGCTCATCAGAGAGCACATCGTGAAGCGCCAGTTCGGACTCAGGAATCATGTCTGGATTGAAGCCGCCCAGCGTCTCCCCCCCCACGACATCCAAATTGCCGGTCACCGCACGCAAAATCGAGTGCAAGCGGATCGCAGACGTCGACGAAATTTGCATATCGGTGATCGGCGTCCAGGGAATAATGGCCCCGTCGGCCGTCGCATAGAGACGCGCGGCCTCTACAATTAGCGCCTGATCGACGCCTGTGATTGCTGACACCCTCTCAAGTGGATACTCGTCGACACGTGCCTTGAGTTCATCGAATCCCGTGCACCACTTGGCCACAAATTTCTTATCGTGAAGTCCCTCGTCGAAAATCACTTTCAGCCAGCCCAGGCACATCGCTGCGTCGGTGCCCGAACGCAGTCTCAGATGCACATCGGCCACCTCTGCCTGTTCCGATACACGGGGATCAAGCACGATGACCTTGGCACCCCGTGCCCGTGCGGCTTCAATCATGTTGTAGATCGGGGTCCAGGAATGCTTCTTAGGATTGTGGCCGAACAGCACGATGCAGTTGGTGTTCTGGAAGTCGCCCATGGGGAACCAACCATAGGTGAGACGGTTGATAGCAGCCGTGTTACCCGCGCAAAGCGAGACGCCGCTGATCCAGTTTGGGGCACCCAACAGATTCATAAAGCGCCGATCTGCGGCTTGCGTCGTCTGGGTATTCCACCCCGACGTAGACACCGCCATCCCTTCAGGTCCGTACTCGCTGACCACTTTCTTAAGACGCTCGGCGATCTCGTCCATCGCCTGCTCATAGCTGATCTCTTGCCAGCGATTCTCGCCGCGTTCACCGACTCGCTTCAGGGGCACGCGCAATCGATCGGGCGCATTGTGTATGCTCGGCGCTGCGACTCCTTTGAAGCAGATATTCTTCGCCAACAAGGGGTTGTCATGCGCAATGATGCGGGTCACGCGGCCATCTTCTGACTCGGTTCTGAGTTGGCAGCCGATGTCACAGATCGAGCAGATCGAGTAACCGGTTTGTGTGGTCATATTCAGCCGAAGGTTTTAGTTTAAGGTGGCAAATTACCAGATCAGTATGTGTAGCTTGGATGTCGACCAGGCATTACAAACCATACCCGCTGACACCTGAGAGAATCAATGGTGGGCTGCATCAGGCAAGGCATTACAGGGAGAAACCCATGACCGACTATGATCCCCTCGCCGCGTTGAGCGATATCCATGCAAAGCGGGGATATCTGCTGCCTCACCACGGCCTGATGGCGATTTCGNCACCGCATCTGCTGGAGCGTTACGACTCGCTCTATTACGTGCTTGCACTTGAGGAAAGACATCTCAGCCGTCACGCCCACGAGTTTGTGTGGCTAGGTGTGTTGATCAGTTGCGAGGAGTCCCTGGGCAGCCATCACGTTAAGCGTTTCGTGGATGCCGGTGGCGATGCCGCGCATCTTGGCCTCGCCACCGCTATCAGCGCCATGGCTAAAGGCAGCGAGGGTTATCTATTTGTTGAAGATCATTGGGTGACCCATCTCCCTACTGTCAATCCACGCGAGCAATATCTCGCCGCTTTTGCACAGCTGATCGGCCCCGTCCCGCCCGCATTGGCACACATGACAGCCTGTGCGGTGCATACCTGTTCGGGTAACTGGCGGGCTCTCAAGTGGCAAATTAAGGCGGCCTATCAGGCTGGCGTGAACGAATTGGAATTGGCTGAAGCACTCTCGCTCGCCATGTTCCCTGGCAGCGTGCCTTACTATGTGCGCGCCGCGGAGGTCTGGCGACAGCTGATCGTTGAGGGCGCCGTGCCGGCAAGCAAGCTATTCAAACAGTGGGCGGAGATCAGTGGTCAGGGCGGCTACGATGAGGCGTCTGGGGTCAAAGAGTGAACGACCCGCACCTTACATCTTTCATTCACTGAAACTGAAAATTTGGAGAAGTCATTATGTCTCGAGTTGTCGTAGCAGGAATTGTCGAATTCCCACCCGAGGTGCGCGACGAAGCGCTGATTAAAGGTAAGGAACTCATCGAGGGCGCCTACACCGAGAAAGGCTGCATTCATTATCTCTGGACTGCTGACCTCAATCACCCCGGTCGCGTGGTCGTTTACGAGGAATGGGAGAGCGGGGCTGACTTGGAGGCCCACCTGAAAGGTGATTGGTACCTGAATATGTTTGGGCACCTTGCGCAATACAAGATACTTAATGCGGAGACCAATAAGTTTCGGGTTGAAATCAAAGAGCCGGTCTATGGCGAGGACGGCGTCGCGACCGGATACTTTTCAGACGAAGCCAAGGCTTAAGTCCTTCCTATTACGGGTGCCTAAACGAGTGGTTAAATAGCGCGCGGGGCGGACCGACGTGAACTATCAAGGTCTTTACCGCGACATCTTGCCCTGAGGTTGGCTTTTACTTGCGGGAGCTCACTGGCTCTTCCAGGACTTAATTTTTCGATAGATCGTTGAGGGCGCCACCTGCGGATTGCCACGACGGCTACCTAGGCGGAGCCTGCGCCTCTCAGGATTGGCCTCACTCTTTATTAAACAGAAAGTACTTGCTTTTGGTCAGTCTGGGCGTGGATCCAGTAAAGCACTGCTGTCAGCAACAGCACCGCGCCGACCTGATGGGTCGCCGCCATGGGGATCGCTACTTGCGTTAGCACTGTGCCGATACCCAGAGCTACCTGGAACGTGAGCGCAACCAACATTAGCCAGGCACCTCGCCTGACGCCGGGATGATCGCTGGTTCGCAAAGATTGCACGCTCAGCACCAGCACAAGGAGCGTCATGGCATAGGCGAGCATGCGATGGTTGAAATGAATGGTAGCAACTCCTTCAAAAGTGGCCTGCCAGCCTTCGGCGTAATAGCCCATAGGAACAAACGTCTCGCCAATCATCGGCCAGGTCGGGTAGGCAAAGCCTGCATCCGTACCGGCCATAAATCCGCCGGACAAAATCAGTGTGTAAACCCCAACAACCAGCACCCAGCCCCAGCCTCTTATGTGCCTCAGCGCTGGCGAGAGGCCTGAGCTGACACGCAATACCAACCACATCATCAGGGCATAGATGGCGACCGCGACGCCGAGGTGTGCCGTTAGCCGGTATTGCGACACAGAAGGTCGGTCAACCAGACCGCTCTTGACCATGTACCAACCAAGCAGGCCCTGCGCGGAACCCAAAATCAACAACAGAATCAGTGTTGGCAGGAGTTGTGGTGCAATCATCTTCCGCAGCGCAAAGATCAAAAGTGGAACGAAATACATTAGGCCAATGAGGCGGCCCAGCACGCGGTGCAGATACTCAAACCAGAAGATCTGTTTGAACCCGGCGAGATCCATACCCTGATTAATTTTTTGATACTCCGGGTACTGCTGATACTCGGCAAAGGTGGCCAACCACTGTGCCTCGGTCAGTGGCGGTATGACGCCCATGATCGGTCGCCAGTCCACCATCGAGAGGCCGGACTCAGTGAGTCGGGTCACCCCGCCCAGCAGAATCATGCCCAAGATCGTGGCTGCGCAGACCGCCAGCCAGAGTGCTATCCAGCGCGCATTTACCTGCGCGTCTATTGTCGCCGTCGTCATGTTGTTGTCCCCCGATGCCAGCATTCTACTAGATCCGCGCAAAGGTTGTTTTCTGTCCTAAACTTGCCGCCCTCAGGAGAACATCCATGCCCTATATCCGCCTCGATCAGGTTGAGTTCAACATCGGCACCCAGGTATTACTGGACAAGGTGAGCCTGACGCTGGACAAAGGCGAGCGGCTGGGCCTCCTTGGCCGGAACGGCGCAGGCAAATCGACGCTGATGCGCATCTTGTCGGGCGAGTTGTCCGCGGAGGATGGCGAGCGCTGGGTAGATCCCAATATCACATTAGCGCGTCTTGAGCAGGGGCTACCTGAGCATCTCGAGACCAGCGTGTTTGATTACGTCGCCACCGGATTGGCAGAGACCGGGGCGCTACTGTCGCGCTACCACACCCTCGCCGCAGATGGCTCTGCGGCGGCCTTGGAAGAACTGAGCCAGATTCAGGCCCAGCTGGAACATCTCGACGGCTGGAACATGGAACGGCGGATCGAGCGGGTGCTGCAGCAATTAGACCTGAAGGCAAATGACCCGTTGGCGGCTTTGTCGGGCGGGTGGCGACGGCGTGCCGCACTGGCGCGGGCATTGGTGACAGAGCCCGACGTGCTGCTGCTGGACGAGCCGACCAACCATCTCGATATCCCCTCGATCAATTGGCTGGAGCAGCAGGTCAGTCACTTCGAGGGCGCCATTGTCCTCATTACCCACGACCGGCGGTTCCTGCAGCTAGTCTGTAATCGCATTGGCGAGCTCGATCGGGGCCATCTCTCCTTATGGCAGGCCGACTACGCCAAATTTTTGGTGCTGAGAGAGCAGCAGGCAGAAGCCGAGGCGCGAGCGGACGCGCTCTTTGACAAAAAGCTGGCCCAAGAAGAGACCTGGATCCGGCAAGGTATTAAAGCGCGTCGCACCCGAAATGAAGGCCGGGTCAGGGCACTCAAGGCCA